>CP107926.1:7052500-7357500 GCA_036015235.1 Streptomyces sp. NBC_00433 | reverse complement strand
CCGCTCAAACGTGTATTTCCAGCCGTGTCACCGTACTTCGACGGCTCCGAGGTTGCGCTTGCCCCGCCGCAGGACGAGCCAGCGGCCGTGGATCAGGTCGCTGGTGGACGGGGTCTCGTCCTCGCTCGTCACCTTGGCGTTGTTGAGGTACGCGCCGCCCTCCTTGATGGTGCGGCGCGCCGCCGACTTGCTCGGGACCAGGTCGACCAGGGCCAACAGGTCGGCGACCGGGGCGAGTTCGGCCACCTGTGCGCGCGGCAGCTCGCTGAGCGCGGCCGCCAGGGTGGCCTCGTCCAGGTCGGCGAGATCGCCCTGGCCGAAAAGTGCCCTCGACGCGGCGATCACGGCGGCGCACTGGTCGGCACCGTGCACCAGGGTGGTCAGCTCCTCCGCCAGGGCGCGCTGGGCGGCGCGGGCCTGGGGGCGCTCGGCCGTGGAGCGCTCCAGCTCCTCGATCTCCTCGCGCGTCCGGAAGCTGAAGATGCGGACGAAGGTCGAGATGTCCCGGTCGTCGGCATTCAGCCAGAACTGGTAGAAGGCGTAGGGCGTGGTCATCTCGGGGTCGAGCCAGATCGCGCCGCCCTCGGTCTTGCCGAACTTGGTGCCGTCCGCCTTGGTGATCAGCGGGGTGGCCAGCGCGTGCACCGAGGCGCCCTCGACCCGGTGGATGAGGTCGATGCCCGCGGTGAGGTTGCCCCACTGGTCGCTGCCGCCGGTCTGCATGGTGCAGCCGTGGCGCCGGTACAGCTCCAGGAAGTCCATGCCCTGCAGGATCTGGTAGCTGAACTCCGTGTAGCTGATGCCTTGGTCGGAGTTGAGCCGGCGGGACACCGCCTCCTTGGCGATCATCTTGTTCACCCGGAAGTGCTTGCCGATGTCGCGCAGGAACTCGATCGCGGACAGGCCCGAGGTCCAGTCCAGGTTGTTGACCATGACGGCCGCGTTCTGCCCCTCGAAGGAGAGGTAGGGCTCGATCTGGGCCCGTACGCGCTCCACCCACTCGGCGACGACGGCCGGGTCGTTCAGCGTGCGCTCCGCGGTGGGCTTGGGGTCGCCGATCAGGCCGGTGGCCCCGCCGACCAGGCCCAGCGGGCGGTGGCCGGCCAGCTGGAGCCGGCGGATGGTGAGGATCTGGACCAGGTTGCCGAGGTGCAGGCTGGGCGCGGTGGGGTCGAAGCCGCAATAGACCGTGACGGGGCCGTCCGCGAACGCCTTGCGCAGTGCGTCCTCGTCAGTGGATACGGCGATCAGCCCGCGCCACTGCAGCTCGTCGACGATGTCCGTCACGTTTCCGTGTCTCCTTGTATAGGGGTGCGGCTTGCCCAGGGTCCCCGTACAGGTGCCCGTACCGGGGTGTGTACAGCGGTGACGAGCCTACGCGGTCCCGGCTGCCGGCCGCGCTGCGGTTTATCCGCGATATCCGCGATATCCGCGTTGCCGGCATCCTCGGCTTGTCGCCGTCGAGGGCTTGTCGGCGCCGTCAGCGCTTGCGCGGCGCGTGCGCGCGGTAGGGGCTGACGGTGGGGTCGCCGTCGATCCAGTAGCGCCAGGGGTGCGCGGCGCCCTCGCCGCCGACGCCGGTACGCGGTCCGCTGCGGATCGCGGCGGGGGCGGGCGGGGTGCCGGTGAGGATGCGGAAGGGGCCGCCGTCGGCGGAGCAGGCGTCTGCCCCGTTGAGTGCGCGGTCGACGGACAGCGCGGTGGCGAGCCGGGCGGGGCCCTGGGCGAGGTCGGTGGCCTTGCGTGAGGTGGGGCGGTGGACCCGGGCCAGGTCGGCGCCCGCGGTGATCTCTCCGCCGCGCAGCAGCACCCCGCTGGGGGTGCCCACCGGTCCGCAGACCAGGTTCAGGCAGTGCCACATGCCGTAGGTGAAGTAGACGTAGGTGTGTCCCGGCGGTCCGAACATCACCGCGTTGCGGTCGGTGCGGCCCCGATAGGCGTGCGAGCCGGGGTCGTTGGGCCCGTCGTAGGCTTCGACCTCGGTGAGCCGCAGCTCGATCGGGCCGTCGTCCGTGGCGCGGACCAGGAGCCTGCCGAGCAGGTCGGGGGCGATCTCCAGGACCGGCCGGTCGAAGAAGTCGCGGGCCAGCGGGGTCCGCTCGGGTGCGGTGATCACGGGGCCCGAGCGTACCGGAGCGCAGTGGAACCAGCCGGACGCGCGCTGCGTTCGTAGAGTTCGCCAAGAGCGTGCAAAAACCGGCAATGGAGGGTGTCCGTAATGGGCTTCAAGAAGCTGATGGCGAGTCTGGGTGCGGGTGGGGCGTCGGTGGAGACCGAGCTGTTCCAGTCGGACGTGACGCCGGGCGGTGTGGTCCAGGGGGAGGTGCGGATCCAGGGCGGTTCGGTCGAGCAGCGCATCCAGGGGCTGTCGGTGGGGCTGCAGGCCAAGGTGGAGGTGGAGCGGAAGGACGCGCAGGGCAACGACGTCGAGTACCACCAGGACATCGAGTTCCACACGCAGCAGATCGGCGGGGAGTTCGAGCTGCGGGCGGGCGCGGTGCACAACGTGCGGTTCGCGATCGAGGTGCCGTGGGAGACGCCGGTGACGATGTTCATGGGGCGGCATCTGACCGGGATGAACGTCGGGGTGACCACGGAGCTGCAGATCGCTCGGGCGGTGGACAAGGGTGACCTCGACCCGGTGAACGTGCATCCGCTGCCGGCGCAGGAGGCGCTGCTCGACGCCTTCGGGCGGCTCGGCTTCCGCTTCCACGGGGCGGACCTGGAGAAGGGGCATCTGCGGTCGACGCGGCAGCGGCTGCCGTTCTACCAGGAGATCGAGTTCCGCTCGCCGTCGCAGTATCCGGGGCTGAAGGAGGTCGAGCTGACGTTCGTCTCCGACGGGCACGAGATGGACGTCGTGATGGAGATGGACAAGAAGCCGGGGCTCTTCAGCGGGGGCGACACGTACCGCTCGTTCGTGATGGGCATGCAGTCGTACGAGCAGACCGACTGGGCGAACTACCTCCACCAGTGGCTGGCCGAGGTCGGCGGCAAGCGGAACTGGTTCTAGCCTGCTGGGGAGTGCGGACCGCCAGGACATAGGCTCGGTTCGCACGTTCGACCAGCGATCGAGAGGTGTCCAGGTGTCCGAGCAAGCGCGGCGACCGCTCCCCCATGACTTCCATCCGCCGGTGCCGGCGTTCACCGTGGTGAGCGACGACGTGGCGGCGGGGGCGGTACTGGGGGACGACCAGGTGTACGCGGCGGGCAACGTGTCGCCGCAGCTGCGGTGGGAGGGCTTCCCCGCGGAGACCAAGAGCTTCGCGGTGACGTGCTACGACCCTGACGCGCCGACCGGCAGCGGTTTCTGGCACTGGGTGCTGTTCGACATCCCGGCGTCGGTGACGGAGCTGCCGGCGGGCGCGGGCTCCGGGGACTTCCCCGGGCTGCCGGCCGGTGCGGTGCACGCGCGCAACGACTACGGGACCCGCGACTTCGGCGGCGCCGCGCCGCCGCCCGGGGACGGCCCGCACCGCTACGTCTTCACGGTCTACGCGGTGGACCAGGAGAAGCTGGACGCGAACGCGGACGCGTCGCCGGCTTACGTGGGCTTCAACCTGCGCTTCCACACGCTGGGCCGGGCCCAGCTGATCGCCGAGTACGAGGTGCCGGCCGGCGGCTGAGCGGGGCCCGTCCACCGGTCCGGTCGCGGTCGGTGGTTAATGCGTTGCGCCCCGGCGCGGGCCCCCGCACAGTGGTGACTGCCCGGCTTGCCGGACGCCCCCGGTCATGCGCCCGGGTGGCGCGGCGGGCGCCGGGCCGGCCGGCACCGCCTCGGCGGAGGCGGCGGGGCGTTGCGCTGGGCGGTACCTCGCGCCACCCGCCGCCTGTCGGACCCCGGTCTGGGGATCGGGGGTCCGCGCCGGCCGGCGCGCTCCGGATGCCAGGACGTTCATCACGTCCGGCGTCCGGGGCGCGAGCTTTCCCCGCTTCTCCCGCAGTCCCGCCGCGCACCGGCTTTTCCGCTGCTCTTTCCCGGTTCCTCCTCCCCCGGTCACCCGCTGTCCGCCCGGGGGAAATTGCGTTGTCCGGGAGTGGACGCGGGGGCACAGTGGAGCCACTTCGCCAGGGGGGCGGAGCGGACCCGGGAGGTGGGCGGCATGCGCGACACGCTGGTGCTGAATGCGAGCTTCGAACCGCTGTCGACGGTGTCGCTGCGGCGTGCGGTGGTCCTGGTGATGCAGGACAAGGCCGTCGTGGAGCAGGCGCATCCCGGGCTGCGCATCCGTGCGGCCGACGTCGACCTACCGCTTCCGCAGGTGATCAGGCTGTGCCGTTACGTGCGGGTGCCGTTCCGACAACGGGCCCCGTGGTCGCGGCGGGGTGTGCTGGTACGTGACCGGCACCGGTGCGCGTACTGCGGGCGCCGGGCCACGACGGTCGACCACGTGCAGCCGCGGTCCCGCGGTGGCGGTGACACCTGGCTGAACACGGTGGCCGCGTGCGCGGAGGACAACCAGCGCAAGGCGGACCGTACGCCGGAGCAGGCGGGTATGCGGCTGCTGGTCAGGCCGTTCGAGCCGACGCCGGCGGACGCGCTGCTGCTGGCGCTGGGTGTACGGGAGCGGGCCGGGCTGCCGGAGTGGCTGGCGCGGCCGGCCTGAGGCGCGGACCGCGGATGACGTCGACGCGGCCGGACCCGGTGACGGGTCCGGCCGTGCGGTTCAGGTGAGGGTGAGCTGCAGGATGGCGGCGATGCCGACGACGACGATCAGGGCGCGCAGCGCGGCGGGCGGCAGCCGGCGGCCGACGCGGGCGCCGATGAGCCCGCCGATGGTGGCGCCGACCGCGATGAGGGCGACGGCGGCCCAGTCCATGTGGGCGACGATGATGAAGAAGACCGCGGCGATGCCGTTGACCATGGCGGCCAGGACGTTCTTCAGGCCGTTGACGCGTTGCAGGGTCTCGTCGAGCAGCAGGCCCATCAGGGACAGGTAGAGCACGCCCTGGGCGGCGCCGAAATAGCCGCCGTAGACGCTGGCCAGGAACATCCCGGCGATCAGCAGCGGTCCGCCGTTGGTGGGGGCGGCGGCGCCGAGGCGTTCGCGGCGGGCCTGGACGGCGCGGGAGAGCCGGGGTTGCAGGACGACCAGCACCAGGGCGGCGGCGATCAGCACGGGCACGATGGCGTGGAAGGCCTGCGAGGGCAGGGTGACCAGGAGGACGGCTCCGGTGGCGCCGCCGAGCAGGCCGACGATGCCCAGCCGGATGAGCCGGTCGCGCTGGCCGGTGAGTTCGCGCCGGTAGCCGATGGCGCCGGTGATCGATCCGGGGACCAGGCCGAGGGCGTTCGAGACGTTGGCGGTGACCGGAGACAGGCCGACGGCGAGCAGGACCGGGAAGGTCAGCAGGGTGCCGGAGCCGACGATCGTGTTGATGGTGCCGGCGCCGACTCCCGCGGCGAGGACGGCCAGTGCTTCTGCGGGGGACATAACCCTGTGATCATGTCACAGCGGGGCGCCGTACCCCCGGGGGGTCTCGGTCGCGCCCGATCGGTCCCTCCTGGCCGGTCCCTCGGTCGGTCCTCCGGTCAGTCCTTGTCGAAGGGTGCGGCCTCGCGGCGGGGCGCGGGTGCGGTGACGCCGGAGCCGCCTCCGTTGCCGCCGTTGCCCTGGGCGCCGGGCAGGTTGACTATGCCGCCGAGGCCCTTGAGCGCGTCGTTCAGCTCGCTGGGGATGATCCAGAGCTTGTTGGAGTCGCCCTCGGCGATCTTCGGCAGCATCTGCAGATACTGGTAGGCGAGCAGCTTCTGGTCCGGGTCGCCGGCGTGGATGGACTCGAAGACCGTGCGGATCGCCTGCGCCTCGCCCTCGGCGCGCAGCGCGGTGGCCTTGGCGTCACCTTCGGCGCGCAGGATGGAGGACTGCTTCTCGCCCTCGGCGGTGAGGATCTGGGACTGCCTGATGCCCTCGGCGGTGAGGATCGCGGCGCGCTTGTCGCGGTCGGCGCGCATCTGCTTCTCCATCGAGTCCTGGATGGAGGTGGGCGGCTCGATCGCCTTCAGCTCGACGCGGTTGACGCGGATGCCCCATTTGCCGGTGGCCTCGTCCAGGACGCCGCGCAGGGCCGCGTTGATCTCCTCGCGGGATGTCAGGGTGCGCTCCAGGTCCATGCCTCCGATGATGTTGCGCAGCGTGGTGACGGTGAGCTGCTCGATGGCCTGGATGTAGCTGGCGACCTCGTAGGTCGCGGCCCGCGCGTCGGTCACCTGGTAATAGATGACGGTGTCGATGTTGACCACCAGGTTGTCCTGGGTGATCACCGGCTGCGGCGGGAAGGGCACCACCTGTTCGCGCAGGTCGATGCGGTTGCGGATGGTGTCGATGAACGGCACGACGATGTTCAGGCCCGCGCTGAGGGTGCGGGTGTAGCGGCCGAAGCGCTCGACGATCGCCGCGCTGGCCTGCGGAATGACCTGGACCGTCTTGATCAGCGCGATGAAGACGAGCACCACCAGGATGATCAGGACGATGATGATGGGCTGCATGTCCACTCCCCGCGCCGGTTTGCCTGCGGAAATACGGTGTATTCCGACATGATCGATCTTGGCAGAGCAGCCGCCTGCCGGGGGCGGGGTTCGGCGAATTCCCGGCCCGGAAGGGGGTGTTCCGCTGTCACATCACGACGGCTGTCGCTCCGTCGATCTCCACGACGTCCACCTGCTGGCCGGGGTCGAAGACCCGGCCCTCCTCGAGCGAGCGCGCGGACCAGACCTCGCCCGCGAGTTTGATCCGGCCGTCGGACCCGCCGTCGACCCTCGCCAGGACCACGGCCTGCCTGCCCCTGAGGGCGTCGATGCCGCTGCGCTGTCCCGCGTGCTGCCGGTTGCGGTAGGCGAGCGGGCGTACGAAGACCAGCAGCGCGACGGAGACCACCACGAAGGCGATCACCTGGGCGACCACTCCGCCGCCGAGACCCGCCGCGGCGGCGCCCGCCACCGCGCCGACGGCGAACATGCCGAATTCGGGCATTGCCGTGATCACCAGCGGGATGCCAAGACCCACTGCGGCTATCAGCCACCACACCCATGCGTCCACAGGCCCAATCGTAGGGCTGTACGCGGCAGTTGCGGCAGTGCGCAGGGATGTAAAGACGGAAAGAGCCGGGGCGGCGCCCTCCGGCGGGGTCAGGACAGCGGGAGTCCGGCGGCCGTGTAGCGGTCGCCGCGGCGCTCGACGACCAGCGGGAGGCCGAAGCACAGGGACAGGTTGCGGGAGGTCAGCTCGGTCTCGATCGGGCCCGCGGCGACGAGCTTGCCCTGGCGGATCATCAGGACGTGGGTGAAGCCGGGGGCGATCTCCTCGACATGGTGGGTGACCATGATCATGGAGGGCGCGATGGGGTCGCGGGCGAGCCGGCCGAGGCGGCGTACGAGATCCTCGCGGCCGCCGAGGTCGAGGCCGGCGGCGGGCTCGTCGAGCAGCAGCAGCTCGGGGTCGGACATCATCGCGCGGGCGATCAGGGTGCGCTTGCGCTCGCCCTCGGACAGGGTGCCGAACTTCCGGTCGAGGAAGTCGTTCATGCCGAGCCGGTCGAGGAAGGCGCGGGCGCGGTCCTCGTCGACCTTCTCGTAGCCCTCGTGCCAGGTGGCGGTCATGCCGTACGCGGCGGTGAGCACCGTCTCCAGGACGGTCTGCCTGCGCGGCATCTTCTCGGCCATCGCGGCGCCGGCCATGCCGATCCGCGGGCGCAGTTCGAAGACGTCGACGCCGCCGAGCTTGTCGCCGAGGATGGAGACGGCGCCGGCGGTGGGGAAGAGGTAGCTGGACGCGACATTGAGCAGGGTGGTCTTGCCGGCGCCGTTCGGCCCGAGGATGACCCAGCGCTCGCCTTCGGCGACCGACCACGAGACGTGGTCCACCAGAGCCCGTCCGTCGCGGACCACGGATACGTCCACCAGCTCCAGCACATCGCTCATGAGCGCGTTGTCTCCCATTGCAGTCTCGTCAGTCCGGCGGTGCCGGGGAGGGCACGTCCCCGGAGGGATCCCCTGGGGAAAACTTACGCCACCGCACGACGGGTCCAGTCCATAGGCTGGGGGCATGCTTGATGAACCTCGTTCAGGGCGGCTGACCGCGTGGGGAAATGCCCTGCTTGCCGGACTTGCCGCCCCCGATGACGTCGCGCAGCGGATCGTGGGCAGGGACGCGGTGCACCGGATCACGGCGCTGCCCGGGGAGAACGGGCCGGTCGGACTGACTCTGGGCCTCGGTCGGCTGCGTGCGCTGGGGGTGACCGGGCTGCGTCTGGCGCTGCCGGTCGCCGGGCATCCGCTGGGCCTGAGCGGGCCGCCGGACTTCAACGACCTCGCGCTGGAGGCGGGCGAGGCGGTGCTCACCGTCGGCGCGCTGCCGCTCGGCCTGGTGCCCGAGGTCAGCGAGGCGGGTCCGGCGGGCGATGTGCATGTGGAGGTGGAGTGGCGGTGCCTGCCGGTGCGGGACGCGCCGCCGGCCGACGTGCCGTCGCTGGGTGAGGCGGAGCGCGAGCTGGCCGAGGCGCTGCGGGACGCGACGGCGGCGCTGGCCGCGCTGGACGTGGCGGGTGCGGGCGGGCCGACGGCGCACGCGGCGCTCGAGGCCTACCGCGCGCGGGCGGCCAGGGGCCGGGAGGTGCTGGCGCCGGGCTATCCGCCGCGGGCGGTGCGGGTGCTGGAGCTGGCGCAGCGGGTCGCGGCGCTGGTGGAGATCGCCGGTGACGGGCACGGCGCCGCGGTGAGCGCCTCGCAGATCGCGGCCAGGGCGGAGCTGCTGCGGCCGGTGGAGCGGACCGCGCGGCGGGCGCAGGTCGCGGCGTACAACGCGTACGTGGAGGAGGCGGATCGGCGACGGCCGTAGGCCCCGCGCCGTACGGAAGGGGTGTACGGGGCGGGGCCGGCGGTCAGCGGGTGGCCGCGGTCACCCGTTGGCGGCGAAGTTGCCGAAGACCGGGTTCAGCAGGCCGATCACGTTGACGGAGTCACCGCTCACGTTGACCGGCACGTGCGCCGGGACCTGCACCAGGTTGCCGGAGGCCACTCCCGGGGAATTCGCGGCCATGCCGTCCGCGCCGCTGTCGGCGGCGGCGACGCCGGTGCCGGCGACCGCCAGGCCGCCCGCCACGAGGGTGAGGGTCGCGGCCTTCTTGAGGTTCATCACGTCGAAATTCCTCCTTGCAGGGCGTGCCGCGGCCTTCCGCCGCGGCACGCCCTGCGCAACGGATCACCGCGCCGTGGGATGCGTTGGCCGGGCGACATCCACCCGACAGTATGAATCTCAGCCCGGCGTGAGCCCGGTGCGAGCCCGGTGCGACCCAGGGGCGTACCCCCGCGGGTGCGCCGGTCGGCCGCTCGGACACCGCGGGTGCGCCGGTCAGCCGCCGACGCCGTTGCGCACCGCCCACAGGGCGGCCTGGGTGCGGTCGGCGAGGTCCAGCTTCATCAGGATGTTCGACACGTGGGTCTTCACGGTCTTCTCCGACAGCACCAGCGCGCGGGCGATCTCCCGGTTGGAGCGGCCGTCGGCGATCAGGGTGAGCACCTCGCGCTCCCGCTCGGTCAGGGCGTTGCCGCGGCCCTGCCCCGAGCCGCCCGGCTGGTCCTGGGAGAGCAGCGCGCCGGCCACCTCGGGCTGCAGCAGCACGTGCCCGGCGTGCACGGAGCGGATCGCGTCGGCGAGCGCGACCGGGTCGACGTCCTTGTAGACGTACCCGGCGGCGCCGGCCCGCAGCGCGGGTACGACGGTGCGCTGCTCGGTGAAGCTGGTGACGATCAGCACGCGGGCGGCGCTCTGCGCGTCGCGCAGCAGCCGCAGCGCCTCGATGCCGTCGGTGCCGGGCATCTTGACGTCCATCAGGATCACGTCGGGCTTCAGCTCCGCGGCGCGGTCGACGCCCTCCTGGCCGTCGGCCGCCTCGCCGACCACCTCGATGTCGCCCTGCACTTCCAGGAAGGTGCGCAGGCCACGGCGTACGACCTGGTGGTCGTCCACCAGCAGGACACGGATCACCTTCTCAGCCACCCGGCACCTCCAGCTCGATGACGGTGCCCTTGCCGGGCGCCGATTGCACGGTGAGTCGGCCGCCGACGCCGCCGGCCCTGTCCCGCATGGAGACCAGGCCGAGGTGGCGTCCCGCGCGCCGGACGGAGCCGGGGTCGAAGCCCCTGCCGTCGTCGCTGACCCGCAGCACCGCGCCTTTGCCGTGGCCGTCGAGGGTGATGGCGACCGTGCCGGCGTGGGCGTGCCGCAGCGCGTTGTGCATGGCCTCCTGGGCGACCCGCAGCACGGCCTCCTCCTGGGAGGCGGGCAGTGCGCGCATGTCGCGGGCCTGAAAGGTGACGCCGGCGGAGTGGACCCGGTTGAGGACCGCGGCCTGGGTGCGCAGGGTCGCGACCAGGCCGTCGTCGTCCAGGGCGGCGGGGCGCAGCTCGACCACGACGGCCCGCAGCTCGTCGGCGGCCTCGGCGGCGAGCCCGGCGACCTCGCGCAGCTGGCACTTGGCGCGGTCCGGGTCGGTGTCGATCAGGGCGGCGGCGGCCTGCGCGGTCAGCCGCAGCGAGAAGAGCTTCTGCGAGACCGCGTCGTGCAGCTCGTGGGCGATCCTGGCCCGCTCCCCCGCGAGTGTCAGCTCGCGGCTGCGCTCGTAGAGCCGGGCGTTGGTCAGCGCGATCGCGGCGTGGTCGGCGAGGATGCGCAGCAGGTCCTCGTCGTCCTGGGTGAAGCCGTGGGAGCCCGCCTCGGGGCGGGTGGGGCACTGCTTGTTGGCCAGGAAGAGGGCGCCGAGGATGTCGTCGCCGTCCATCACCGGCATGCCGATGAAGGCCTTCATCATCGGGTGGCGGCGCGGCCAGCCGGCGAAGCTCGCGAAGTCGCGGACGTCGTCGAGGCGCTGCGGGGTGGCCTCGTGCAGCATCGCGGCGAGGATGCCGTGCTGCCGGGGCAGCGGGCCGATGGCCTTCCACTCCTCGTCGCTGACGCCGTCCACCACGAACTGGGCGAAGCCGCCGTGGTCGTCGGGCACGCCGAGCGCCGCGTATTCGGCGGCCAGCAGCTCGCGGGCGGAGGCGACGATGGTCTGCAGGACCTCGTGCACCTCCAGCCGGCGGTTCATCGCCAGGACCGCGGCGCTGACCGCTTCGATTCCGCCTCTGGGGGGCCTGCTCGGCATGCCTCCACCGTACCGGCGCCGGGCCGCCGTCCGGATGCGCCGCTGGTCGGAGCGCCGCTGGGTATCGGGACCTACGCCCTTGTGACCGCGCGGTGTAGGGCGGCCGCCCGAGGCGGGCGGCTCGCCCCCGTTCCTACGGTGGGGCCCAGGAGACGGCCGGGCAGTCGGCCCGGCCGTGCCGGGGCGTCTCGGGCGCCCGGGGCGGCGGTTGACAACGAGGGCGGGATCATGCCGGTAGCGATCATCACAGGTGCGTCGAGGGGGCTGGGCCGGGCGCTCGCCGCGGAGCTGGCGGGGCGCGGCTGGCGGCTGGTGCTCGACGGGCGGGACGCGGAGGCGCTGCGGGCGGCGGCGGCCGGCCTGGAGCGTACGGCGGCGGAGTCCGGTGGCGGCGGGCATGCCTCGGACGGCGGCGGTGCGGCGATGGTGCGGGCGGTGCCGGGCGATGTCACGGACCCGGCGCACCGGGCGGCGCTGGTGGCGGCGGCCGAGCAGCTGGGCGGGGTGGACCTGCTGGTCAACAATGCCAGCGCGCTGGGCGCCGAGCCGCTGGTGCCGCTGGCGGAGCTGCCGGTGGAGGGGTTGCGGGCGGCGCTTGAGGTCAATGTGACGGCGCCGCTGGCGCTGGTTCAGGCGGCGCTTCCCGCGCTGCGGGCCGCGGGCGGCCGGGTGCTGAACGTCAGCTCGGACGCGGCGGTGGAGGCGTACCCGGACTGGGGCGGTTACGGGGCGAGCAAAGCCGCGCTCGACCACCTGTCGGCGGTGCTCGCGGTGGAGGAGCCGGGGCTGCGGGTCTGGTGGGTGGATCCGGGTGACCTGCGGACGGCGCTGTACGCGGCGGCGGTGCCCGACGACCCGGACTTCGCGGAGCGCCCGCTGCCCGAGGAGGTGGCTCCGGCGCTGCTGCGGCTGCTGGACGAGGGCGCGGCCAGCGGCCGCTACACGGCGTCGGCGCTGAGGAGCGGACGGTGAGCGCGGCCGACCGAAACACAGACCCCTATACAAGGGGGATAGGAGTCATGACAGATAGAAGCCATGCAACGGACATTCTGTGTGATTTCCATGTGCCGGCCGAGTCGCTGGCGGCCGCTCCGCCGCCCCGGCGGGACGGGGTGCGGCTGCTGGTCGGCCGGCAGGGCGCCGGCGAGGTCTCGCACCACGCCTTCCGCGAGCTGCCCGTGCTGCTGCGGGCCGGCGACGTCCTGGTCGTGAACACCTCCAGGACGCTGCCCGCGGCGGTGGACGGCAGCCTGGGCGGCGAGCCGGTCGTGGTGCACTTCTCCACCCGGCGGGACGACGGACGCTGGGTGGTCGAGGTCCGCGACCCCGACGGCCGGGGCTCCACCGTCCGCCGGGCGGGCGGCCCCGCGGGGGCGGTGGTAAGGCTGGCCGGCGGGGAGCAGCTGGCGCTCGACGAACCGCTGGACCCGTGCGGGGACCGGCTGTGGGTGGCGTCGCCGTCGATGGCGGACCCGGTGCGGCACCTGCACCGGCACGGGCGGCCGATCCGCTACGCCTACACCGAGCGGGACCAGCCGCTCGCCGCCCACCAGACGGTCTTCGCGACGGCGTCGCCGGACGGCGCGGGCTCGGCGGAGATGCCGAGCGCGGGCCGGCCCTTCACGGCGCCACTGGTCACCGAGCTGGTCAGCCGCGGGGTGCAGATCGCGCCGATCGTGCTGCACACCGGGGTCGCCTCGGCCGAGGCCTACGAGCCGCCGTACGCCGAGCCCTACGCGGTGCCCGCGGCGACGGCCTGGCAGGTCAACGCGGCGCGGGCGGCCGGCGGCCGGGTGGTCGCGGTGGGCACCACCGCGGTGCGGGCGCTGGAGTCGGCGGCGGACCGGCGCGGGGTGGTGCGCCCGGCGCGGGGCTGGACGGAGCTGGTGATCACCCCGGAGCGCGGGGTGCGCGCGGTGGACGGCCTGCTGACCGGGCTGCACGAGCCGGAGGCCTCGCATCTGCTGATGCTGCGGGCGGTGTCCGGCGACCGCCTGCTGGAGCGGGTCTACGCCGAGGCGCTCCAGCACCGCTACCTGTGGCACGAGTTCGGCGACGTGAATCTCCTGCTGCCGTAAAGGGCACCTCAATAAGCGTCACATAAAGCACCCCCGCGGTCACCACAAGCGACAGCGGGGGTGCGGCGGTGTGAGGTGACCTATAGGACCTGCGTCACATACTAAGCAGCGTAGTGGAATACGACCCCCGGCAAAGCTCGGGCTATTGCCGGGAAGTGACATCCCGTTCCGGTCCCGGCTACGAATGGGATTCGTAGCCGGCTTCATTGACCCCCGTTTTGCGAGGCCCTAAGAATTCTCAGGTCCGCAACCGGAAGAGGTCATTCCATGCAGCTCCCCACGATCCCGAAGATCGGCCGACTGTCCAAGAAGCACAAGATCACGGCGGCTGGTGCCGCCGCCGCGGCAGCTGTTGTCCTGGCCGTCACCGGTCTCCAGGCGACCGGTGGGTCGGCTGAGGCCAAGGGCGAAGCGACCGGTTTCTCGGTCGAATCCGGCCAGGAGGTGAAGAGCCTGGACGCCCAGGCGGGGCTCGCCTCGCAGAAGGCCATCCAGGACGACGCGGCCGCGAAGAAGAAGGCCGCCGCCGACACCGCGGCCCAGCAGAAGAAGGCCGCCGCCGACGCGGCTGCGAAGAAGAAGGCGGCGGCGCACGCCGCCGCCGAGAAGAGGGCCGCGGACGCCGCGGCGAAGAAGAAGGCAGCCGCCCGGGCCGCCGAGCGCGCCAAGGCCAAGCAGGCCGCGACCCGCTCCACCCACCGCACCGCGCTCAAGGTGGCGGCCCCGAAGGCGACGCCGAAGAAGATCGCCACCGCCGTGCCCGTCGCCGCGGTCGTCTACCCGGACAACCTGGACGGCTGGATCCGCGAGGCGCGCTCCGTGCTGGCCGCGCACAACATCCCGGTGCCGACCTACAACGGCATTTACCGCAACATCATGCGGGAGTCGAGCGGCAACCCGAACGCGATCAACCTGTGGGACATCAACGCCCAGAACGGCATTCCCTCCAAGGGCCTGCTGCAGACGATCGACCCGACTTTCAACGCCTACCACGTGTCGGGCACGTCGTGGAACGTCTACAACCCGGTCGCGAACATCGCCGCCGCGTGCAACTACGCCTGGCACGTCTACGGCGGAATGGACAACGTCAACTCGGCGTACTGATCGGCGCGCTGATCCGCGAACCGATCAACTCCTGCGAAAAGGGCGATGGGACCACGAGTCCCACCGCCCTTTTCGCATGCCGCGTCTGCGCCGGCTACTTGCGCATGACCTCGGGCTCGTGCCGGCGCAGCAGCCGGGCGACGGCGACACCGCACAGCGCCGCCATGAGCAGCAGCATCAGGACGTCGACCGTCCAGACGCCCGCGCTGTGCTTCCACAGCGCGTCCACGTCGATCGGCGGCTTGGTGTCCCACGGCAGCAGCGTGTTGAGGTCGGCCGTCGCGCCGGTGCCGGCGACCGCCCAGCGGGCCGGCATCAGCCAGGCGACCTGCTCCATGCCGGGCTTGCCGTATATCTGGAAGAGCACACCGGTGAAGACGATCTGCACGATCGAGTACATCACCAGCAGCGGCATGGTCTTCTCCGCGGTCTTCACCAGGGCGGAGATGATCAGGCCGACCATCATCGAGGTGAAGCCGAAGGCCATGATGACCAGGGTCATCTCCACGGCCGGCTGGCCGTGCAGGATGACGCCCTCGGCGGGCATCCTGCTGCGCGGCACGAAGCCGATACCGCAGATGATCGCGCCCTGCAGGGCGGTGATCAGGCCGAGCACGATGACCTTGGACATCAGGTACGCCGAGCGCGACAGGCCGACGGCACGCTCGCGCTCGTAGATGACCCTTTCCTTGATCAGCTCGCGCACGGAGTTGGCGGCGCCCGCGAAGCACGCGCCGACCGCGATGATCATCAGGATGGTGCCGGCGTCCCGGTTCTGGCCGTGCGAGCGGGCGGGCCCGTAGCCCAGGCCGCTGCTCGCCGGGATCAGCAGGCTGACGATGCCGAGCACGGTCGGCAGGATCAGCATCAGGCCGATGAAGCCGCGGTCGGAGGCGATCACCGAGGTGTAGCGGCGCACCAGCGTCCACAGTTGCGGGCCCCAGGCCTGCGGCTTGGGCGGCTTGGCCACCTGGTGCGGGATGTAGGGCGCGGCCTGCGGTGCGACGGCGTCCAGGTCGGCGGCATAGGTCTGGTAGTGCTGCGAGCCGCGCCAGCGGCCCATCCAGTCGTAGTCGCGGTAGGTCTCGAACGCCGAGAAGACGTCGGCCCAGTTGTCGTAGCCGAAGAAATTCAGCGCCTCGTCCGGCGGCCCGAAATAGGCGACGGCGCCGCCGGGGGCCATCACCAGCAGCTTGTCGCACAGCGCCAGTTCGGCCACCGAGTGGGTGACCACCAGGACGGTGCGGCCGTCGTCGGCCAGGCCGCGCAGCAGCTTCATCACGTCGCGGTCCATGCCGGGGTCGAGGCCCGAGGTGGGCTCGTCCAGGAAGATCAGCGACGGCTTGGTGAGCAGTTCGAGGGCCACCGAGACGCGCTTGCGCTGGCCGCCCGACAGCGAGGTGATGCGCTTGTCGGCGTGGATGTCGAGCTTCAGCTCGCGCAGCACCTCGTCGATCCTGGCCTCGCGCTCGGCCGACGCGGTGTCGCCGGGGAAGCGGAGCTTGGCCGCATACCGCAGGGCGGTCTTGACCTGGAGTTCCTTGTGCAGGATGTCGTCCTGCGGCACCAGGCCGATGCGCTGCCGCAGTTCGGCGAACTGCTTGTACAGATTCCGGTTGTCGTACAGCACCTCGCCCTGGTCGGCGGGCCGGTAGCCGGTCAGCGCGCGCAGCAGCGTCGACTTGCCGGAGCCCGACGGGCCGATCACGCCGATCAGCGACTTCTCCGGCACCCCGAAGGAGACGTCCCTGAGGATCGTCTTGGTGGTCCTGCCGTGCGGGACGGTCACCGAGAGGCGGCGGGCCGAGAAGGACACCGCGCCGGTGTCGACGAATTCCTCCAGCCGGTCCCCGACCAGCCGGAAGGTGGAGTGGCCGACGCCGACGATGTCGTTCGGGCCGAGCAGGTGCCGCTGGATCGGCTGGCCGTTGACATAGGTGCCGTTGTGGCTGCCGAGGTCGACGATCTCGTGGCGGCCGTCGGGATGCGCGCGGAATTCCGCGTGGTAGCGGGAGACCTGGAGGTCGGCGACGACCAGTTCGTTCTCCCGCGCGCGGCCGATGCGCATGACCCGGCCCAGCGCGATCTGGTGGAAGGTCGTCGGGCTGCGGTCGCCCTGTCCTGGCGTGGGGCCCGCCTGCTGCTGCGGTACGCCCTGCGGCGCCGGCGGCTGTCCGGGCCAGCCGCCGCCCTGCTGCGGCGGCACCACCTGCGGGACCGGGGCCGCGTGCGGGGCCTGGGCCTGCTGATACTGCGGGTAGCCCTGCTGCTGCGGCGGCAGGCGCGGGGCCGGCTGCTGCACGGGCGGCGGCACGGGCTGCTGGGGCGGTGCCTGCTGGTAGAGCTGCTGGGGCTGGGCGCGCGCGGTCTCCGCGCTGTAGACGTCGCCGCCGGACGCCGCGACGGGCGTGCCGCCGGTGAAGCTCAGCCGCGGGCCGTCGGTGGCATTGCCGAGGTTCACCGTGGAGCCGGGTCCCACCTCGGTCTGCTGGATCCGCTGCCCGTGGACGAAGGTGCCGTTGGTGCTCCCCTGGTCCTCGATCACCCAACCGCGGTCGCCCCGGCGGATGGTGGCATGCCGCCACGACACCCTGGGGTCGTCGCAGACGAGATCGGCCTGCGGGTCGCGCCCGAGGCTGTAGGACCGTGAGGCGTCGAGCGTCCAGGTCCGGTCGTTCAATTCGAGTACGAGTTCAGGCACCCCAAGCCCCATTGGTTGTCCCCCGTGTTGTCCCCCATGAGGGGAGTCTAGGGATCGCGAACATCGGGAGGAACTATCGCAGGCCCCGGTCTCGTAACAGAAAGCGCCCTCCCGAACGCGTTCCGAGTCCCCGGGCCGCCCGATTGTCCGGCACGCGGGACGGGTGGCCATGCGCCGGTGCCGGGCGGATACCGTGTCAGGACCATGAACGACGCATCGCAAGCCGCGCCTGCCGCCGCCGTTCCCGCAGCGGACGTGCCCACCCTCCTGGTCAAGATCTTCGGCAAGGACCACCCGGGCATCACCGCCGGGCTCTTCGACACGCTCGCCGCCTACGGCGTGGACGTCGTCGACATCGAACAGGTGGTGACCCGCGGCCGGATGATGCTGTGCGCGCTGGTCACCGCGCCCGCGCCGGGCACCGGCACCGAGGGCGACCTGCGGGCCACCGTGCACAGCTGGGCCGAGAGCCTGCAGATGCAGGCCGAGATCATCTCCGGGGTCGGCGACAACCGGCCGCGCGGCGAGGGGCGTTCGCATGTCACCGTGCTCGGCCGGCCGCTGACCGCGGAGTCGACGGCGGCCATAACAGCCGTGATCACCGGCGCCGGCGGCAACATCGACCGCATCTTCCGGCTGGCGAAGTATCCGGTGACCGCCGTGGAGTTCGCCGTGTCCGGCGCGGAGCCGACGGCCCTGCGCTCGGCGCTCGCCGTCGCGGCGGCGGCCCGCGGGGTGGACGTCGCGGTGGTGCCGTCCGGGCTGGCACGCCGGGCGCAGCGGCTGGTGGTGATGGACGTCGACTCCACCGTCATCCAGGACGAGGTGATCGAGCTGTTCGCCGCGCACGCCGGGTGCGAGGCGCAGGTCGCCGAGGTCACCGCCGCCGCGATGCGCGGCGAGCTGGACTTCGAGCAGTCGCTGCACGCCCGGGTGGCGCTGCTGGCCGGCCTGGACGTGTCGGTGGTGGACAAGGTGCGGGCCGAGGTGCGGCTGACCCCGGGCGCGCGGACCCTGATCCGCACCCTCAAGCGGCTCGGCTACCAGGTCGGCGTGGTCTCCGGGGGCTTCACCCAGGTCACCGACGACCTCAGGGAGCGGCTGGGCCTGGACTTCGCCGCCGCGAACACCCTGGAGGTCGCCGACGGGCGGCTCACCGGCCGGGTCGTCGGGCCGATCGTGGACCGGGCGGGCAAGGCCGCGCTGCTGCGCAGCTTCGCCGCGCAGGCCGGGGTGCCGCTGAGCCAGACCGTGGCGATCGGCGACGGCGCCAACGACCTGGACATGCTCAACGCGGCGGGCCTGGGCGTCGCCTTCAACGCCAAGCCGGTGGTGCGCCAGGCGGCCGACACCGCGGTGAACGTGCCCTTCCTCGACGCCGTGCTCTACCTGCTGGGGATCACCCGCGAGGAGATCGAGGCGGCCGACGAGCGGGACGGCGTGGCGACCTCCTGAACCGCGTCAGGCCTCGTGCGGGGTCCAGAAGACGGTGAGGCGGCCGACGCCGTGCTCGACGGTCTTCCACGAGCCGGTGAAGGTGATCACCGCGAAGGCCGCGGTGGGGAAGCCGCCGCTCTTCAGCCGGGCCAGCGCGTCGCCTTCCGCGCTGCCCGCGAGTGCCCCGGCGAGGGCGTGCACCCCGGGATTGTGCGCGACGACCAGCAGCGAGCCGACCTCGTCATGGGTCTCGCTCAGCAGTGCGAGCAGATCGCCCAGGCTCGCGTCGTAGAGCCGCTCCTCGTAGACCGTACGGGGCCGGTGCGGCAGTTCGTGCGCGGCGAGCTTCCAGGTCTCGCGGGTACGGGCGGCGGTGGAGCACAGCACGAGGTCGGGGGCGATGCCGTCGTCGGCGAGGCGGCGGCCGGCCATCGGGGCGTCCAGCCGGCCGCGGTCGGCCAGTGGCCGCTCGTGGTCGGGGACGGCCGGCCAGTCGGCCTTGGCGTGCCGGAGCAGGACGATGGTGCGGGGCGAATCGACGGTCATGCCTTTCAGCTTTCCAGAAAACCCGCAGTCAGGCGCGGGATGGGCGTGATCACCGGTCCTGCCTGGGCTCCACCGGATGCGCCCGCCGGTGCGGTCACGCTGCGTGCCCGCGCATGATCACTACCGGCGTCGCGGGGCGGTCACAGGACGTGACGAAGGAAGTCGGGCAGCGCGGTGACGATCCTGGACAGCACGTCGCCGCCAGGCACCGCCGTCGAGGCGTCGGCGCTGCCGCCGCTGATCAGCGCGAGCAGCGCGGCGAAGGCGAGCGCGGGCAGCGCGACCGCCCACCACGGCAGCCGGGTCTGCACACCGTCCGCCTTGCGTGCGGCGGGCGCCTCGGCGCCGGTCCCGGCCTGCCGGGTGTACAGGTGGGGGGACTGTGTGGTCACGCTGACCGCCTCCGTGGTGAACCGTCGAAAGTGCCGTCGTCCGACTGCACTTCGACGCTACGGGTGCGCGGCGGGGCGTCCCATCCGGTCGTCCACCCAGTTGACCCTGACCCTGGCCCCCTAGGGATGGTGGGGTTGTCCCCACCCCCGGGTCGGGGTCGGCGCCAAGGCGGCTGACGGCGGGTCAGCTCACAGCGGTGCGGCGGGTCCCGGCCCGCGGCCGCGGTCATCCCATGCGCGCGGCGATGATGGCGACGACCGCGACGATGGCGGGCACCCCCATCATCAGGCCGAACATGATCAGCAGCCGGCGCTGGGGCTGCGGGGGATTCGGTTCGAGTACGGGCATGCGTCCAGTCTGGCACCGGGGTCGCGGGCCGCCGCACCGGGGTCACAGTTCGTCCTCGATGTACCGGTTGCGGCCGGCCAGCACCCCGCACACCGCCTGGGGGACGACCAGGGCGATCATCAGGGCGATCGGCAGGCCCCAGCCGCCGGACGACGAGTTGAGCGCGCCGACCAGGATCGGCCCGGGGATCGAGATGAGGTAGCCGGTGCTCTGCGCGAAGGCCGACAGGCGTACGACTCCCGCGCCGGTGCGCGAGCGCATCCCGATCATCGTCAGGACCAGCGGGAAGGCGCAGTTCGCGACACCCAGCAGCAGCGCCCACACCCAGGGGGCGGCGGCGGGCGCGGCCCACAGCCCGGCGAATCCGGCCACCTGGAAGGTCGCGAGCACCAGCACGATCGGCCCCTGCGAGCGCATCCGCGCGGCGACCTGCGGCAGCACGAACGACAGCGGCACACCCATGACCATGGTCACCGCGAGCAGCAGCCCCGCCTTGTCGGCGGAGATCCCGGCGTCCCGGAATATCTGCGGCATCCAGCCCATGGTCACGTAGGCGGCGGTGCCCTGGAGGCCGAAGAAGGCGGCCATCATCCAGGCGGTACGGCTGCGGGTGATCCGCCCGTGCTCGCCGCTCGCGGCCGGCGCCGCCGACAGGGGTGCCGTACGGGCCGACGACCGGTCCTTCACCAGCGGCAGCCAGACCAGCACGGCGAGCGCCGCGGGCAGCGCCCATACGCCCAGGCCCAGCCGCCAGCCGTGGCCCATGGCGTCGGTCAGCGGCACCGACACGGCGGCGGCCACCGCGGTGCCCAGCGACAGGGCCATCGAGTAGACGCCGGTGACCCGGCCCATCCGGTCGGGGAAGTAGCGCTTGACGATCACCGGCATCAGCACGTTGGAGACCGCGATGCCGGCCAGCGCCAGGGCGCTGGCGGCCAGGAAGGCGGGGGTGCCTCCGGCGAAGGGGCGCAGCAGCAGGCCCGCGGTGATCAGGGCCATGCCGGAGCAGACGACGGCGCCGGGCCCGTGGCGGCGGGCGAGCCGGGGCGCGGCGAAGCCGAACAGCGCGAAGCACGCGGCGGGGACCGAGGTGAGCAGGCCCGCCATGGCTCCGCTCATTCCGAGGCCGTCGCGGACCTCCTTCATCAGCGGGCCGAGGCTGGTGACCGCGGGGCGCAGGTTCAGGGCGGCGAGGACGAGTCCCGCGACGGCCAGCACCCGGATCCAGCGCGGCAGCGCGGCGGGAGCGGGCGGGGGCGTCGGTGCTGTCGGCCGGGTCGTGGGCGGGTCGAGGGTGAGAAGTTCGTCATCGCGCATGGACCCATCATAGAATGATGGGATGAATCTCGGACCCGTGCCCCGTCATGCCACCCTCGCCGACCAGGTCATCGCCCGGCTGCGGGCCGAGATCACCTCGGGAGCGTGGCCCGTGGGCAGCCGTATACCGACGGAACCCGAGCTGGTCGAGCGGCTCGGTGTGGCACGCAACACCGTCAGGGAGGCGGTCAGGGCGCTCGCCCACAACGGCCTGCTGGACATCAGACAGGGCTCCGGCACGTATGTGGTGGCCACCAGCGAACTGGCCGGGGTGATGCAGCGGCGCTTCGCCGGGGCCGAGCAGCTGCACATCGCCGAGCTGCGCGGGGCGCTGGAGACCACCGCCGCCTCGCTCGCCGCCGAGCGCCGCGACGAGGCGGACCTGCGGCACCTGGACGCGCTGCTGGAGCGGCGCGAGCGGGCCTGGGAGTCGGGCGACGCGGAGGCCTTCGTCGAGGCCGACGCGACCCTGCACCTCGCGGTCGTGGCGACCTCGCACAACGAGGTGCTGACCGCCCTCTATGCCGACCTGGGCGAGGTCCTGCGGGACTTCCTCCGGGCCGACATCGGCCCCGAGCTGCGCCCCGAGGACCACCTCGACCACGCCCGCCTCGTCGCCGCGATCCGCGCGGGCGACCCCGCCCACGCGGCGGACGAGGCCCGCACACACGCTTTCCACTGCCGCTTCCGCGCGGCCGCCGGCTAGCCGGCAACGTAAGGCGGCGCCTTACAGGGGCGCGGGGAACTGCGCGCTCAGCCACCCACCAGCCGGTGGTCCCGAGCGAAGCGAGACGGGGTACCCCCAGGCGAAGCTCTGGGGGAGGACCGAACAGCCCCTTTGGGCCGGTGGCGACGTGCAGCCTGTCGCGGGCTGGTCGCGCCCACGCGGCGCCGGCCGCACATCAGCCGCAGCCCCGCGCCCCTGATGGGGCACCGCCCATCGCGGAGGGCAACCGCACAGGGGCGCGGGGAACTGCGCGCGCAACCCACCAGCGGCCGGTGGTCCGGATGCGACAGCACCGGTCCCTCTCGGCCGGTGACGACGTGCACCTCGTCGACGGGCGCGGGCTCGGCCGGCAGGGCGGAGAGGGGGTCGAGGAAGGGGTGAGCCTCAGGGGCAGGCGTCAGGCTCCGATGGCGTGGAGGCCGCCGTCCACGTGGACGATCTCGCCGGTCGTCATCGGGAACCAGTCCGACAGCAGCGCCACGACACCGCGTCCCGCGGGCTCGGGGTCGGACATGTTCCACTCCAGCGGGGAGCGGTGGTTCCACACGTCGGCCAGCTCCGAGAAGCCCGGGATGGACTTCGCGGCCATCGAGCCGATCGGCCCGGCCGAGATCAGGTTGCAGCGGATGTTCTGCTTGCCCAGGTCGCGGGCCAGGTAGCGGGAGGTCGCCTCAAGGGCGGCCTTGGCCGGGCCCATCCAGTCGTACTGCGGCCAGGCGTACTGCGCGTCGAAGGTGAGGCCGACGACCGAGCCGCCCTCGCCCATCAGCGGCAGGCAGGCCATGGTGAGCGACTTGAGCGAGTACGCCGACACGTGCATCGCGGTGGCGACCGACTCGAAGGGGGTGTTGAGGAAGTTGCCGCCGAGCGCGTCCTGCGGGGCGAAGCCGATCGAGTGGACGACGCCGTCGAGGCCGCCCAGCTCCTCGCGTACGACGGCCTCCAGGCCTGCCAGGTGCTCGGCGTTGGTCACGTCAAGCTCGATGACCTTGGTCGGGCGGGGCAGCTTGCGGGCGATCCGCTCGGTCAGGGTGGGCCGCGGGAAGGCGGTCAGGATGATCTCGGCACCCTGCTCCTGGGCCAGCTTGGCGGTGTGGAAGGCGATGGAGGACTCCATCAGCACACCCGTGACCAGGATGCGCTTGCCGTCGAGGATTCCGCTCATGGTGTTCAGTGACCCATGCCCAATCCGCCGTCAACGGGGATGACGGCTCCAGTGATGTACGCGGCGTCGTCGGACGCCAGGAAACGCACCGCGGCGGCGATCTCCTCCGGCTGCGCGTAGCGGGCCAGCGGCACCTGCGCCACGATGCCCTCGCGCTGCTCGTCGGTGAGCGCCCGCGTCATGTCGGTGTCGACGAAACCGGGCGCCACGACGTTGAAGGTGATGTTGCGCGAGCCCAGCTCGCGGGCCAGCGACCGGGCGAAGCCGACCAGGCCGGCCTTGGAGGCGGCGTAGTTGGCCTGCCCCGCCTGGCCCAGCAGGCCGACCACCGACGAGATCAGGACGACGCGGCCCTTCCTGGCCCGCAGCATGCCGCGGTTGGCGCGCTTGACCACCCGGAAGGTGCCGGTCAGGTTGGTGTCGAGGACGGTGGTGAAGTCCTCCTCGGACATCCGCATCAGCAGCTGGTCGCGGGTGATGCCGGCGTTGGCGATCAGCACCTCGACATTGCCGTGCGCCGCCTCGACCTCCTTGTAGGCCTGCTCGACCTGCTCGGCGTCGGTGATGTCGCAGCGCACGGCGAGCACGCCGAGCGCCACGAGGTCGGCCGGCGGCTCACCCGAGCGGTACGTGATGGCGACCTTGTCGCCCGCGTCGGCGAAAATCCGGGCGATGGCGAGGCCGATGCCCCGGTTTCCTCCGGTGACGAGAACCGAGCGGCTCAACGGATCACTCCTCAGTCGTGAGTATCTCCGGTGAAAGCTATCGGTCCCGGCGCCGTTCCGGGGAATCGGCCCCGACAGGCTGCTCCGGCCGACCCTGTGGGATTCCTACAGCGGCCCGCGGTCAGCTCCGGCCGCGTGCCCCTGCCCTGCGGCGGCTGTAGACCAGCAGGCCGACCGCGCCGCTGGCCAGGATCGCGCTGCCGGACAGCGCGGTCTCCAGGGTGCTGCTGCTCGCGGCCACATTGCTGGTCGCGAGGTTGCCGGTGGTGGAGGTGACGGGCGCGTCACCGCCGTGGCCGTGGTGGACGACGGTCGACCTGGACTCGCCCGCGGTGATCTGGGCGTCGGTCGGCGCCTGGGCGATGTCGGCGGTGGCCGCCTTCGCCGCCTGCGCGGTCTGTCCGAAGACGACATCCGCGCAGCCGTAGAAGGCCTCCGGGCTGTCGGATCGCTGCCACACCTGGTAGATCAACTGCCGCCCGGTGCGGGCCGGCAGGGTGGCGGAGAAGGTGTAGTAGCCGGGCGAGGAGGCCGCGGTGGTGTAGGTGGCGATCGGGGTGTCGGCCAGGTCGGACCACTTCAGCGGCTTCGTCGGGTCGTAGCCCTGCTTGGTGATGTACAGCGTCATGACGCCGCGGTGCGGTGCGGTGACCCGGAAGCTGATGTTGGTCTGCCCGGCCTGGACCGGGGTGGCCGGCCAGTCGGTGCGGGCCCAGTCCAGCGCGCGGTATTTGTCGCGGTCGGCGGAGCACAGGTGGCCGTCGGGGATGATCGTGCGGCTCTGCCCGTCGGCGTTGGCGATGTTGACCTCGTTCCAGTCGTAAAGCGGCTGGGTGCCGCTGTCGGCGACGAGGTCCTTGCACACCTGGGACTTGGGATTCTCCGGGCCTTCCGCGTAGCAGGCGGAGATCCGGCTGACCGGGGTGCTGAGCGCTCCGTGCGCGCTGGCCGAGCCGGGCGTGAGCCCGGCGACGACCAGGGCGGTGGCGCCGACCGCGCCCAGGGCGGCGGCCTTGCGGCGTACTGACATGTGGGGGGCTCCTTGTCGAGCGTGCGGTGATGCTTGCGGACAAGAGAGGGCGGCACTCCGAGCATAGAGATTGGTCTGGACCAAGCCAAGAGCCGTGGGGCTACCGCTGGTTCGCGGGACAGCGGGAGCGCAGCGCGGACCGCGGGCCGTACGGACCGCGGGGCCGTGCGGGTCAGGCGCTGTGCGGAGTGCCCGTGTCGGCCGGCAGGGACGAGGGATCGGGAGCGGAGGGGGAAGGGCCCGGGTCGGGGGCGGGAGGGGCGGCGGCGGAGGCGTGCTTCGTGGCGTACTGGTCCGCTGTCACCGTCAGCGACTGCGCGATCTGGCGCAGGTACGAGATGAGCCGCTCGGTCTCCTCCTGGTCGGCTTCGCCGCCCTGGCCCTCCTGCTCGCGTATCTGCTGCAGGATCGCCTCCGCCTGCACCCGGGCGGCCCGCAGCATCGTGCGGGCCTGCTCGCGGGCCGCGAAGACGGTCTGCTCCGCCGACTGCTGGGCGCGGGACTGCTGGAGCACCGCGTCCACGGTCGGCACCCCGGTGGGGCTGCCGTTGTCGCCGATGTTGTTGGCCCGGATCCAGTCCCGGTGGCGCTGCATGTCCGTCCGCAGCCGGTCGTTCTCCTCCGCCAGCACGGTCAGCGTCGCCGCGCAGTGGCGCAGCGCGTCGTGCACGGCCTCCTCGCTGTAGCCGCGGCGGGTCAGCGGGGCGCGGGGGAAGGTCATCGACCGCAGTGTCTCCGGCGTCACCCGGCGATCCTCGGGGCGGTGTGCGCGATTCTCGTTCACGTGTCTCCGATCACCGGGCGTCTTCGAAGTGCAGCTGTTCCTGGGGGATGCCTCCGGTCGCGAGATCGCGCACCGTCGCGGACACCGTCGCCGGCGAGCCGCAGACGTAGTACGAGCTTCCGCGCCCCAGGGCCGCGCGCAGGACAGGGCCGGCCAGGCTGCGGTTGTCGAAGGTGCCGGCGTCCGCGCCGACCAGCGGCGTGACGCGGAGCCACGAGTGGGCCTGCTCCAGTTGCCGCAGTGCGGCCATGTCGTAGAGGCCCTGGGTGTCGCGCGCGGCGAAGAACAGCTCCACCCGGCGCGGCGGACCCTGCCAGGCGATCTCCTCGACCAGGGCGCGCAGCGGTGCCAGGCCGGTGCCCCCGGCGACCATCACCAGGTCCCGGCCGATGGACCGCCGCAGTGCCAGCCGGTCGCCGACCGGGGCGCCGACGCGCAGCACGTCGCCCTGCCGCACCCGGTAGACCAGGGCAGGGCTGACCAGCCCTCCGTCGACGGCGCGCACGTGCAGCTCGATCGTCCCGTCGGCGCGGACCGCGTTGGCCGGGGTGAAGGACCGCCAGGTGCTCGGCAGCATCGGGGTCTCCACCATCACGGACTGCCCGGCGGCGTAGGCCATCGGGTGGTCCAGGCGGAGCGTCAGCACCGCGACGTCGAAGCCGCGCGGCTCGTGCCGCACCACTTCGGCATTCCACCAGGCCGGGTTCACCGCGCTGTCGGCCTCGGACGCCTGGAACATCGTGCGGGCCACCAGGCCGTACGCCTCGGTCCACCCGCGCTGGAGTTCCGCGGTCCAGGCATCGCCCAGGAAGTAGGCCAGCGTGGCGAGCAGCGCCTGGCCGACCGCCTCGTAGTGCTGCGCCACCACCTGGAACTTGCGGTGGTCGCGGCCCAGTTGCTGCACGTAGGGGACGAGCCGCTCAGGGTCGTCCGCGTCCGCGACGATCCGGCCCAGTGCCGCGACCAGCCTGTCGCGCTGCGTCCCCATGGCGACCGGGAACATCGGCCGGACCTGCGGCGCGATCAGGAACAGGTAGGAGTAGAAGTAGCGCGGTACTTCGTCCCCGGACTTGCCGACCAGGGCGAAGGAGTCTCTCAGCGCCTGGGAATCGCTCACGACCGCTCGCCGCTGGCTGACATCAGGGGTGACCTCCGGACAGTTGGGAGCAGCCGGCGGCCCCGTGCGAGGAGCCGCGGACGTGGTGCGTCAGTTCTCGGCCGCATCGCCGGCCGCGATCATGGTGCCGCTGATCACGCCGTAGACGGCCGTCCAGGACTCCTCGACGGCGGGCGTCCAGGCGTCACCGGCGAAGTGCCGCAGGGTGGCTATCAGGCTGGCGCCCACGGCCGGGTAGTGCTCGGGCAGCGCGCCGTAACCCACGTGCCGGCGGCCGAGGTTCTGCAGCATGTCGGTCAGCGTGTCGGTGTTCTCGAGGTTGGCGACCAGGGCGCCGAGCGCGGCCCACAGACGGTCGCGCTGCTCGTCGATGTGGGGGGCGAACAGCGGGCGCACACCGGGGTTGTTGGCGAACAGGTGGTCGTAGAAGTACGCCGTCACCTGCGGTCCGTGCGGCTGAACTACCGTGAAACTGCTACGGATCAGCGAGAGGTCTGCGGTCATGGCGGCCGACTCTAGCCAGCGGCCAGGAATCGAACAAGTTGTGTCCACGGAGCGAAGGAGCGGCCCCTGACATGTCCGACACCTGCCCGTCGGACATGTCGTCATCCAGGGGAATCGACCCACTCCTGCGGCGGAACCCGCCCGCGTCCCAATGCTGTGGCGGAGCCGCCGCCGGGCAGGCCATGATTCACTGCGGACACGCTGACGCGAAGGGAAGTTCGCCGTGCCTCATGAGGTCGATCAGTCATTCCTCGCGCTGCCCCTGCGGGCGCTCGCCGACGCTGCGCTGGCCAGAGCGCGGGCGCTCGGGGCCGAGCACGCCGACTTCCGCCTCGAAAGGGTGCGCAGCGCCGCCTGGCGGCTGCGGGACGCGCGGCCCGCGGGGACTTCGGACAGTACCGACCTCGGCTACGCGGTACGGGTGGTGCACGGCGGGTCCTGGGGCTTCGCGTCCGGGGTGGACCTGACGATGGACGCGGCGGCCAAGGTCGCCTCGCAGGCCGTCGCCATGGCCAAGCTCAGCGCCCAGGTGATCGCGGCGGCCGGGTCCGACGAGCGGGTGGAGCTGGCCGGCGAGCCGGTGCACGCCGACCGGACGTGGGTGTCGGCGTACGGTATCGACCCCTTCGAGGTGCCGGACGCCGACAAGACCGGCCTGCTCGCCGAGTGGAGCAGCCGGCTGCTGGCCGCGGACGGCGTCTCGCACGCCGACGCCTCGCTGGTCGCGGTGCACGAGAACAAGTTCTACGCCGACACCGCGGGCACCTCGACCACCCAGCAGCGGGTACGGGTGCACCCGCAGCTCACCGCCGTGAGCGTCGACCCCGACACCGGCGACTTCGACTCGATGCGCACCCTGGCCCCGCCGGTCGGCCGCGGCTGGGAGTACCTGACGTCCGGCGCGGCCGGCGGCGGCTGGGACTGGGACGGCGAACTCGCCCGGATCCCCGGCCTGCTGGCGGAGAAGATGCGCGCGCCCTCCGTCGAGGCGGGCGCGTACGACCTGGTGGTCGACCCGTCCAACCTGTGGCTGACCATCCACGAGTCGATCGGCCACGCGACCGAGCTGGACCGGGCGCTCGGCTATGAGGCCGCGTACGCCGGCACCTCCTTCGCGACCTTCGACCAGCTGGGCACCCTGAAGTACGGCTCCCCGCTGATGCACGTCACCGGCGACCGCACCGCGGAGCACGGCCTGGCCACCGTCGGCTTCGACGACGAGGGCGTGGCCGGCCAGTCCTGGGACCTGGTCAGGGACGGCGTCCTGGTCGGCTACCAGCTCGACCGCAGGATCGCCAGGCTCACCGGCTTCGACCGCTCCAACGGCTGCGCCTACGCCGACTCCCCCGGCCACGTCCCGGTCCAGCGGATGGCGAACGTCTCCCTCCAGCCCGCACCGGACGGCCCGTCCACCGACGAGCTGATCGGCGACGTCGAGCGCGGCCTGTACGTGGTCGGCGACCGGTCCTGGTCGATCGACATGCAGCGCTACAACTTCCAGTTCACCGGCCAGAGGGCGTTCCGCATCGAGAACGGCCGCCTCGCCGGCCAGGTCAAGGACTTCGCCTACCAGGCCACGACGACCGACTTCTGGGGGTCCATGGAGGCCGTCGGCGGGCCCGAGACCTATGTGCTGGGCGGGGCTTTCAACTGCGGCAAGGCCCAGCCGGGCCAGGTCGCCGCCGTGTCCCACGGCTGCCCCTCCGCGCTCTTCCGGGGCGTCAACATCCTGAACACCGCGAGCGAGTCCGGCCGCGGCTGACGGCCATCCGGCCGACGGCCGTAAGCGGCCAGAAACCCGCACCAGGTCTGGACGCCATCACAGCCGGACCGCCTATGCCACATCGTCCCAGTCCCCGGTGTCCCACTCCGCCGGAGCCGGCGAGGGCGGGACGATGGGGCCCTTGGGCGGTCCGGTGCCCGACCCACGCTTGGACCGCTTGCGCGCTCGGCCCTCCGGGCCATCAGTGTCAGACTTTAGGCTGACGTCACTCATAATGACGAGTGACGTCAGCCTAATTTACGCACCACCCGAACAAGGAGAGCGGTATGTCAGAGATCGAGCGCCCGGGGGCGCTCTACCGCCAGGTGGCCGCCGCCATCCGCGACGCCATCGCGTCCGGCGAGTACCCGCCCGGAGCCCCGCTCCCCTCCGAAGCCCAGCTCATCGCGCGCTACCAGGTCTCACGCCCCACCGTCCGCAACGCCGTCGCGGCCCTTCGCTCCGAAGGACTCCTTGAGGTCATCCACGGCAAGGGCAGCTTCGTCCGAGGGATGGCGTCCCCCGTTCTGACGCTCGATCGGTCGATCGGCCTCAGCGGCGGCGGAGACTTCACCACCGGCGGTGCCACCGACTGGCAGGAAGTGGAAATGCCCCACATCCACCGGACCAGGACGACCGCGGTCACCGGGCGCCTGCTGGACCTGCGAGAGGACGAAGCCCTGCTCGGCGTCGACCGCTTGCTCACAGACGCCGACACGGCCACCCGCGTCCTGCACCAGACACTCATCCCGTTCGCCACCGCCGAGGGAACGGACCTGGCGGATCACCCGGGCACCGAGCCCACGCGGATCTACGCCTTGCTGTCCGATGCCGGCCACACCCTCTGGTGGTCGGAAACCGTCCGCGCCCGGATGCCGCACCCGGACGAGCGCGCCGCACTCCACCTCCAGGACGGAACCCCGCTCCTGGAGACCAGCCGCGTCACCCACGGCACCCAGGACCGCCCGCTCATCCTCGAAGTCCTCCGCACGAGCGCCGACCGAGCCCAACTCGCGTACCGCGTCCCGCCGGAGCCCACCCGCGAACTCCGCACTGTCGGCACCTGACCAGGCTCGGACGAGGCAGGCCGTGGCTGGGCCGGTCGCCTGGGGTCTGAGCCCGGTGGACCGCGGCCCGTCGGGGGCGACGTTTATCAGCGGGCCGGGAAGGAAGTCAGAGAGCGAGATCCCAGCGGGCGAAGCTCGACACTGTTCGCGTGGCCGCTCAAAAACACCATCAGAGCGACGCTGGGACAAGCGCTGGCGTGACCGCGTAGAAGCGCCGGTCGCGGATGAGCGCACAGAGGGGGCGGCGGGCGGGCGTGGCCCGAGGCCGCGTGGAGACCGCGTGCGCTGGGGCGGGTGAGCGCCCCAGCGCCGATGCGGCTACTCCCGCAGGTACGTTTCGCTGAAGCTGGTACCGCCGGAGCCGAGCGCGCTGGTCCGGGCCTCGTAGGCGCCGTTCGACGGGTCGAGCGCGACCGGGCCGAAGGATCCGAGGGAGCTTCCGTTGACGGTGGCCGAGGTGAAGTTGAGGGTGCCGAAGTTCGGGTAGGCCCCGGTCGGCGACTCGATGATGACTTCGGCGCTGGTCCGTTGGGAGGAGAGGGACTTGGTCGTGGTGTAGGTCCAGCCACGCGAGGAGTCGGTCAGCTTCAGGGTGTACTTGCTGCTGCCGGCGTAGGTCACCGAGGCGGATATGTGGTCGCCGGCCGAGACCGGGTACGAACTGCGGCTCAAGTAGACCGGGTTCGCCGGGTACATCTCGTACCAGGCCTGGTGCACGGGACTGCCGCTGGAGCAGTCGGTCGCCACCCCGGTCTGCTCCACGGTGGACGAGCCGTACCCGTCGATGCCGACCCAGGGAGCGTAGAGGTCGTCGGTGGACCTGCAGGTGGCGTTCGCTTCGGTCCAGGCAGCCGAGACCGAGGTGAAGCCGCTGCCTGTGGCGGCATAGCCGCCCCAGTTGTAGCCGTTGATGTTGTAGTGCAGAGGGCGGAAGGACAGTCCTGGTGCGGCCGCCGCGCCGGCCGGTACGGCGGGAGCGGCAAGGGCGGCCACCGCTACCGCGACGGGGGCGACGCGGGTCAGGAATCTGCGCATGCTGGCTCCTTCGTGGGGGATCAGAATGCTCGATGCGCCGACCCCTGGGCCGTGTGGGGAACTTGGGGCGGCAGTTCAGAATCACCGACCGCCATGCACCTGTCAACACGCCACAGACTGCGTGCCGCCGCTGAACTTCCGCACCTCGCCCGGGAGTCCGTCTCGGCGATCACCCGCGAGCGGTCGGCGCCGAGAACCGGCCCCCTCGTGCGCCTCCGCGAGTTCACCGAGGACGGAGGCAGACTCCTCGACGGGGCATCTTTCTGATCAAGGAAAATTGTCGCCCCCTGCCGTACAGCCCGTGGGTAGTCTCTGCACTGATCCACAGACCCCCAGGGGCCGCCGCACGCACCACGCGGACAGCCCCGGAGGTTGACACCAGGTCGACGCCAGACCCCGTACAGTCCGGTTTCAACCCGTATGAACAGGGATTGAGGGCACACCGTGAAGAACACCCTGACCTGCACAGACGCCGATCAGAGCGGTATGCCCCCCGACCCTGCGACGAACTTCCGGGGCGCCGACATCCGCAACACCAGCCAGGAGGCCGGGCGATGAGCATCGCGACGACGAAGCCGCACGAGATTGTCGAGCGGGCTCTGGAGCTGTCGACGGCGGACGGCTGCGTGGTCATCGCCGACGAGGAGTCCAGCGCGAACCTGCGCTGGGCCGGCAACGCGCTGACCACCAACGGCGTCACCCGCGGGCGGACCCTCACGGTGATCGCGACCGTGGACGGCGGGCAGGGCGCCGCCTCCGGCGTCGTGTCGCGGTCCGCGGTGACCGCGGACGAGCTGGAGCCGCTGGTGCGGGCGGCCGAGGCGGCGGCCCGGGAGGCCGGGCCGGCCGAGGACGCGCAGCCGCTGGTGACCGGGGTGCCGCAGTCCGCGGACTTCACGGATGCGCCGGCCGAGACCGCCTCCGGGGTCTTCGCGGCCTTCGCGCCCGCGCTGGGCGAGGCCTTCGCCACCGCGAAGGCCGGCGGGCGGCAGCTGTACGGCTTCGCCTTCCACTCGGTGACCTCGACGTATCTGGGGACGTCGGCGGGGCTGCGGCTGCGGCACGACCAGCCGACCGGCACCCTTGAGGTCAACGCGAAGTCCCCCGACCGTACGCGGTCCGCGTGGGCGGGCGCGGCCACCAGGGACTTCACCGACGTGGACCCGCGGGCGCTGGACGCCGAGCTGGCGCAGCGCCTTGCCTGGGCCGAGCGGAAGGTCGAGCTGCCGGCCGGGCGGTACGAGACGCTGCTGCCGCCGTCGGCGGTCGCGGACCTGATGATCTACCAGCTGTGGTCGTCGGGCGCCCGGGACGCCGCCGAGGGCCGTACGGTCTTCAGCAAGGCGGGCGGCGGCACGCGGGTGGGCGAGCAGCTCTCCACGCTGCCGCTGACGCTGCGCAGCGACCCGGGCGAGCCGGGCCTGGAGGCGGCGCCCTTCGTGGTGGCGCACGCGTCCGGCGACGAGTCCTCGGTCTTCGACAACGGGCTGCCGGTCGGCCCGGTGGACTGGATGCGGGACGGCACCCTGCGCCATCTGCCGACCACCAGGCACAGCGCCTCGCTGACCGGGCTGCCGATGGCGCCGGCCGCCGACAACCTGATCCTGGAGGGCGGCGGCAAGCAGTCGCTGGCCGAGATGGTCGCGGGCACCGAGCGGGGCCTGCTGCTGACCTGCCTGTGGTACATCCGCGAGGTCGACCCGGCGACGCTGCTGCTGACCGGCCTGACCAGGGACGGTGTCTACCTGGTCGAGGGCGGCGAGGTCACCGGGGTGGTGAACAACTTCCGCTTCAACGAGTCGCCGGTCGCCCTGCTGGGCCGGGCGGTCGAGGCGGGCCGCAGCGAGCGGACGCTGCCGCGCGAGTGGAGCGACTGGTTCACGCGGGCCTCGGCGCCCGCGCTGCGGGTGCCGGACTTCAACATGAGTTCGGTCAGCCAGGGCGTCTGAGGGGGATCGGGGGGACCGGGGGATGGACGAGAAGCGGACGGTGAAGGCGTCGAAGTTCCTGTCGCTGGTGCTGCGGCACGACCCGGGCAGGATAGGCGTCGCGCTGGACGAGGCCGGCTGGGCGGGCGTGGACGAGTTGCTCGCCGCGTGTGCCGCCCACGGCCGGCGGCTGTCCAGGGCGGAGCTCGACCATGTCGTGGCCACCAACAACAAGCGGCGGTTCGCCTTCTCGGACGACGGCCGGCGGATCAGGGCCAGCCAGGGGCACACGGTCGAGGTGGATCTCGGGCTCGCGGCCGCGGCACCGCCCGACGTGCTCTTCCACGGGACGGCGACCAAGACGCTGCCGCTGATCCTGCGGGACGGGCTGCTGCCGATGGCGCGGCAGGACGTGCACCTGTCGGCGGACCGCGAAACGGCCGTACGCGTCGGGCAGCGGCACGGCCGTCCTGTGGTGCTCGCGGTGGACGCGGCGGGGCTGGCCGCCGGCGGCCAGGTCTTCCGGGTCAGCGCGAACGGGGTGTGGCTGACCGGTCCCGTGGCGCCGGAGTGGCTGCGGGTGCAGCCGGACTGACGGAGTGACGCCCAAGCGGGCGTACGCCCGTACGCGACCGGTCGGGCGGGCCGCCGCCCTGCCCGGTCCGGCTACGACGCCTGTCGGGGGGCGGTGGTGGTGCGTACGGCGCAAGACGCGCCCCCTCCCCCACCCTGATGCGCGGGCGCCGCGCGGCGTACCGTTGTGCGCAGCCGGAGCGGTGGCGCTGCAACCCGTGAGCAGCGCGGCCCGGCCTGTCGAGCGGGCGGTGGAATGCGATGCGGAAGCGGGGCGGACCGGAGGTCCACCAGATCTCCGGCGCGCGTACCGGGCTGACCGAGGACGTACGCGCACGGCAGCGGCGCTACATCATCTCGATGTCGGTCCGCACGCTCTCGGTGGTCCTCACCGTGGTGCTGTGGAATGTCGAGCGCCCGCTGGCCTGGGGGACCCTGGTGCTGGGTCTGCTGCTGCCGTACGTCGCAGTGGTCTACGCCAATGCCGGGCGGGAGAACCGTCCCGTGGTGACCGCCGCGTACATCCCGCCACCGGTCATACCGGTGCTTGAGGCAACCAAAGTGGAGTCCGGAGCGGAACGTTCGGCCGAGGCGTTCGCCGACCCCGTCGACACCCCCTGACCAGGCGCGGAGGCGTCCGGCGAAGGCTCGACCGGTCCGGACCACGGAAGCGGAACCTCAAGAAAAGCTCAGATCAATGGTGACGTTCCACTCCCACGAACGCGTCAGTGCATGACATACTTCGTAGGCGCTCCGCATCCCCCGTCGGGGCGACGGACCGACGCCGGGCGGCTCCCCCCGTGGCTGCCCGGCGTCGCCATGTCCAGGCCCGGACGGGCACGGTCGGGCGGGCCCGCGGGTGGGGTTTACTGGGGCGCGTGAACGACGAGACGCCGATCTGCTCGGCCAAGGGATGCCGCACGGCCGCCGTGTGGGTGCTGGCGTGGAACAACCCGAAGCTGCACACGCCGGAGCGGCGCAAGACGTGGGTGGCGTGCGACGAACACCGCGCGCACCTGGCGCAGTTCCTCGACATGCGCGGCTTCCTCAAGGACGTGGTGGCGCTGGCCGAGTGGGAGCCGCGCGCCGGCGCGGACGGCTCCGCCGACGGGGGTCCCGCCGCCCGCGGATGAGCCGCGCGCCGGCGCGGACGATTCCGCCGCCCGCGGCACGAGCGGCGGTCAGCCGCCGATCGCCGACATCGGGCGGTCCGGCTGGAGGAAGGCCGGGTCGTCAAGACCCGAGCCCGCCTTCTTGCCCCACATCGCCGCCCGCCACAGGGCGGCGACCTCCGCGTCGGACGCGCCGGAGCGCAGAGGGCCGCGCAGGTCGGACTCCTCGCGGGCGAAGAGGCAGTTGCGCACCTGGCCGTCGGCGGTCAGCCGGGTGCGGTCGCAGGCCCGGCAGAAGGGCCGGGTGACCGAGCCGATCACGCCGACCCGGGCCGGGCCGCCGTCCACCAGCCAGCGCTCCGCGGGCGCCGAGCCGCGGACGGACTCGCCTTCCGGGGTGAGGGTGAAGCGGGAGCGCAGGCTGCCGATGATCTCGTCGGCGGTGACCATGTCGCCGCGCTGCCAGCCGTGTTGGGCGTCGAGCGGCATCTGCTCGATGAAGCGCAGCTCATAGCCGTGCTCCAGGGCCCAGCCGAGCAGGTCGGGCGCCTCGTCGTCGTTGACTCCGCGCATCAGCACGGTGTTGACCTTGAGCGGGGCCAGGCCCGCGGCTGACGCGGCGGCGAGGCCCGCGATCACGTCGGCATGCCGGTCCCTGCGGGTCAGGGTGTGGAAGACGGCGGGCCGCAGGGTGTCCAGCGAGACGTTGACCCGGTCGAGGCCCGCCGCGCGCAGGGCCGCCGCGGTCCTGCGCAGCCCGATGCCGTTGGTGGTCAGCGACATGCGGGGGCGCGGATCGAGCGCGGCGCACCGCTCGACGATGCCGGCCAGGCCGGGGCGCAGCAGCGGCTCACCGCCGGTGAAGCGCACCTCGGTGACGCCGAGGTCGGTGACCGCGATCCGCACCATCCTGACGATCTCGTCGTCGGTGAGCAGATCGGGCCTGGCCAGCCACTGCAGGCCCTCTTCCGGCATGCAGTACGTGCAGCGCAGATTGCACCGGTCGGTGAGCGAGACGCGCAGATCGGTGGCCACGCGTCCGTAGGTGTCGATGAGCACGGGCTCCGCCTCCCTCCGGGCGCAGGGTCGCGCCGCCGATTCCTCCAGCGTATGTCCCGGCGCCGACATCGCAGGCCGGCGGCGTCACCGCCGAAGCGTACGCGACGGGCGCCATTGTGCAACAGATTGTTGAAACCGCTGGTGGGCGTTCACCTTTTCCGGGCGGTGGGCCGGTCGCGGGCGACACCGGGGCGGCGCCGGGTCGTTGGGCAGCGCACACCGTGCCGTCACCCGCCGGCTGTCCGCCGGCGCCGCGAGCTGCGAGGACCCGCCGTGCCGACCCCTCCGCCCCCGCCTGCCGAGAACCCGCGGCCGGACGCCCCGCCGGGCCGCCGCCCGTACGGCAGCGTGCGGCTGGCGGCCCCGGTGGCCGCCGCCGCGCCGCCCGCGCCGCGCACCACCGCCTCGCAGCGCTGGCCTGACGGGCGGGTCCAGGTGCCGCTGCTGAGCATCGGGGCGCTACGGGCCGCCCGGCGCTACGGCGCCTGACACCTCCCGCTCTGCCGCGTGCGCCGGTACAGGTCCCCGGCGGCGGCGCCCGATCGCGAGCGTGGCGCTACGGACCGCCCGGCGCCCGCGTGACACCGGCGGCCTGGAGCACTCCCATGGCCAGCAGGCTCTGCCCGACCAGATAGGTCGCCATGATCCACAGGTCGTGCCCCGGCGGTTGCGGCCAGTCCGCCAGAGCGGTCGCGATGAGGCTGTCGGACAGCAGGAACAGCGTGCCGCCGGCCAGCGCGACCGGACCGAGCCCGTACGCGCCGGCGGCCATCGCGGTCAGCAGCAGGCTGTAGAGCGCGACGGGCACCCGCATCCCGGCGTCGAGTCCTGGCCACAGCAGCGCGACCAGGACCGCGCACAGCACGGCGTAGGCCGCGCAGCGCGCCCGTACCGCCGTAGGCGGCCCCGCGAAGCCGCCGTACCGCGTGAAGAGCCGCAGGTAGCAGACGTGTCCTGCGGCGAAGCAGCCCATCCCGAGCAGGAAGGCCGCGGTGCCGCCGACCTCCAGCAGCACATCGCCGCCGCAGCCGCACAGCAGCGCCGCGACCAGCAGGCGCGGCCCGCGCCAGGCCCGCGTCCACAGCGCCAGCGCGGGCATGAGCAGCGGCTTGCTGAGGTCCCGCACCATGTCGAAGTGCGAGCTGATCGCCGAGAGGTGCAGCGCCATCAGCGCGCTGTAGAGGGCCATGGCCGCGCCCGCGCGCTCGGGCGCGACGGCGGCCCGCGGCGCGGAACCGTCCACCGGGTCGGCCGCCGGCTCGGTCGCGGCATCGGCCGCGAGGCCGCGCGCCGGGTCGTCCACCGTCACGCGGCGCGCTCCGGTGCCCCGGCGGGCGCGGACAGCGGTACGGCCGCGGTCGGGGCGCCCGGCTCCGCCGCTGCCGGGCGCCAGCCGGGGCCGCGCACGAGGTGGTAGAGGCGGTCGCGCCAGCGGGTGGCGGCCGCCAGGTCGTGGGCGAGGGCCGCGTATTCGTGGGTGGCGACCCGCAGCGGGTTGTAGGTGGAGATGTTCTTCGTCAGGCCGTAGACCGGGCGCTGGGTCTCGGCGGCGAAGGAGCCGAAGAGGCGGTCCCAGACGATGAGGATGCCGCCGAAGTTGCGGTCCAGGTAGCTGCCCTGGGAGGCGTGGTGCACCCGGTGGTGGGAGGGGGTGTTCAGGGTGAACTCCAGCGGGCGGGCGAGGCGGTCGACCCGCTCGGTGTGGATCCAGAACTGGTAGACGAGGTTGACCGACGAGCAGAAGGCCAGTGCCGCCGGGTGCACGCCCAGTGCGATCAGCGGCAGGTAGAAGGGCCAGGACGTGAGGCTGGTCCAGGGCTGCCGCAGCGCGGTGGACAGGTTGAAGTTGCGGCTGGAGTGGTGCACGACGTGGCAGGCCCACAGGACCCTGATGACATGGTGGCCGCGGTGCGACCAGTAGTAGAAGAAGTCCTGGGCCAGCAGCATCGGCAGCAGCGTCCACCAGTGCACCGGCACCCGCAGCGGGGTCAGCGCGTAGACGCCCGAGTAGACCGCCACCACCGGGATCTTCCACAGCGTGTCCGTGACGAGGCTGCCCAGGCCCATGGACAGGCTCGTGGCGGTGTCGCGGCCGGTGTAGCCGGCCGCGTCCTCGTCGGGGTGAATGCGGTAGCTCACCATCTCGATGACGGCGAGCAGCACGAAGGCGGGTATCGACCACAGCACGACATCGGGCAGTTGGGGCATGCGCGCACGATAGAGGCACATCGCGGGCGTCCGCCAGACGTTGTTACCGATTAGTACGGACGCGTACGCGTCAACCGGAGAGCGGCCGGCGCCCACCCGCAGGGCGGCCGGGATGATCCACTGTCGGCGCCGCGCCGTATCCTCAGTGACCATGCTGGACAACCGGACCGCGCCGCCGCCCCCTTCGCCATGGCCCGCGGGCTATCCCGAGGGCTATGCGGTGGTCGACGTCGAGACCACCGGGCTGGGCAGGGACGACCGGATCGTGTCCGCGGCGGTCTACCGCCTCGACGCCCGCGGCGAGGTCCAGGACCACTGGTATTCGCCGGTCAACCCGCAGCGCGACCCCGGTCCCGTGTGGATCCACGGGCTGACCGGTGCGATGCTCGCCGACGCCCCGCTCTTCCCGGAGATCGCCGGCGATCTGGCCGAACGGCTCGCCGGGCGCGTGCTGGTGGCGCACAACGCGGTCTTCGACTGGTCGATGCTGGCCAGGGAATACGCCAGGGCGCGGTCCGCCGCGCCGGTCGAGCACCGGCTGTGCACCATCGTGCTGGCCAAGGAGCTGCGGCTGCCGCTGGCCAACCACAAGCTGGAGTCGCTGGCCGCGCACTACGGGGTGGTCCAGCAGCGTGCCCACCACGCCCTGGACGACGCCCGGGTGCTCGCCGAGGCCTTCCGGCCGAGCCTGCACCTGGCGGCGGAGGCCGAACTGCCGCTGCCGCTGCACGCCTGCCGCCCGCTGACGGAGTGGGTGGACGCACCGGTGCCCGCGCCGCGTTACGGGGCGCTGTACGGCTCGGGGCCGCGCTCCGGCTGGCGGCCGGCCCGCAAGCGGCCGCCGTGCCCGTATCCGAACCCGGGGCGGCTGGCGCCGGACGGGCCGCTGGTCCAGGGGATGCGGGTGGCCTTCTCCGGCGACACGGGCATAGACCGCGAGCTGCTGGAGGACCGGGCGACCGACGCGGGGCTGCATGTCGCGTCCTCGGTGAGCCGGCTGACCAGCCTGCTGGTCACCAACGACCCCGACTCGCCCACAGGCAAGGCGGTCAAGGCCCGCGCGTACGGCACGCCGGTGATCGGCGAGCGGCAGTTCACCGAGCTGCTCAAGGCCGTCACCCCGGCCTCCGGCGTCCACGGCTGACCTCGCAGACCGGTACGGTCGCGTCCCCGGCCGGCCTGCGGGCGGGTCCGTCGCGCCGCCGTCCGGGTGGCAGCCGGGCGACACGCCCGGCGCCGGTTTGCCCGCGCCGCCCGGCCACCGCAGCCTGTGCCTCATGGCACGATGCGAAGTCTGCGGAAACGACTATGCGATGAGCTTCGAGGTGCACGCCCAGGGCGCGGTGCACGTCTTCGACTGCTTCGAGTGCGCCGTCCACCGGATGGCGCCGATCTGCGAGCACTGCCGGGTGCAGATCATCGGACACGGCGTGGAGGTCGACGGCCACTTCTACTGCTGCGGCCACTGCGCCAAAGCGGAGGGCGGCACCGGCATCGTCGACCACACCGACACCCCGGCACACGCCTGAACCCCCACCGGAACCGACCGCCCACCGACCCGACCGACCCCCTACCCACGGACGCCCCACGGCCGAGTTGTACCGTCGTGGGGTGTACCGCTTCCTGCTCACCCGCCAATGGGTGATCCTCACCCTCATCGGTCTGCTGCTCATGCCGGTGATGGTCAGACTGGGCTTCTGGCAGCTGCACCGCCATGAGCACCGGGTGGCGAACAACAAGATCATCGCGGCCGGCCTCAAGGCCACCCCGGTCCCGGTCGAGTCGGTGACCTCCCCCGGCTACGCGGTACCGCACAAGGACCTCTACCGCATGGTGACCGCCACCGGGCACTACGACACCGCCCACGAGGTCGTCGCCCGGCACCGCACCGCGGGCAACTCGGGCTCCGACGACTCCTCCGGCGGCGGCGAAGAGGTCGGCTACCACGTCATCACCCCGCTCGTCCTGGACGACGGCCGGGCGGTGCTCATCAACCGCGGCTGGATCTCGCCGGGCGACGACCCGACGAGATTCCCGAAGATCAACCCGCCGCAGTCCGGCGAGGTGACCGTGGTGGGGCGGCTGCGCCCCGACGAGACCACCTCCTCCACCGGCATCCGCGACCGCAAGGGACTGCCGCCGCGGCAGATCATGCTGATCAACGGCTCCGAGGTGAAGTCGGCCGGCGGGCTGCCCGAGCAGACGGTCGGCGGCTACCTGGAGCTGGTGTCACCCAAGCCCGCGCACGGCGGGCCCGCGGTGGTCCCCGAGCCCGACCACAGCAGTATCGGCCCGCACATGGCCTACGCGATCCAGTGGTGGCTGTTCACCGCGATGGTGCCGGTGGGCTGGGTGGTGCTGCTGCGCCGGGAGCGCGCCGAGATAGTGGCCGCCCGCAGGAAGCAGTCCGAGACACCCCTGGAGCCGGACACCCCGCAGGAGCCGGAAGGCAGTGATCCGGTAGCGGTCTAGCCGCGCCACCAGCAGACTCGACTGACACCACCACGAGGCGGCGAGGCGTACCGTGCCAGGACGTATCGAGGACTACGCGCTGATCGGCGACCTCCAGACAGCCGCGCTCGTCGGGCGGGACGGGTCGGTCGACTGGCTGTGCCTGCCGCGCTTCGACTCCGCCGCGTGCTTCGCCGCGCTGCTCGGCGACGACGGCAACGGCCGCTGGAAGATCGCCCCGCTGGACGCCGAGGAGTGCGCCGAGCGCTCCTACCGGGGCGACACGCTGGTGCTCGACACCGTCTGGCGGACACCCGGCGGCAGCGTCAAGGTCACCGACTTCATGCCGCAGCGCGACCGCGCGCCCGACCTGATCAGGATCGTCGAGGGCCTCTCCGGCTCGGTGGAGATGCGCAGCGAGCTGGCGCTGCGCTTCGACTACGGCAGCGTGGTGCCCTGGGTGCGGCGCACCGACCGCCACCGGGTGGCCATCGCGGGCCCCGACGCGGTGTGGCTGCGCACCGAGCCGCCGCTGCCGATGTACGGCAAGGACATGCGGACCTACTCCGACGTCACCGTCGCCGCCGGCGACAAGATCGCCTTCGTCCTGACCTGGCACCCCTCGCACGCCAAGCAGCCGCGCCGGGTGCCGCCCTTCACGGCGCTGGAACAGAGCCTGGCGGACTGGGAGAAGTGGTCGGCCCAGTGCCGCTACGACGGGCCGTGGCGATCGGCCGTCCTGCGCTCCATGATCACCCTCAAGGCGCTGACCTACGCGCCCAGCGGCGGAATCGCCGCCGCCGCGACCACCTCGCTGCCCGAGGAGATCGGCGGGGTCCGCAACTGGGACTACCGCTACTGCTGGCTGCGGGACGCCGCCCTCACCCTGAACGCCCTGCTCGCCGGCGGCTTCCTCTCCGAGGCGCGGGCCTGGCGGGACTGGCTGCTGCGGGCCGTGGCCGGCGACCCGGCCGACCTGCAGATCATGTACGGCATCGCGGGCGAGCGGCGGCTGCCGGAATACGAGGTGCCCTGGCTGAAGGGCTACGCGAACTCCGCACCGGTCAGGATCGGCAATGCCGCCGCCGACCAGCTCCAACTCGACGTCTACGGCGAGGTGCTCGACTCGCTCTTCCTGGCCAGGAACAGCGGGCTGCGCGACGAATCGCACGCCTGGAACCTGCAGCGGATGCTGATGGAATTCCTGGAGACCAAGTGGCACGAGCCGGACGAGGGCCTGTGGGAGGTACGCGGCCCGCGCCGGCACTTCGTGCACTCCAAGGTGATGGCCTGGGCCGCGGCCGACCGCGCGGTGCGCACCGTCGAGGCCAGCCCCGACCTGCGCGGCGACGCGGACCGCTGGCGCTCCATGCGGGCACAAGTCCACGCCGAGGTCTGCGAGAAGGGCTACGACCCGCGGCGCAACACCTTCACCCAGTCCTACGGCTCCGTGGAACTCGACGCGGCCACGCTGCTCATCCCGCAGGTCGGCTTCCTGCCGGCGACCGACCCCCGGGTGATCGGCACGGTCGAGGCGGTCCGGCGGGAGCTGGACCACGGCGGATTCGTCCGCCGCTACTCCCCCGAGGCCAACGGCGTCGACGGGCTGCCCGGCTCCGAAGGCGCCTTCCTGGCCTGCTCGTTCTGGCTCGCCGACGCGCTGCACGCCATCGGGCGCACCGACGAGGCCCGGGAGCTCTTCGAACGGCTGCTGGCCGTACGCAACGACGTCGGGCTCCTCGCCGAGGAGTGGGACCCCGTCGCCGGGCGCCAACTGGGCAACTACCCCCAGGCGTTCAGCCACGTCGGACTGGTCAACACCGCGCTCGCGCTGTCGGGCCGGAGCGGAAGGAGGGGCTGAGCCATGGACCTCGGACTCAAGGACCGGGTCTACGTGGTCACCGGCGGCGGCCGCGGCCTCGGCCTCGCCGCGGCCCGCGAACTCGCCGCCGAGGGCGCGAAGGTGGTGCTCTCCGGGCGCACCGCGGCCACCGTCGACGCGGCCGCGGCGGAACTCGGCGGGCCCGAGCGGGCGCTGGGCGTCGTCGCGGACAACGCCGACCCCGCGACGGCGCAGTTGCTGCTGGCCACCGCCAGGACCCGCTTCGGCACGGTCGACGGCGTGCTGATCAGCGTCGGCGGGCCGCCGCCGGGCGCGGCCGCAGACGTCGGCGACGAGCAGTGGCAGGCCGCCTTCGAGTCGGTCTTCCTCGGAGCGGTGCGGCTGGCGCGGGCCGCCGCGGAATGTCTCGGTGACGGCGGGGTCATCGGCTTCGTGCTCTCCGGCTCGGTCCACGAGCCCATCCCCGGGTTGGCGATCTCCAACGGCCTGCGGCCGGGGCTGGCCGGCTACGCCAAGACCCTCGCCGCGGAGGTCGGTCCCCGCGGGATCCGTGTCGTCGGGCTGCTTCCGTCCCGCATCGACACGGATCGCGTGCGCGAGCTGGATGCGGTCGGGGGGGATCCCGCGGCAGCGCGGGCGCGGCACGTCGAGCGCATTCCGCTGCGGCGGTACGGTTCCCCGGCCGAGTTCGGCCGGGCCGCCGCGTTCCTTCTCTCCCCGGCGGCGTCCTTCCTGACCGGCGTCATGCTCCCCGTCGACGGCGGCACCCAACGCCCCCTCTGACCTTGCGCCGCGCTTCGCGTGAGGGTACCCCCCGCGCCCCTGAAAGACGCTTACCCTCCAGGGGCGAACGCCGGGCGCAGGAGGACGCAGGCCCAAAGGGGCGCGGGGAACTGCGCGCCCCGCCACGATGGCGTCGCAGACAAGCAACGCACCGCAAGGGGCAGGACCTCAGGGGCGCGTGGGGGTACCCCCAGGCGAAGCTCTGGGGGAGAACTGCGCGACCAGCCCACCGCCTGGGGAAGTGGCAGGGCGCGGGGGCACCCCGGGAAGAAGGGCGGGCGGGGTCAGGAGACCCTGGCCGCACGGTGGCGGACCGCGCGGAGGCGCGCCTCCGCGGGAAGGCCGGGAAGCCCGGCCGACGCGCGGGCGTGTTCGAGGACCTCCGCGTCGAGCCCGGCGACAACATCCTCGGGGGTGGCATGCGGGGCGAGCCCCAGCACGAGGCGCGCCTCGGGCGCCCCCCGCCGCCCACCGAGCACCGCGTTGGACCACTCGACCCCGTCATACGCCTCGGACTCGGAGCGCAGCACATTCTCCAGCGCCCGCCCGCGCAGCAGCGCGCCCTGGCCGTCGCCGCTGTCGATCCTGATCTGCCGCAGCCGCCTGGTGCGGGCCTGGGCCAGCAGCCACCACAGGGCGCCCACGAAGAGCACGCCGAGCACGACGAAGACCACCGGCCACCACCAGCCGTCGGAGCGGTAGCGGGTCCTGTTGTGCTCGGAGAGCAGGACGTCCTTGGGGCCGCTGAAGGGCCACCAGTCGGGCATCGTGAAATCCCAGTGGCGTTGCAGGTCGAGGCCGCCGACCAGCACGGACAGGCCGACCACCAGGAGGACCAGGCCGGTCAGCCCGAGCATGACCCGGTTGAACGTGGTGCGCATCGCCCTGTCACCCCTTCTTCTCGGCCCGCTGGAGGTGGATGCTCAGGTGCGGCGACCTGGACAGGCCCAGCTGGCGTACGGCCTGGCCGAGCGCGGTTGTCAGGTCGGAGCGCACTTCCTCGAGTTCGCGGAAGTGCGAGGTGGCGCGGGCCTTGATCTTGCGGCGGCCGACGTCGACCTTGGCCGTGCGCACCCCGGAGACCTCCATCGCCCGGTCGCGCAGCACCAGTTCGGCGGCGTGCCGGTCGAGTCCCGCGCGGACGCCGGCCGATCCGCTGCGGGCCATCGGCAGCACCTGTCGCTCGCCGGGGGTGAGGGCGAGGATGAGCAGCCACAGGCCGAGCGCGGCGGCCACGGAGGCGCCGAGGATGATCCAGACGTCTTCCAGGTGCCGGGTGGCGAGCTGGTGGGCGAGGCTGACACGCCACCGCATCGCCTTGCGGTCGGCGCGGACCGAGGCGATGTCGTAGAGGAAGAGTCCGGCGAGTCCGAACAGCACCGCGGCGGTCAGCGCCGCGGGGATGCGGCGGCCGGACCAGAAGCGGCGGACCTTGGGGCCCTGGCCGCCGCCCGGCAGGCCGAACGTGACCGCGTACGGCTCGATCTCGGGCTCTTTGGCCATGCTCACGCGGGCGTTCTCGGCATTGGACCTGGTCGGGTCCTGCTCGCGGTAGAGGTGGCTGCCCTCGTCGTCGCTCATTCGACCCTCCCCTCCTTGCGGCGCGTCGCCGCCGAGTGCAGCCGCTCGACCTCGATGGCCACCTCGGGTACATCCATACCCGTCAACGCCTCGACCTTGCCGGTGACGTGGCGCCGGATCGTGTGGCACACCGCCCCGATGTTCGCCGGGTAGCCCAGTTCGAGCGCCAGCCGCAGCCTGGCGGTGTCCTTGCGTACCGACACGGAGGCGTGCGGCTGGGCGTCGTCCGGCACCAGGTCCGCGCCCGGCGCGTCGGCCAGCACCTCACCCGCCGCCTGGGCTGCGATCTTGGCGACCACCCGGTCGGCGATCCGCAGCGCGCCGCGGTCGGCGGGGGGCAGTTGGCCGGGCACGGCTGAGGCCATCAGCGCCGCCGGTCCCGGTCACGGTCGCGGTCACGCGTGCGGAAGAAGTCCCCGGCTTCGAGGTCGCCGTCGAAGAACTTGCCCGCCACGAAGCCGACGGCACCGAGCAGTGCCACTACGAGGAAGGCGCCGAAGCCGCCGAAATACCCGGCGAACCCCAGTGCCATTCCGGCCACCAGGCCGATCACCGCCATGCTCATCGTTCGCATCCCGTCCGTTCGGCTGCGCCCGCCCGCACCGCCGCGGGCCGCGTCTCAGGGCCGGTGTGCCGCCCCGGTCCCACTACTGGACCCGCTGCTCACGGTCGTCATCATCGTCCTCGTCGGGCAACTTCACGTCGCCGACCGCGACATTGACCTCGACGACTTCGAGCCCGGTCATCCGCTCGACCGCCGCGATCACGTTCTCCCGCACCGCGCGGGCGACTTCGACGATGGACACGCCGTACTCCACGACGATGTCCAGGTCGAGCGCGGTCTGCACCTCGCCCACCTCGGCCTTGACGCCGCGGGTCACCGAGCGGGTGCTGCCGGGGACCCGGTCGCGTACCGCACCGAACGTGCGGGACAGTCCGGTGCCCATCGCGTGCACGCCCACCACGTCACGGGCCGCGAGTCCGGCGATCTTCTCGACCACGCCGTCGGCGATCGTGGTGCGGCCGCGGCTCGCGGGGTCGCCGAGTGCCTTGCGGCCCGAGCCGACGTTGCCCTTGTCGAGGGTCCTGCCGCTCTCCGCTGTTATCGACGAGCCCTCGGGCTCCGGCCGGTTGTGCTGCGTGCTGTCCGTCATCGCGAGTCGTCCCTTCGTCTGGGCTGCTCCGTGCACCACACTAAACGGGCATGCCCGGAAGCGCTGCGGGGATGCACCCAGAGGGGACGGCCGCCCCCCATCCGAGTGGTCGGCACATCGGAAGGCGATGAGACCCGGTGACCATGGACCGACTGGCCAGGACCGTCAGGGAGCAGGTGGCATTGGGGCGGCTCCTTCCGCTCGGCGAGGCCGCGGACGCCGCCTGGATCACCGAGAGCGCCGCTGTCGGCGCCCTGCGGCGGGCCGCGGACGGCGTCGGCGGCGTACGGCTGGGGGCGGTGGACCTGGCACTGGACGGGGAGGCGTCCGAGCCCGGACGGCCGGGCGGCGCCGCGCCGGTGGGCGCGCTGCCCTACCGGCCGCTGCGGATCACCGCGGACTTCGAGGCCGGGCTCGACGACCCGCTGCCGCGCACCGCGGAGCGGCTGCGGGCCGCGCTGTGGGCGACGGCCGAGGACTGGCTCGGGGTGCCCGTCCACTCGGTCGATCTGGAGGTCACCGGGCTGCTCGACGGCGGGGCGGCGGCCGATCCGGTGCTGGAAGGCGTGGTGGTGGACGACGGCGACGCGGCGCGGGAGCTGGCCGACGCCCCGGCCGCCGGCGCCCCCGCGGCCCTGGTGGCGGCCGCCGCGCTGGCCGTGCCCGGGGTGCTGCGGCTGACCCGGCGGCTGGCCGGCCTCGGCAGCGGTGTCCGGGTCCGCGACACCGCGGCGGACGCGGAGGGCCCGGCGGGCCGCCGCGTACAGCTGCAGTTCGCGGTGGCGGCGGGCCACCGCCCGTTCGCGGTGGCTCGGGCGGTGACGGCGGCGATCGCCCCGGTGGCGGCGGCGGGCGCCCCCGGGCCGGTGACGACGGCGGTCGTGGTGACCGACACGCACTGACCGCGCGGCCGCGCCGGGCGCTACTCCGCCGCGCCGGTCAGGCTGCGCAGCCTGCGGGCCTGGGCGGCGCGCTCGGCCGCGAACTGGTCGGCCTCGGTGTGGGACAGGGCAGTACGCAGCAGCGCCTTGGTCTCGTTGACGGCGTCGCGCGGCGGGGCCAGCAGGGCGGCGGCCAGGTCGGCGACGGCGGCGTCCAGCTCGGCGGCGGGCACGACCAGGTTGGCCAGGCCGGTGCGCTCGGCCTCCTCGGCGTGCACGTAGCGCCCGGTGACGCAGATCTCCAGCGCGCGGCCGTATCCGACCAGCTCGGCGAGCGGCTTGGTGCCGGTCAGGTCGGGGACGAGCCCGAGGCCGGTCTCGCGCATGGCGAACCGCACGTCGTCGGCGCACACCCGCAGGTCGCAGGCCAGCGCGAGCTGGAAGCCGGCCCCGATGGCATGCCCCTGGACGGCGGCGACCGTGATCAGGTCGGTGCGCCGCCACCAGGTGAAGGCCTGCTGGTACATGGCGATGGTCGCGTCGAGGTCGGCCTCGGATCCGCGCCCGAGTTCCAGGAACGACGGACCGCCGTCGAAGCCCTCGGGTGTGAACGCCTTCCGGTCGAGACCGGCGGAGAAGGACGGCCCCTCGGCGCGCAGCACCGCGACCCGTACCTGCCCCGGCAGCAGCCGGCCCGCCTCGATCAGCGCCTCCCACAAGGCAGGCGACTGGGCGTTGCGCTTGGCCGGGTTGCACAGGGTGATGGTGGCGACGGTGCCGGTGCCGTCCAGGACCAGCCGGACTCCGTCGTGTTCGAGCAGGATCTTGTCATCGGGCATCGGGCACCTCCGAGCGGACCGCGGACTTGGTTACTACCGAAGAGTAACCATCCGTGCGGCACGCCGACCCGCTGGGTGCGGGAGATGCCCGCCCGTCGGCATCAGGACGTCAGGGCCGGCTCAGGCCGTGACCGCCTTCTTGCCCCTGGTCGCCCCGCCGCGTCCGCGCAGGGTCACGCCGGACTCGCTGAGCATCCGGTGCACGAATCCATAGGACCGGCCGGTCTCCTCGGCCAGTGCCCGGATACTCGCACCGGAGTCGTACTTCTTCTTCAGGTCCGCCGCGAGCTTCTCGCGCGCGGCGCCGGTCACCCGGCTGCCCTTCTTCAGAGTCTCGGCCACCCGTGCCTCCTCCAGGGAAGTGCGCTATGGACTCTCATGATCACCCCTAAGCGCCTTCCTGGCCACCCATTCGACAAGGTCCGTCACGGGACATTCGCAACATGAATGCCGCGATACGAGGCGAAGAACGGGTCCCGGCGGGAAATTTCCGCCGCCCAATTCCGACCCGGGAACGAAGCCCGCGCAATACCAGCAGGTCAGCGGCCATCGGTAAGGTGTTTGCCGACGTCACACCACTGATCACCAAGCGCTGCCGCCACGCGGGCGGCCCCGCCCGGGGGGTACCAGCCCGACTCACACAGATGACGGACCCGCGGTGGGCCGAATGATCCAATCCGCATGATCACCCGGCGTCCCCCCAGGTCGGCGGCGCCGCGACCGGTCAGGCCAGGGCGACCAGGTCCGCGTAGTCCTGGCCCCACAGGTCCTCGACACCGTCGGGCAGCAGGATGATCCGCTCGGGCTGCAGCGCCTCCACCGCGCCCTCGTCGTGGGTGACCAGCACCACCGCGCCGCTGAAGGTGTGCAGGGCGCCCAGGATCTCCTCCCGGCTGGCCGGGTCGAGGTTGTTGGTGGGCTCGTCGAGCAGCAGCACGTTGGCGCTGGAGACCACCAGCGAGGCCAGCGCCAGCCGGGTCTTCTCGCCGCCGGACAGCACACCGGCCGGCTTGTCGACGTCGTCGCCGGAGAAGAGGAAGGAGCCGAGGATCTTGCGGATCTCCACCAGATCGGTGTCCGGCGCGGAAGAACGCATGTTCTCCAGCACCGTGCGCTCCGGGTCGAGCGTCTCGTGCTCCTGCGCGTAATAGCCGAGCTTCAGCCCGTGCCCCGGCGTCACCTCGCCGGTGTCCGGCGTCTCCACCCCGGCGAGCAGCCGCAGCAGGGTGGTCTTGCCCGCGCCGTTCAGCCCCAGGATGACCACCCGCGAGCCGCGGTCGATCGCCAGGTCCACGTCGGTGAAAATCTCCAGCGACCCGTACGACTTGGAAAGGCCGTTGGCCATCAGCGGCGTCTTGCCGCACGGCGCCGGGTCGGGGAAGCGCAGCTTCGCGACCTTGTCCGAGACCCGCACCGCGTCGAGGCCGGCGAGCAGCTTGTCGGCCCGCCGCGCCATGTTCTGCGCCGCGACGGTTTTGGTGGCCTTGGCGCGCATCTTGTCGGCCTGCGAATTGAGCGCGGCGGCTTTCTTCTCCGCATTCGCGCGTTCGCGCCTGCGGCGCTTCTCATCGGCTTCGCGCTGCTGCTGGTAGAGCTTCCAGCCCATGTTGTAGACGTCGATCTGCGAGCGGTTGGCGTCGAGATAGAAGACCTTGTTGACGACCGTCTCGATCAGGTTCACATCGTGGGAGATGACGATGAATCCGCCGCGATACGTCTTCAGGTAGTCGCGCAGCCAGCTGATCGAGTCCGCGTCCAGGTGGTTCGTCGGCTCGTCGAGCAGCAGGGTGTCCGCGTCCGAGAACAGGATCCTGGCCAGCTCGACACGGCGCCGCTGTCCACCCGACAGGGTGTGCAGCTGCTGGCCGAGGATACGGTCCGGCAGGCCGAGCGCCGCCGCGATCGTGGCCGCCTCCGCCTCCGCCGCGTAACCGCCCTTGGTGAGGAACTCCGTCTCCAGGCGGGCGTATTTCTTCATCGCGTTCTCGCGGGTGGCGCCCTTGCCGTTCGCCATCCGCTCCTCGTTCTCGCGCATCTTGCGCAGCACGGTGTCGAGGTCGCGGGCGCCCAGGATGCGGTCGCTGGCGAGCATGTCCAGATCGCCGGTGCGCGGGTCCTGCGGGAGATACCCGACCTCGCCGGACCGCGTCACGCTCCCCGCGGCGGGCTGGCCCTCCCCGGCCAGCACCTTGGTCAAGGTGGTCTTGCCCGCGCCATTGCGGCCGACCAGGCCGATGCGGTCGCCCTTGGCGACGCGGAAGGACGCGGATTCGATGAGGACGCGGGCGCCGGCGCGCAGCTCCAGGCCGGTGGCAGTGATCACGGGGTTGGCTCCATGGCGTAACGAATGGCCTCACGGCCGGTGGGCGTGTCGCGGCGTTGCGCCAGGTCTAATCGAGGAGCAGTGCAACCATGGGGCCAGTCTACTGGCCCCATGCAACTGCCTTCGCCCGTGCCGGGCGCCCGCCTTCTTCCCCCTCGCGGGGGTGCCCTTGCCCGCGGCCCGGTGGTGGGCTGCGCGCGCAGTTCCCCGCCACTCCCTGCGGGGTGCTGTCACGGAGTCCACAGTGCCGCTGCGTGGGTGGCTGGTCGCGCAGTTCCCCGCGCCCCTTTGGGTCCTGCGTCCTCCGCCGCCAGGCGTTCGCCCCTGGAGGGTGAGCGTTTTTCAAGGGCGCGTGGGGGTACCCCCGGGAACTGCGAGACAAGCCACGACGGGCCGCCAGTGTGAGGGCGAGGGAGGCTCTACGCCTCGCCCGTGTGGACCTGGAATGCGGCCTTGCGCATGGCCTTGGCCAGGATGGGGTCGGGGTGGGCGGCGGCGAGGGCGACGAGGACCTGGACGGTCCGCGGGTGGCCGACGTCGCGGACCTCTTCGAGAAGTCCTGGCACGGAGCCCTGGACGGCGGTCTCCAGATGGCTGACCAGCAGATGGTCCTCGCCGTGGTCCGCGACCGCGGCCGCCGTGTCGACCCACAGCCACGTGGCCTCCTCCCGGGTGAGGAGCCCGGTCGCGGTGTCGGGGTCGCCGCCGTCGAGTTCGGCGAGCCACAGCACCGCGTACGGCCGCAGCACCGGCTCGGAGACCACCTCGCGTACCGCCGGCTCCGCCGGGTCGCCGACGACACGCAGCGCCTCGAAGGCCAGGCCGCGCAGCAGCGCGTCGTCGCCGCGGGCGGTGTCGAGGAGTTCGGCGACGGCGGGGGCGACGGGCCGCGCGGCGAGCCAGGCGCGGTATTCGGCCCGCGCGGGGCCAGGAGACAGGCGGGCGCAGGCGCGGAGCATGGTGGCGGCGGACTGCTCCATGTGCCCGGCGGGGCCCTGCGCGGCAACGCAGATCTGCTCCAGCTTGACCCACACCGCCCAGCTGCCGAGCGCGGTGAGCACGACCTCGTCGGGCCGCTGCGGGTCGCGGGGGCGGAGCGCTCCCACCCGCACGGCGGCCTCCAGCGTCCAGTCGAGCAGCGTCGGCAGCGGGTCGCCGGCGCCGTCGGCGGGCGGCTCATGGCGTTCTGTTCGCAGTTCGGCGACCCGCTGGCGGAGCAGGTCGAGCAGCGTGTCGATCGGCACCGGGCCGTTCGACAGGTGCAGGAAGGACAGCAACTGCGGTGCCGCCTCGACGACTTCGGCGACCAGCGCCGGGTCGGGGCCGCTGCGGTCGCCGGGCAGGAAGGGGTGCGCGAGGGACCAGGCGTCGAAGAGCGCGACCCAGCCGCGCAGCACCGCGGTGTCGTCGGTGTCCCAGGCGCGCAGCCGCCAGCCGGGGCGGGCGGTGCCGCCGTGCAGTTCGATCAGGCCGGACAGCCTGGCGCGGTCCCAGGCGGTGCGGATCTGGCCGGGGGTCAGGCCGAGGGCTGCCGCGGCCTCGGTGAGCGCGTCCGCGGGCAGTATGCCGGTCGGCCCCGCGGTGCCGGGGCCCGTACCCGCCCAGCGTGCGAGCCGTACGGCGGCGGCGAGTTCGGCTCGGGCGAGCCGGGCGAGTTCCGGCAGCGGGGGTGTGCCTTCCGGCGGGCGCGGCGGCCTTGGCCTGCGCGTGGTCGCGGTCCTGCGGGCGGCGGTGAGCGGCCGGCGGGGGACGAGGCGGAGCGGAGTGTCTCGCGGGCTACGGGACGTCACTGGAGCAGTCTCGCCGTTGTGCGCCCAGATTCCCAATCGGCCGGACTTTCCCGCGTTCCCCGCTCACATGAGCGGGGTCAGGAAGCGGCGCAGGATCTCCTCGTAGCCGACCGGGTCGGCATTCCACATCGCCCCGTGCTGGGCGCCGCGCACGCTGTGCAGGACCACCAGATCCGGGTAGCGCGCGGCGAGTTCACGGGACGGGCCCCAGGGCGCCAGGGTGTCCTCGGGGCCGTGGAAGATCAGCGTCGGCACGGTGGGCGGCGCCGGGACGGCGGGGGCGGCGCCGTGCCGTCCCGAGGGTTCCGTACGCCCCTCGGCCGCGCGTACGGCCAGCGGTGTCAGGTTGGCGGGCAGCCCGTGCCACTGCGCGGCGGCGGCTACCGTGGCACGCCAGTCCAGCACCGGCGAGTCCAGGACCAGGCCGCGGACGAGGTTCCCGACCGCGGACAGGTGCTGCGCGTGCAGGGCCATGGTCGCGCCGGTGGACCAGCCGTAGAGCACGATGCGCTGGGCGCCGTACTCCACCGCGTAGCGCATCGCCGCGTCCAGGTCGCGCCACTCGGTCCGGCCCAGGTGCCCGATGCCGTCGGGCGGCGCCGGGGCCTCGGGGTCGCCGCGGTAGCCCAGGACCAACTGGGTGAAGCGGTGGTGGTGCAGGGCGGGCAGCACGTTCATCGCGTGCTCGCGGGTCGCGCCCAGGCCGTGCACGCTGATCACCCAGGTGCTGCGGGCGCCCGGCAGATACCAGCCGGGCAGCGGGCCCAGCTCGCCCGGCACCTCGACCTCGGTGTAGTCCAGGCCCAGCGCCACCCGCGGATTCCCGCAGTGCACCTGCGGGGTCATCCTGACCGGGGCGCCCGGGTCCAGCGAGCCGTGCGGTACGGCGAGCAGCTTCCTGGTCACGGAGTAGGCGGTGCCGTCGACCACGTCGCCGGCGATCGCGTGCAGGCCGTCGGCCGCCAGGCCGTACGTCCCGCGGCGGCCCGACGCGGCGGTGCGGGTCAGGACGACGCGGTCCGCGGTGACCGTGTGCACGGTGACCGTGCCCTCCGGCGCCGGGCCCTCGGCGGACGGCTTGAGGGCGAAACGCGAGCCGTACCGGCCGACCGCCACGACGGCGGCGGTGCCGGCACCCAGGGCGGCGGTGGCTGTCGCCACGGCGGTTCGTAGTCGCATCCCCTCCAGTTTCACCGACCTCTCTGCTCTCGGCCACTCCTGCGTACCCTCGCCGGGTACCCGGCCGCCCTGCCGGGCATGCCGGCCCCGCACCTGCCGCCCGGTGGGGGTTCGTCGCGCAGCTCCCCGCGCCCCCGGGTGATTGCCCCTTGCTGTGGCGTTGCTTTCTTTCGCGCCTCTCCGGCGGGGCGCTCCGTTATCCCCCAGCGCTTCGCCCGGGGGTACCCCCACGCGCCCCTGAAAAACGCTCACCCTCCAGGGGCGAACGCTCGGCGTAGTAGGACGCAGGCCGAAAGGGGCGCGGGTGAGGGGCGTGCGTCAGGCCCCCGGCTGGGCGTACGTGGAGAGGCGGGTTGCCGCCGCGGCGAGGTCCGCGGGGGTGAGGAGGCGTGGGCCGCCGGAGGCGGTGGCGAGGAGCCAGACGTGGCTCATCCATTCGAGCTGGGCCGTGCGCTCGTAGGCGACGTCGAGCGTGGAGCCGTACGCGAGGGTGCCGTGGTTGCCCAGGAGGCACGCCGTGCGGTCGGCGAGGGCGGCCAGGGCGAGGGCGGCGAGCTCGGGCGTGCCGTAGAGGGCGTAGGGGGCGACGCGGACCGGCCCGCCGAGGGCGGCGGTGACGTAGTGGATCGGCGGCAGCTCGTCCACCAGCGTGGAGACGGCCGTCGCGTGCGGCGCGTGCGTGTGGACGATCGCCTGCGCGTCGGTCCCGCCGTAGACGGCCAGGTGCAGCGGCAGTTCGCTGGTGGGCCGCAGCGCCCCGCGCACCTGGCGGCCTTCGAGGTCGACGGCGACCAGGTCCTGGGGGCGCAGCCGGTCGTAGGGCATCGCGGTGGGCGTCACGACGACCAGATCGCCGACCCGCGCGGACACGTTGCCCGACGTGCCGACGACGAGGCCGTCGGTGACGGTGCGGCGGGCCGTGTCGACCACGTCCGACCAGGCTTTCTCGACTGCGTCGCGCACAACGGCCTCCCATGTCCCTCAGGCGTTGCCGTGGCCGCCGGGAGCGCAGTAGCGTCCCCGCACATCACCGGGCTCCACAGCGATTGCAGGTGCATTATGGCCACCGTCAACGGCGGAATCTCGTTCTGGTACGCAGGCACGGGCATACCGCTGCCGCGCGAGCCGCTGCCCGGGGACGCGGAGGCCGACGTGGTGATCGTCGGCGGCGGCTACACGGGGCTGTGGACGGCGTATTACCTGAAGCAGGCCGTGCCCTTCCTGCGGATCACCGTGCTGGAGGCGAAGTTCTGCGGCTACGGCGCCTCCGGGCGCAATGGCGGCTGGCTCTACAACGGCATCGCGGGCCGCGACCGCTATGCCGAGCTGCACGGCCACGACGCGGCGGTCGCCTTGCAGCGGGCGATGAATTCCACCGTGGACGAGGTGGTGCGGGTCGCCGCGGCCGAGGGCATCGACGCGGACATCCAGCAGGGCGGGGTGCTGGAAGTGGCGTATTCGCCGGCGCAGTTGGCGCGGCTGCGGGCGTACCACGACCGGGAGGCGGCCTTCGGCGAGAAGGACCGGGTGCTGCTCGGCGCGGCGGAGTCGGCGCGGCGGATCAGGGCGGCGGGCACGGTCGGGGCGAGCTGGACGCCGCACGGCGCCCGGGTGCATCCGGTGAAGCTGCTGCAGGGGCTGGCCGCGGCGGTGGAGCGGCTCGGGGTGACCGTCCACGAGTCGACGGTGGTGACCGAGATCCGCCCCAAGCACGCGGTCACCCCGTACGGCACGGTCCGCGCGCCGTACGTGCTGCGCTGCACCGAGGGCTTCACCGCGTCGGTGAAGGGGCAGCGCCGCACCTGGCTGCCGATGAATTCCTCGATGATCGTGACGGAGCCGCTGTCGCCGGAGATGTGGGAGACGATCGGCTGGGAGGGCGGCGAGACGCTGGGCGACCTGGCGCACGCGTACATGTACGCGCAGCGCACCGCGGACGGCCGGATCGCGCTGGGCGGGCGCGGGGTGCCGTACCGCTTCGGTTCGCGTACCGACAACGACGGGCGGACCTCGGAGCGTACGGTGGCCGCGCTGCGCGAGGTGCTGGTGCGGCTCTTCCCCGCGACGGCGGGGGTCGCGGTCGAGCACGCCTGGTCGGGGGTGCTGGGGGTGCCGCGCGACTGGTGCGCGAGCGTGCAGCTGGACCGTACGACGGGCCTGGGCTGGGCGGGCGGCTATGTCGGCAGCGGGGTGGCGACGTCGAATCTGGCCGCCCGTACGCTGCGGGACCTGGTGCGGCAGGACTCGGGGCAGGGGCACGGCACCGAGCTGACGGCGCTGCCGTGGGTGGGCCACCGGGTGCGGCGCTGGGAGCCGGAGCCGCTGCGCTGGGCGGGGGTGCGCGGGATGTACGCGGCCTACCGGGGCGCCGACCGGCGCGAGCTGACCGGCCGGAGCGCGGCGACCGACCCGGTGGCGCGGTATGCCGACCGGCTGTCCGGGCGGCACTGAGGCGCCGGGCGGCGGAGCGGCACAGGGACAACCGCACTGGACGCGGCTGAACGACGGCAGCTGGGGCATACGGCATTTCAGGGCGCCCGCGGCCGCCGGATTCCGGGCCCCAGAAGGGTTTCCGTTGTCATTGTGTTCATCCGCACGTCACCTTGGCACCGCGAGTCCGCTGCCAGTTCACCTTCCGTTCACCAATGATCCGTACGGTCAGCTCGCCACTGCCCCACCAACGGATTGCCTGGGTCCATGGAACACATGACGCTCCTGATCGGAATCGTCATCGCCACCGCACTCGTGTTCGACTTCACGAACGGCTTCCACGACACCGCCAACGCGATGGCCACCACCATCTCCACCGGTGCACTCAAACCCAAGACGGCGGTGGCCATGTCCGCCGTTCTCAACCTCGTCGGCGCCTTCCTGTCCGTGGAGGTCGCCAAGACCATCTCCGGCGGCATCATCGACGAGTCATCGGGCATCAAACCCGAGATGATCTTCGCGGCGCTGGTCGGCGCGATCGTCTGGAACATGCTGACCTGGCTGGCCGGACTGCCGTCCAGCTCCTCGCACGCGCTGTTCGGCGGCCTGATCGGCGCCACGCTGGTCGCGGTCGGGCGGCACGGGGTGCACGGCGAAGCAGTCGTGATGAAGGTCCTCATCCCGGCGCTCGCCGCGCCGGTCGTGGCGGGCCTCGCCGCGACCCTCGCCACCCGGCTGAGCTACCGCCTCGGCCGCCACGCCGACCCCGGCACCACCGCCAAGGGCTACCGGGCCGGGCAGATCGCCTCAGCGGGCCTGGTCTCGCTCGCCCACGGCACCAACGACGCGCAGAAGACGATGGGCGTCATCACCCTCGCGCTGATCACCGGCGGCGTCGTCGCCCCGCACGCCGACCCGCCGCTGTGGGTCATCGTCTCGGCGGGCACCGCGATCGCGCTGGGCACGTACATCGGCGGCTGGCGGATCATCCGCACCATGGGCAAGGGCCTCACCGACATCCAGCCGCAGCAGGGCTTCGCGGCGCAGACCGGTGCCGCCGCGACCATCCTGGCCTCCTCCCACCTCGGCTTCGCGCTGTCCACCACCCAGGTCTGCTCCGGCTCGGTGATGGGCGCCGGGCTCGGCCGCACCGGCGCGGTCGTGCGCTGGGGGACCGCGGGGCGGATGGTCGCCGCGTGGGCGCTGACGCTGCCCGCGGCGGGGCTGGTCGCCGCCGGGGCCGCGCTGCTGACCGACCAGGGCACCTGGGGCGTGGTCACGGTCGCCGTCGCCGGCCTGGCGATCTGCGCCACGATCCGCACGGCGGCCCGCCGCAAGCCGATCACCCACGCCAACGTCAACGACGAGCCCGCGGCTGCCGCCGAGCCGCAGGGCGCGGTCACCGCGGCCATCGCCGCCGTCATCCAGCCGCCGGTCGGCCTCCCGGGCACGACCTCCCCGGCCCCGACCGCCTGACCTCCCGAGGAGTCCCGTATGAGCATCGACTGGCACGCCCTCGGCACGGTCCTGGCCGTCACGCTGCTTTCCACCGTCGGCCTGGTCGGCGTCTTCACCCTCGGCGTGGTCGGCCTGGCCCGTCCGGCCGTCGCCGCGCGCGGCGGGGCCTACGCCTGCTTCGCCGCCTGCGCGGCGGCCATCGCCTGGGGCATCTGGCTGATCGTCGCCAAGTAGCCCCGGCCCGCGGCGGGGTGTGGACCTCACCACACTCCGTCGACCCAGGTCAAGGGCCGGTTGACGGGCCCACCCGCACGTGGTGGACTGCGGAGGCCATACGGCGGCAGGAGAGGAAGTCCGGTGTGAATCCGGCGCGGTCCCGCCACTGTCACCGGGGAGTGCACTCCCAACCCGTACGTCACGGCCGGTTCACCGGTTGGAAGACCGGGAGTGCGTAGATCCGGGAGCCAGGAGACTCTCACCGCCGGTCACGTCGAACCAGGGCGCGGACCCTGAGTGAGGACTTCTGCCATGCCCGGCGCCACTCCCCGACCTCCCGGTACGTGTTCCTGTACGCCGTCCCCCCGGAGGGTGACGGCGGTCTGAGCTGATGCGTGCCGATCGCGTATACGCGTACGGCGCCGCGCTCGGCTTTCTCGGCGATCTCGTCGCGGGCGACCCGCGCCGCGGCCATCCGGTCGCGGCCTTCGGGCGCGCGGCGGGGGCGCTGGAGCGCCGGATGTGGCGGGACGACCGGTTCAGCGGCGCGGCCTACGCGGCGCTGTGCGCCGGTGCCGTGGTGGGTGCCGCGGCCCTCGCCGGGCGGGCGGTACGGCCCCGCGCCGCGCTGTCGGCCGGGCTGACCGCGGCCTGCACCTGGTCGGTGCTCGGCGGCACCTCGCTGGCCAGGGAGGCACGGGCCGTCGCGGCCGCGCTGGACGCCGGGGACGTCGACGCGGCCAGGGCGAGGCTGCCGCACCTGTGCGGGCGGGACCCGCAGCACCTGGACGCCGACGGGATCGCCAGGGCCGTCGTGGAGTCGGTCGCCGAGAACACCTCGGACGCGGTCGTCGGCGCCCTCGTCTGGGGCGCCCTGGGCGGGCTGCCGGGGCTCGCGGGCTTCCGCGCGGTCAACACGCTCGACGCGATGGTCGGGCACCGCTCGCCGCGCCACCTGCGCTTCGGGTGGGCCGCGGCCCGGCTCGACGACGCCGCCGGCTGGCCCGGCGCCCGCCTCACCGCGACGCTCGCGGCGCTGGCCTCCCCCCACCCGGTGGACGCCCTGCGCACCTGGCGCCGCGACGCCGCCGCCCACCCGAGCCCGAACGCGGGACCCGTCGAGGCCGCCTTCGCCGGCGCCCTCCACCTCCGCCTCGGCGGCACCCTCTCCTACGCCGGCCGCACCGAACACCGCCCCGTCCTCGGCCCCGCCTACCCCGCCCCGACCCCCGCCGACATCCCCCGCGCCATCGCCCTCTCCCGCCGCGTCTCAGCACTGGCGCTGGCGCTGACCGCAACCGCGTCCCTGCTCCCCCGCAGGGCCCTCGGCGGCCGCCTCTTCCCGCCGCGGCCCGCGCGTCCCGCCGGACTCGCGGCAGGCACCGGCCGGCCGCGTACGGCTGAGGTCGCACGGGGGGTGACACCCCCATGCGCGGGCTGATGATCGCCGGTACCGCCTCGGACGCCGGCAAGAGCGTCGTCACCGCCGGGGTGTGCCGCTTCCTGGTGCGCCGGGGCATGCGGGTCGCCCCCTTCAAGGGGCAGAACATGTCGCTCAACTCCTTCGTCACGCGCGACGGCGCCGAGATCGGCCGGGCGCAGGCCATGCAGGCGCAGGCGGCCCGCGTGGAGCCGTCCGCGCTGATGAATCCGGTGCTGCTCAAGCCGGGGAGCGACCGCAGCAGCCAGGTCGTGCTGCTGGGGAAGGCGGTCGGCGAGATGTCGGCCCGCGGCTACCACGGACACGGCGGCAGGCAGGGCGAGTTGCTGGACGTGGTCGTGGACTGCCTGGCGGAGCTGGGGCGTTCGTACGACGCGGTGATCTGCGAGGGCGCGGGCAGCCCCGCCGAGATCAACCTGCGCCGTACGGACATCGTCAACATGGGCCTCGCGCGCCGCGCGAACATCCCCGCCCTCGTCGTGGGCGACATCGACCGCGGCGGCGTCTTCGCCTCCTTCTTCGGCACGACCGCGCTGCTCGCGCCCGAGGACCAGGCGCTGATCGCGGGCTACGTGGTGAACAAATTCCGCGGCGACGTCACCCTGCTCGAACCGGGCCTCGACATGCTGCGCCGGCTCACCGGCCGGCCCACCCTGGGCGTGCTGCCGTACGCCCGCGGCCTCGGCATCGACGAGGAGGACGGCCTGCGCGTACGGGAGTCGGAGGCGGGGCGGCCGTACGGCGAGGACGTGCTGCGGGTCGCCGTCGTCGCGCTGCCGCTGATGTCGAACTTCACCGACCTGGACGCCCTCGCCGCGGAGCCCGGTGTCGCCGTCCGCTTCACCGACCGCCCCGAGGACGTCGCGGACGCCGACCTGGTGGTGCTGCCCGGCACCCGCGGCACGGTCAGGGCGCTGGAGTGGCTGCGGGTCCGCGGCCTGGCGGCCGCGGTGGGGCGCCGGGCGGCGGAAGGGCGCCCGGTGCTCGGCATCTGCGGCGGCTTCCAGATCCTGGCCGAGCACATCGAGGACGACGTCGAGTCGAAGGCCGGCCAGGTCCCCGGCCTCGGCCTGCTGCCCGCCCGTATCCGCTTCGCCGCCGCCAAGACCCTGGCGCGGCCCGCGGGTCGGGCCTACGGCGAGCCGGTCGAGGGCTACGAGATCCACCACGGGGTCGCCGAAGTGCTGGGCGGGGACGAGGACTTCCTCGACGGCTGCCGGGTCGGCGCGGTGTGGGGCACCCACTGGCACGGCTCGCTGGAGAGCGACGGCTTCCGCCGCGCCTTCCTGCGCCGGGTCGCCGCCGCCGCGGGCCGCCGCTTCGTCCCGGCGCCCGGCACCGACTTCGGCGCGCTGCGCGAAGCGCAGCTCGACCGGCTCGGCGACCTGGTCGAAGAGCACCTGGACACCGCCGCGCTGCTGCGGCTCATCGAGGACGGCGCACCCGCCGGACTCCCCTTCGTCCCACCGGGGGCACCATGACCACCGTTCTGCTGCTGTCCACCGCCGACACCGACCTGCTGGCCGCCCGCGCCGCGGCGGCCGCGCACCCGGACGGGGCCGCCTACCGCCTCGGCAACCCGTCGCGGGTGGACCCGCAGGCCGACCTGCCGGGGCTGCTGGCGGGCGCCGACCTGGCCGTGGTGCGGCTGCTGGGCGGGCGCCGGGCGTGGGAGGAGGGCCTGGCGGTGATCGCCGCGTCCGGGGTGCCGTCGGTGCTGCTGGGCGGCGAGAGCGTCCCGGACGCCGAGCTGATGGCGCTGTCGACGGCCCCGGCGGGCGTGGTCGCCGAGGCGCTGCGCTACCTGGTGGAGGGCGGCCCGGCCAATCTCGCCGAGCTGGCGCGCTTCCTGTCCGACACGGTGCTGATGAGCGGCGAGGGCTTCGAAGCGCCAAGCGCCATGCCGCAGTTCGGGGTGCACGGCGCCTACCCGTACGAGCCCGGCCGCCCCACGGTCGCGGTGCTCTTCTACCGGGCGCACGAACTGTCGGGCAACACCGCCTTCGTGGACACCCTGTGCGCCGCGGTCGAGGCGCGCGCCGCCAACGCGCTGCCGATCTACTGCGGTTCGCTGCGGGGCGCAGCCGAGATGCAGCGGAGGGTGGAGGTCGCGAGCGAGGAACCAGGGAGCGGCACCCGCCCGCAGCGGAGTCGAGGCGGAGCGCCCGCGGCAGAAGGCGGGTCCGCGGACGCCGGCTTCTACGACCTGCTGGGCCGCGCCGACGTGATCGTGGCGACGGTGCTGGCCTCCGGCGGCACCGTCGCGGCCGACGCGTCGGCGGGCGGCGCCGACGAGGCGTGGGATGTGGGCGCGCTCGCCGAACTCGACGTGCCCGTCTTGCAGGGGCTGTGCCTGACGTCGTCGCGCAAGGCGTGGCAGGAGTCCGACGCGGCGCTGTCGCCGATGGACGCGGCGATGCAGGTGGCGATCCCCGAGTTCGACGGGCGGCTGATCACCGTGCCGTTCTCGTTCAAGGAGACCGGTGAGGGCGATGTGCCGGTCTATGTCGCGGACCCGGAGCGTGCCGCCCGTATCGCGGGCATCGCGGTCCGGCACGCGGCCCTGCGCCACAAGCGACACGCCGACAAGCGCCTGGCGCTGGTCTTCACCGCCTACCCGACCAAGCACTCGCGGGTCGGCAATGCGGTGGGCCTGGACACACCCGCCTCGGCCGTACGGCTGCTCGAAGCCCTGCGGGACGCGGGCTACGAGACGGGTGAACACCCGGCCGGCGGGGACGAGTTGATCCACCGGCTGATCGCGGCGGGCGGCCACGACGTGGAGTGGCTGACCGAGGAGCAGCTCGCCGCGGCCCCGGCCCGGGTGCCGCTGGCCGACTACCAGCGGTGGTTCGCGACGCTGGACGAGGACCTGCGGGCCGGGATGCTGCGGCACTGGGGCGAGCCGCCGGGCTCGCTCTACGTGGACGGCGACGACATCGTGCTGGCGTCGCTGCGGTTCGGCAATGTGGTCGTGCTGATCCAGCCGCCGCGCGGCTTCGGCGAGAACCCGATCGCCATCTACCACGACCCCGACATGCCGCCCTCGCACCACTACATGGCCGCCTACCGCTGGCTGGAGCACACCTTCGGCGCCGACGCGATCGTGCACCTGGGCAAACACGGCACGATGGAATGGCTGCCGGGCAAGGGCCTCGGGCTGTCCGCGGGCTGTGCGCCCGACGCCGTGCTCGGCGAACTGCCGCTGGTCTACCCCTTCATCGTCAACGACCCCGGCGAGGGCACCCAGGCCAAGCGGCGCGGCCACGCCACCGTCGTGGACCACCTGGTGCCGCCGATGGCCCGTGCCGACTCCTACGGCGACCTCGCCAAGCTCGAACAGCTCCTGGACGAATACGCCCTCGTCAACGATCTCGACCCGGCGAAGGCGCCCGCGATCCGCAGCCAGATCTGGGAACTGGTGCGGACCGCGGAGCTGCACCACGACCTGCACGTCGAGGAGCAGCCGGACGACGGCGACTTCAACGACTTCGTGCTGCACGTCGACGGCTGGCTGTGCGAGATCAAGGACGTCCAGATCCGCGACGGCCTGCACATCCTGGGCGGCGGCCCGGTCGGCGAGGCGCGGGTCAACCTGGTGCTCGCGGTGCTCAGGTCGGCGCAGATCTGGGGCGGCGCCGGTGACGCGCTGCCCGGCCTGCGGGCGGCCCTGGCCGAGCATTTCGGCCTGGTCGAGAAGGACCTGCTGGCCGTCCCCGGCGCACCCGCCGCCGTACCGGCCGAGCTGACCGCCCTCGTGGACGGCCCGGCACGCACCGCCTCCGACGCGGTCGACCTGCTGGAGCAACTGGCCAGGCGGCTGGCGGAATTCATGGAGCTGCGCGACTGGGCTCCGGGCGCGGCGGCCGAGGCCGTACGGGACGTGCTCGGCGGCGCCGACGTGGCCGCGGCCGTAGAGGTGCTGGACTTCGCCGCGGCCGAGGTCGTCCCCCGGCTGGCCCGCACCACCGACGAGATCGACCACATCCTGCGCGCCCTGCGCGGCGGCTACGTCCCCGCCGGCCCCTCGGGGTCCCCCACCCGCGGCCTGGTCAACGTGCTCCCCACCGGCCGCAACTTCTACTCCGTCGACCCCAAGGCCATCCCGTCCCGGCTGTCCTGGGACGTCGGCACCGCGCTCGCCGACTCCCTGCTCGCCCGGCACCTCGCCGACAACGGCAGCTACCCGGCATCGGTCGGCCTGACCGTGTGGGGCACCTCGTGCATGCGCACCCAGGGCGACGACATCGCCGAGATCCTGGCGCTGCTGGGCTGCCGCCCGGTGTGGGACGACGCCTCCCGCCGCGTCACCGGCTTCGAGATCGTCCCCGCCGCCGAACTGGGCCGCCCCCGCATCGACGTCACCGTCCGCATCTCCGGCTTCTTCCGCGACGCCTTCCCGCACGTCGTCGCCCTCATCGACGACGCGGTGCGGGCGGTCGCCGAACTCGACGAGCCCGCCGACGCCAACTACGTGCGCGCGCACGCCGACCAGGACACCGCCCTGCACGGCGACCGCCGCCGGGCCACCGCCCGCATCTTCGGCTCCAAGCCGGGCGCCTACGGCGCGGGGCTGCTCCCGCTGATCGACGCCCGCAACTGGCGCTCCGACGCGGACCTCGCCGAGGTCTACGCGGTATGGGGCGGCTACGCGTACGGCCGCGGCCTCGACGGCCGCCCCGCGCGCGGCGACATGGAGGCCGCCTTCCGCCGCATCCAGGTGGCGGCGAAGAACGTCGACACCCGGGAGCACGACCTCGTCGACGCGGACGACTACTTCCAATACCACGGCGGCATGGTCGCGATGGTCCGCCACCTCACCGGCACCTCCCCGTCCGCCTACGTCGGCGACAGCGCCCTGACCGACCAGGTGCGGACCCGCACGCTGGGCGAGGAGACCCACCGCGTCTTCCGGGCGCGCGTCGTCAACCCGCGCTGGATGGCGGCGATGCGGCGGCACGGATACAAGGGGGCCTTCGAGATGGCCGCCACCGTCGACTACCTGTTCGGCTACGACGCCACGGCCGGGGTCGTGGACGACTGGATGTACGAGCGGCTGGCCTCGGAGTACGTCTTCGACGCGGAGAACTCCGAATTCATGCGGAAGTCCAATCCCTGGGCGCTGAGGGGGATTTCCGAGCGGCTGCTCGAAGCGGCGGATCGGGGCCTGTGGGCGGCCCCCGATCCCCTGACGCTCGCCCGTCTGCGCGACACCTATCTCGCCCTTGAGGGCGACCTGGAGGGCGAGTCATGACCCCACCCCCCTGGGGCTCCGCCCCAGACCCCGGGGCCGAGCACTTCCGGCCCGTCCGGCAGTTGAGGACGCACCGGCAAGTGGACGCGGGGGCCAGACAAAACCAGCCCGTCCGGCGATTGAGGACGCGTACAGAGGGGGACATGTGAGCACGCCCTACCCGTTCAGCGCCCTGGTCGGGCAGGAAGATTTGCGCCTGGCACTGGTGCTCAACGCCGTCTCCCCGGCAGTGGGCGGCGTGCTCGTCAGGGGCGAGAAGGGCACCGCCAAGTCGACCGCCGTCCGGGCGGTGGCCGCCCTCCTCCCGGGCGTACGCGTCATCCCCGGGTGCAGGTTCTCCTGCGAGCCCGGGTCCGCCGACCCGCAGTGCCCCGACGGCCCCCACCCGGAGGGGACTGGCGGGGAGCGCCCCGCGAGGCTCGTGGAGCTGCCCGTCGGCGCCTCCGAGGACCGCCTGGTCGGGGCGCTCGACATCGAGCGCGCCCTCGCCGAGGGCGTGAAGTCCTTCGAGCCCGGCCTGCTCGCGGCAGCGCACCGCGGCGTGCTGTACGTGGACGAGGTCAACCTCCTGCACGACCACCTCGTCGACCTGCTGCTGGACGCGGCCGCGATGGGCGCGAGCTACGTCGAGCGCGAGGGCGTCTCCGTACGGCACGCGGCCCGTTTCCTGCTGGTCGGCACGATGAACCCGGAAGAGGGCGAGCTGCGGCCGCAGTTGCTCGACCGCTTCGGGCTGACCGTCGAGGTCGCGGCGTCCCGCGAGACGGACGAGCGCGTCGAGGTGGTGCGGCGGCGGCTGGCCTACGACGCCGACCCGGCGGGCTTCGCGGCGCGTTGGGCGCCGCAGGAGGAGCAGGTGCGGACGCGTATCGTCACCGCCCGCGCGCTGCTGCCCGAGGTGCGGCTCGGCGACGCCGCCCTGCGGCAGATCGCGGCGACCTGCGCGGCCTTCGAGGTCGACGGCATGCGGGCCGACATCGTGATGGCCCGTACCGCGACGGCGCTGGCCGCGTGGGCGGGCCGCACGGTGGTGCTGGCCGAGGACGTACGGCAGGCGGCGCTGCTGGCGCTGCCGCACCGGCGGCGCCGCAATCCCTTCGACGCGCCGGGACTCGACGAGGACAAGCTCGACGAGACGCTGGCGCGGGCCAAGGCGGAGTCCGGCGGCGACGACGAGGACCCCGACCCGGACGGGGGGCCGGACGGCGGCCCGGACGGCGGCGGTGAGCAGCCGCCGCAGCCCCAGGACGGGCCGGGCCACGACACCGCGCCGCCGACACCTGCGGAGCCGGAGTCGGAGGGGGACCCGACGGGGGCGGAGGCCCCGACGCCTTCCGCCGGCGCGGACGCCCCCTCCGGCGGCCCGCAGCGGGAGCAGCCCGTGGCACCCGCCGCCGAACCGTTCAAGGCGCGGACGCTGACCGTGCCGGGGCTCGGCGAGGGCGCGGCGGGGCGGCGTTCGCGGGCGCGGACCGCGCAGGGGCGTACGACCGGGGCCCGGCGGCCCGACGGCGGCGCCCTCGGGAAGCTGCACCTGGCGGCGACGGTGCGGGCGGCGGCCCCGTATCAGCGGGCAAGGGGCCGCAGCGGACCCGGACTTGTTCTGCGCAGGGACGACCTCCGGCAGGCGGTGCGGGAGGGCCGTGAGGGCAATCTGGTGCTCTTCGTGGTCGACGCGTCCGGCTCGATGGCCGCCAGGCAGCGGATGTCGGCGGTGAAGGGGGCGGTCCTGTCGCTGCTGCTGGACGCCTACCAGCGGCGCGACAAGGTCGGCCTGGTCACTTTCCGCGGCACCGGCGCGGAGTTGGCGCTGCCGCCGACGTCGTCGGTGGACGCGGGGGCGGCGCGGCTGGAGACGCTGCCGACCGGGGGCCGTACGCCGCTTGCCGCGGGCCTGCTCAAGGCGCACGAGGTGCTGCGGATCGAGCGGCTGCGCGACCCGTCGCGGCGCCCGCTGCTGGTCGTGGTGACCGACGGGCGGGCCACCGGCGGCCCGGAACCCGTGGCGCTGGGCGCCCGCGCGGCCCGCCTGCTGGCCGCCTCGGGCACGGCCGCGGTGGTCGTGGACTGCGAGTCGGGGCCGGTACGCCTCGGCCTCGCGGGCGCGCTCGCCGCCGACCTGGCCGGGGTCGCCGTCACGCTCGACGAACTGCGGGCCGACACGGTCTCCGCACTGGTCAAGGACATCAGGAGGGCCGCGTAATGCCGCAGGGACAGCCGGAAGTGGTGCCCGACGACGGTCTGACGACCCGGCAGCGCCGCAACCGGCCGCTGACGATCGTGCACACCGGCATCGGCAAGGGGAAGTCGACGGCCGCCTTCGGCCTCGCGCTGCGGGCGTGGAATCAGGGCTGGCCGGTCGGGGTGTTCCAGTTCGTGAAGTCCGCCAAGTGGAAGGTCGGCGAGGAGCGGGCGCTGCGGGTGCTCGGCGACTCCGGCGAGGGCGGCACGGTGGCCTGGCACAAGATGGGCGAGGGCTGGTCGTGGGTGCAGCGCTCGCCGGAGAGCAGCGAGGAGGCCGCCGTCGAGGGCTGGCAGCAGGTCAAGCGCGACCTGGCGGCGGAGACCTACCGGCTGTACGTGCTGGACGAGTTCGCCTACCCGATGCATTGGGGCTGGGTCGACACCGACGAGGTCGTGTCGGTGCTGCGGGACCGCCCCGGTGTCCAGCATGTCGTGATCACCGGTCGCAACGCGCCGCCCGCGCTGGTCGACGCCGCCGACCTGGTCACCGACATGTCGAAGGTCAAGCACCCCATGGACACCGGCCAGAAGGGGCAGAGGGGCATCGAGTGGTAGACCGGACGGCAGCCCGCCTCGTCATCGCCGCGCCCTCCTCCGGCAGCGGCAAGACCACCGTCGCGACCGGCCTGATGGCCGCCTTCACCGACGCGGGCCTCGCCGTGTCCCCGCACAAGGTCGGCCCCGACTACATCGACCCCGGCTACCACGCCCTCGCCACCGGTCGCCCCGGCCGCAACCTCGACCCGTACCTGTGCGGCCCGGAGCGCGTCGCCCCGCTCTTCCTGCACGGCTCCGCGGGCTGCGACCTCGCCGTCGTGGAAGGCGTGATGGGCCTCTTCGACGGCGCCACCGGCCACGGCGAACTCGCCTCCACCGCCCAGGTCGCCACGATCCTGCGGGCGCCGGTGGTGCTGGTCGTCGACGCGTCCGCGCAGGCGCGGTCGGTGGCCGCGCTCGTCCACGGCTTCGCGTCCTTCGACCCGCTGCTGCGGCTGGGGGCGGTCGTCCTCAACAAGGTCGCCTCCGCGCGGCACGAGCGCGTCCTGCGCGACGCGCTCGAAGAGGTGGGCGTCCCCTGCCTGGGCGCGCTCGGCCGCCGGGACGACCTGGTGGTGCCCTCCCGGCACCTCGGCCTCGTCCCCGCCGCCGAACGCGCCGCCGCCGCCCGCCACTTCGTCCGCTCCGCCGCCGCCCGCGTCCGCGACGCCTGCGACCTCCCCGCCCTCCTGGCCCTTTCCCACACGGCCCCACCCCTCCCGGACACCCCCTGGAGCCCGGAAGCGGAGGTGGAGGCGGAGCGTTTCCAGCCCGTCCGGCGTTCGGGGACCGGGGTCCGGGGCGGAGCCCCGGTTTCGGGAAGGGGCGGGTCAGGGGAGAAAGCCCGCCGCAGGCGCCCCGTGATCGCCGTCGCCACCGGCCCCGCCTTCACCTTCCACTACGCCGAGCAGGCGGAACTGCTCACCGCCGCGGGGGCGGAGGTCACCCCCTTCGACCCGCTCACCGCGGAATCCCTCCCCACCGGCGCCCAGGGCCTCATCCTGGGCGGCGGCTTCCCCGAACTCCACGCGGAGCAGCTCTCCGCCAACAAGGCCCTCCGCCAGGAGATCGCGGGCCTCGGGGCCCCGGTCGCAGCGGAATGCGCGGGCCTGCTCTACCTCTCCCGCACCCTCGACGGCCGGTCGATGTGCGGCCGGCTGCCGGTCGAGGCGAGGATGACCGGCCGCCTCACCCTGGGCTACCGCGAGGCCGTCGCGCTGGCGGACAGCCCGCTGGCGGCGCAGGGCACCCGTCTGCGCGGGCACGAATTCCACCGTACGGAGGTGGACCCGCCGCGGGGTGCCGCCGCCGCGTGGGGCTTCACGCAGCCCGAGCGCCGCACCGAGGGCTTCGTGGACGGGAATGTGCACGCCTCGTATCTGCATCTGCACTGGGCCGCCGAGCCGTCGCTGGCGACCCGTTTCGTCGAGAGGTGTGCCGCATGGACCTGCGACTGACCGGGGTCGGGGTCGGCCCCGGCGATCCCGAGCTGGTGACGGTGAAGGGCGTCAACGCGCTGCGCGCGGCGGGCGCCGTGGTGGTGCCGGTGATGGACACCGGCGAGGTCGGGCGGGCCGAGGCGACGGTGCGGCACTACGTGGCCGCGGACCGCGTCGTCCGGGTGGTCTTCGCGCTGAACGAGCGCTCCGACCGGGCCCGTCGCGAGGCCGCGTGGGACGCGGCGGGTGCGCGGGTGGCCGAACTGCTGCGGGAGCACGGGGCGGTGGCCTTCGCGACGATCGGGGACCCGAATGTGTATTCGACGTTCACGTATCTCGCGCACACCATCGTCGAGTCGCTGCCGGGGGTGGCGGTCGCCACGGTGCCGGGCATCACCGCGATGCAGGATCTGGCGGCCCGCAGCGGGGCCGTACTGACCGAGGGCACCGAGCCGTTGACGCTGGTGCCGGTGACCGCGGGGGCCGCGGTGCTCAAGGCGGCGCTCGAAGGACCCGGCACCGTCGTGGCGTACAAATTCGGCCGGCTCGCGGCCGAGGTCGCCGCCGCGCTGGCGGCGACCGGCAGGACCGAGGGCGCGGTGTGGGGCAGCGCGCTGGGGCTGCCCGAGGAGTCGATCCGCCCGGCGGCGGAGCTGCTCGACGGCCCGCTGCCGTATCTGTCGACGCTGATCGCGCCCGCGCGGCGGGACGGCAGGGGAGGAAAACTGTGAGCGACCCGCGTGGGAACGCCAAGGTCACCATCGTGGGCGCGGGGCCCGGCGCGGCCGATCTGCTCACCTTCCGGGCGGCGAAGGCCATCGCCGAGGCGGACATCGTCATCTGGGCGGCAAGTCTGGTGCAGGCGGCGGTCCTTGAGCACGCCAGGCCCGACGCGGAGATCCTCGACTCGGCGGCGATGTCGCTGGAGGACGTCGTCGCGGTCTACGAGCGAGCGCGGCGCGAGGACTTGCGGTGCGCGCGGATCCACTCGGGCGACCCGGCACTGTGGGGCGGTACGCAGGAACAGGTCGACCGGTGCGCCGAGTTGGGCGTCGAGGTGGAGATCGTGCCCGGGGTGTCGTCGTTCTCGGCGGTGGCGGCGGCGGCCGGGCGGGAGTTGACGATTCCCGAGGTCGCCCAGTCGGTGGTGCTGACCCGGCTGGGCGGCGGGAAGACCCCGATGCCGCCGGGCGAGGAGGTGCGGGAATTCGCCCGGCACGGCACGACGATGGCGGTCTTCCTGTCCGCCGCCAGGTCCGGGCAGCTCGCCGCCGAGCTGCTGGAGGGCGGCTATCCGACGGACACGCCGGTCATCGTCGCCCACCAGGTCAGCTGGCCCGAGGAATTGCTGCTGCACTGCACCATCGCGACGCTGGAGGAGACGGTCAAGGCGCACCGCCTGTGGAAGCACACGCTCTTCCTGGTCGGGCCCGCGCTGTCCGCGTCGGGGACGCGGTCGCACCTCTACCACCCGGGGCACTTCCACGGTTTCCGGCGGGCCGACCCCGCCGCGCGGCGCGCCCTGCGCGAGTCCCGTGGGTGACGCGGTGATCACCGTCCTCGGCACGGGAACGGGCGGGCCGCCACCGGTGGTCGGTGCCGCCGACCTGGTGGTCGGTGCGGCCCGGCATCTCGGCGCGGCCGAAATGCCGTACGGCGTGCGGCAGTTGGTCCTCGGGCCGCTGGCGCCCGCGCTCGACGAGATCGGCGCGTGCGCGGCCGCCGGCGGCCGGGTGGTGGTGCTGGCCTCCGGCGACCCCGGCTTCTTCGGGATCGTACGGGCGCTGGGCGCGCGGTTCGGCGCGGCGGCGCTCGACGTACGGCCGTCGGCGCCGTCCGTCGCGGTCGCCTTCGCCCGGACCGGGCTGAGCTGGGACGACGCCGTCGTGGTCAGCGCGCACGGGCGGGATCTGCGGGCCGCGGTGAACGTCTGCCGCGCCGCCCCGAAAGCGGCCGTCCTGACCGGACCCGGCGCCGGTCCCGCGGAATTGGGCGCGGCCCTGGCCCGTAGCGGACTGTCCCGCACGCTGGTCGTCGCCACCGGGCTCGGCTCCCCCGGGGAGAGGGTGGTCTCCGTCTCCCCGGAAGAGGCCGCGGGGCGGGACTGGGGCGAGGCGGTCGGCGTCGTGCTGTGCCTGCGGCCCGGCGCCTCGGTGGCGTCCGCCGCCGGTACGGTCGCCGGTCCGCGTACGGCGCCGGCCGGTTGGGCGCTGCCCGAGGCGGACTTCGCGCACCGGGACTCCATGGTCACGAAATTCGAGGTGCGGGCCCTGGCGCTGGCGCGGCTCGGACCGCGTACGGGTGAGCTGGTCTGGGACATCGGGGCCGGGTCCGGGTCGGTGGCCGTCGAATGCGCGCGGTTCGGGGCGGCCGTCGTCGCCGTCGACAAGTCCGCGGACGCGGTGGCCCGGGTGCGGGCCAATGCCGCGGCCCACGGGGTGGACGTCGAGGCGGTGGTCGGCCGCGCGCCCGGCGTGCTCGGGCAACTGCCGGACCCCGACGCCGTCTTCGTCGGCGGCGGCGGCTCGGACGTGGCGGACGTCGTGGCCGCGTGCGCGCTGCGCGCGCGGCGGGCCGTCGTCGTGACGCTCGCCGCGGTCGACCGGGTCGGCGCCGTCCGCGCCGCCCTCGGGGCGGCGGGGCTCACGGCGGACGGCGTCCTCCTGCAGTCCTCCCGGCTCGCCCCGCTGCCCGGCGACGTCACACGGCTCGCCGCGGCCAACCCCGTCTTCGTCCTGTGGGCCACCCGGCCCGCCGCCCCCCGTACCGAAGGAGCACCCGCGTGATCGGCCTCATCTCCACCACGGCTGCGGGCAGGACCGGCTGCGACCGGCTCGCCGCCGCATGGCCGGACCGCACCCGCCACTACGGCGGCGCCCCCGTCCGCGACCTCCTCCGCACCGCCTTCACCGAGTGCGACCAGCTGGTCGTCTTCCTCGCCACCGGCGCCGCCGTCCGCCTGCTCGCCCCGCTGCTGGTGAGCAAGGCGTCCGACCCGGCCGTCGTGACGGTGGACGAGGCCCACCGCCACGCGATCGCCCTCCTCGGCGGGCACGCCGCCGGGGCCAACGCGCTCGCGCAGGCGGTCTCGACGGTCCTGACGACCGTGCCGGTCATCACCACAGCGACCGACACGACCTCCACTCCCGCCCTGGACGCCCTCCCCTACCCCGCCGAGGGCGCCCTCCCCGCCGTCACCCGCGCCCTCCTGGACGGCACCCCCGTCCACCTCCACGCCGACTCGACCTGGCCTCTCCCCCCACTCCCCCTCGCCCCGCCAGCCCCCGACTCGGCCCCGCCCACTCCGCTTCCCACCGCGGCGGCGGAACGGAGTGCCCCGCACTCCCCTGACGCAGGCGCCCCCCACACCGCCGCAACGGCGGGACGCGACACGACGCAACCCGGCGGTGGCCAGGCCGACTCGGCACCGCCGAACACGACCATCCCGCTTCCCGCCGCGGCGGCGGAACGGAGTGCCCCGCACACCGCCGACGCAGGCGCCCACTCCCGGGCGGGGGAACGCCCGCACCTCACCAGCGCAGGCGCACCCCGCGACCCCGTCGCGGGATACGGGGAGCCGCACGACGGCGAGGACGCCCGCCCCTGGACGGGCGACGACCCCGCCCCCCACACCGCCGCAACGGCGGGACGCGAAGCGACGCAACCCGGTGGTGCCCAACCCAGCCCCGCGGAGGACGGCTCGGCACCGCCGAACACGCCCACTTCGCTTCCCGCCGCGGCGGCGGAATCGGGTGCCCCGCACCTCGCTGGCACAAGCGAACCCCGCGACCCCGCCGCCGCGGCGGAATGGAGCGCTGCGCACTCCGCCGACGCAGGCGCCCACCCCCGGGCGGGGGAACGCCCGCACCTCACGGGCGCACCCCGCGACCCCGTCGCGGAATACGGGGAGCCGCACGACGCCGAGGCAGGCCACCTCCGCCGGGTGGGGGAAGGGTCCTCCTTCGATGTCCGCGCCCGGGACGGGTATTGGGTGTGGGTCACGGATCGGGTCGTGGAGCCCGCGGAGCGCGTCGTGGTGGTGCGGCCGCCGGGGCTGGTCGTGGGGGTCGGGGGGAGTCGGGGGGTGGCCGTGGAGGAAGTGGTGGGGCTGGTCAGGGCGGCGTTGGCGGCGGGCGGGGTCGCCGAGGGGAGTGTGTGGCGGATGGCCACCGTGGACGCCAAGGCGCAGGAGGCGGGGATCGTGGCGGCGGCGGCACGACTGGGGGTGCCGCTCGTGACCTTCGGGGCGGAGGCCCTCGCGGGGGTGAGCGTGCCCAACCCGTCGGCGGCGCCGCTGCGCGCGGTCGGTACGCCGTCGGTCGCCGAGGCCGCGGCGCTGCTTGCGGCCGGCTCGGGGGGCGAACTCGTCGTCGAGAAGCGGAAGTCGGCGATGGCCACCGTCGCGGTGGCGCGGCGCAGGCCGCGTGGGCGGCTGGCGGTGGTGGGGCTCGGGCCCGGGGCCCGGGATCTGCTGACGCCGCGGGCCACCGCGGAATTGCGGCGCGCGTCGGTGGTCGTCGGGCTCGACCAGTACGTGGCGCAGATCCGGGATCTGCTGCTGCCCGGCACCCGGGTGCTGGAGTCGGGGCTGGGCGCCGAGGAGGAGCGGGCGCGCACCGCGGTGGCCGAGGCCCGCGCGGGGCACGCGGTCGCGCTGATCGGCAGCGGCGACGCCGGGGTGTACGCGATGGCCTCGCCGGCCCTCGCGGAGGCCGCGGACGACATCGACGTGGTCGGCGTGCCGGGCGTGACCGCAGCCCTGGCGGCGGCGTCGCTGCTGGGCGCGCCGCTCGGGCACGACCATGTGTCGATCAGCCTGTCGGACCTGCACACCCCGTGGGAGGTGATCGAGCGGCGGGTGCGGGCGGCGGCCGAGGCGGACCTGGTGGTGACCTTCTACAACCCGCGCAGCCGCGGCAGGCACTGGCAGTTGCCCAAGGCGCTGGCCCTGCTGGCGGAGCACCGCGACCCGGGCACACCCGTCGGTGTCGTACGGGCCGCGTCCCGGCCGGACGAGGAGGTCACCGTCACCACGCTCGCGGACGTGGACCCGTCCACCGTCGACATGGTGTCGGTGGTCACCGTCGGAAATACCGCGTCCCGCGTCGTCGCGGGCCGGATGGTCACCCCGCGCGGCTACCGGTGGCAGGAGGGCGGCGCATGAGCCGCACCGTCCACCCCATCGAGCAGGAGTCCTTCCGCATCCTGCGGTCCCGCCTGGACACCTCGGGGCTCCCCCGCCTGCACCGCGCGGTGCTGGAGCGGGTGATCCACTCGAGTGCGGATCTGGCGTACGCCGACGACCTGGTCGCCGACGAGGCCGAACTGGCCGCCGCACACGCCGCCTTGCACGCGGGCGCCCCGGTCGTCGCCGACGTCGCGATGGTCGCGGCGGGCATCACGGGCCGCCGCGCGGTCTGCCGGCTGGGGGACGCCGTCGCGGGTCCTGGGCTGACCCGCAGCGCGCACGCGGTGCGGCTGGCGTACGAGCAGGTGGGTCCCGGCGCGCTGTGGGTGATCGGCTGCGCGCCGACCGCGCTGGAGGAACTGCTCGTGCTGGACGCGGCGCCGGCGCTGGTGATCGGCCTGCCGGTCGGTTTCGTGGGTGCCGCGGAGAGCAAGGCGCACCTGCGGGCCTCGGGGCTGCCCTCGGTCAGCAACATCTCGGAGAAGGGCGGCTCCGCGGTGGCCGCCGCCGCGCTCAACGCGCTGCTCTACACCCCCGCCGCCGTACAAGATCCCAAGGAGAACGTCCTGTGACACCCCCCGCACTCCTCCTCGTCGGCCATGGCACCCGCGATGCGGCCGGTGCGGCCGCCTTCCGCGACTTCGTGGCGCAACTGGGCGACGCGAACCCGGAGTTGGCGGTCGGCGGCGGCTTCATCGAGTTGTCGCCGCCGCCGTTGGCGGACTCGGTCGCGGCGATGGCCGGCGCGGGCGTGCGGCACTTCGCCGCGGTGCCGCTGGTGCTGGTCTCCGCCGGACACGCGAAGGGCGACATACCGGCGGCGCTGGCCCGGGAGGAGCGGCGCCATCCGGGCACGTCGTTCGCCTACGGGCGCCCGCTGGGGCCGCATCCGGGGCTGCTCTCGGTGCTGGAGCGGCGGGTGGACGAGGCCCTCGCGGGGGCGGACCGGGCGGGCGCGACGGTGCTGCTGGTCGGTCGCGGTTCGACCGATCCGGACGCCAATGCCGAGGTCTTCAAGGCGGCCAGGCTGCTGTGGGAGGGCCGCGGCTACGCGGGGGTGGAGACCGCTTTCGTGTCGCTGGCCGAGCCGTCGGTCGCCGCGGGCCTGGAGCGCTGCCGGCGGCTGGGCGCGCGGACGGTCGTGGTGCTGCCGTACTTCCTCTTCAGCGGGGTGCTGCCGGACCGGGTGCGGGAGCAGGCCGCGGGGTGGGCGGCCGGGCAGGACGGCGTCGAGGTGCGGTGCGCGGAGGTGATCGGCGCGGCGCCCGAGCTGGCGCAGCTGGTGATGGAGCGCTACCGCGAGGCGGTGGGCGGCGACCTGCGGATGAACTGCGACAGCTGCGTCTACCGGGTGCGGATGCCCGGTTTCGAGGACCGGGTGGGCCTGCCGCAGCAGCCGCACCACCACCCGGACGACCCGTCCCACGCGCACGGCGGCCACGGGCACCCCCATGCTCACACCCACTGAGCGCGGCACACCGGCCGCCGCGGACGGCTACGACCTGGCGCACCACGGTGACGCGGAGGTCGGCGGCGGCCTGGTGGACCTGGCGGTCAACGTGCGTACGGGCACGCCGCCTTCGTGGCTGGCCGAGCGGATCGCCGCCTCGCTGACGGGACTTGCCGCCTACCCGGACGGGCGGGCCGCCCGGCGGGCGGTGGCGCTGCGGCACGGCAGGGCGGACGAGCGGGAGGTGCTGCTGACGGCGGGCGCGGCGGAGGCCTTCGTCCTGCTGGCCAGGGCGCTGCGGCCGCGGCACGCGGTGGTGGTGCACCCGCAGTTCACCGAGCCGGAGGCGGCGCTGCGGGCCGCGGGCCACGACGTGGAACGGGTGCTGCTGGCGGCGGCGGACGGCTTCCGGCTCGACCCGGCGGCGGTGCCGCGGGACGCCGACCTGGTGGTGCTCGGCAATCCGACGAATCCGACGTCGGTGCTGCATCCGGCGGCGCTCGTGCGGGAGTTGGCGCGGGCCGGGCGGACGCTGGTGGTGGACGAGGCCTTCATGGACGCGGTGCCGGGCGAGCCGGAGTCGCTGGCGGCGGCCCGGGACGTACCGGGACTGCTGGTGCTGCGCAGCCTCACCAAGACCTGGGGGCTCGCCGGGCTGCGGATCGGCTATGTCCTCGGCGCCCGGGAGCAGGTCGCGGCGCTGGAGCGCGCGCAGCCGCTGTGGGCGGTCTCGACGCCCGCGCTCGCGGCGGCCCGCGCGTGCGTGGGCGCGGACGCGCTCGCGGAGGCGGCCGCGGCGGCGGTGGAGGTGGCGGCCGACCGGGACTACCTGCTGTCCCGGCTGCGGGACTTCCCCGCGGTGGAGGTCGCGGGCGACGCGCCCGCCGCGCCCTTCGTGCTGCTGCGGTTGCCGGGCGCGGCGCAGGTCAGGAAGCGGCTGCGGGCGTTGGGCTACGCGGTGCGCAGGGCCGACACCTTCCCCGGTCTGGGTCCCGACTGGCTGCGGGTGGCGGTGCGCGACCGCCGTACGGTCGACGGCTTCGCCAGTGCGCTGGCCACCGCTATGGCTGAACCCCCAGCGCGGTGAGGTCGATCCCGCCGATCACCTGCTGCTGGTAGGCGTTGGTGAGCCGGCTGCCGCGGTAGACCAGGTGGCGGGTGTAGACCAGCGGCACCATCACGGAGTCGCGCATCAGGGCGGCGTCCGCGGCCTTCCACTGGTCGGCGGCCTCGGCGGGGTCGGTGAGGGTGTCGGCCTTGCCGGCGATGGCGTTGAGCTCGGAGTCGTCGAGGCCCGCGTAGTTGCTGGGGCTGCCGGGCTGGATGAGGGTGCGCAGGAAGCCGCCGCCGGTGGGCCAGTCGGCCGCCCAGACGGTCAGGGCCATGCCCCAGCCGGCCTGCTTGAGTTTGCTGGGCGAGCCCAGGGTCGCGTAGTAGGTCCCCGTCTCCACCTGCTGGATCTTGACCTTGATGCCGACCGCGGCCAGCGTGTGCTGGACGGCCACCATCGCCTCCACCAGCCGCGGCGAGTTGGCGGGTCCCGCGAGGGTGACGTCGAAGCCGCCCGCCTTTCCGCAGGCGGTCAACTGCTGCTTGGCCAGCGTCGGGTAGGCGGCGCCGTCGTCGTAGCCGAAGGGGTGGGCGTTCGGGTCGTAGCCGTCGACGACCGGCGGCAGCATCGTGCTCGCGATGTCGCCGCCCTCGTACTCCCCGCCGAGCGCGGCCCGTACCTGCGAGCGGTCGACGGCGTATTGGACGGCCGTGCGGCAGGCCTGGTTGTTGAACGGCGGGATGTCCGTCTGCAGGGTCAGATAGCGGGTGGCGCCGGTGTAGACGAGGTCGGACCGGTTCTTCAGCGACGCGTCGTTGAGCACTCTGGCCTCGGCGCCGTCGGACAGCGTCTGCCCGTTGAGGTCCAGGTCGGCGGAGCCGGTCAGCAGCGCGTCCTCGACGGCGTCCTGGCTGTTGTAGACGCGCAGGTCGATCGCGTCGGGAAGGGCGGAGCGGATGGGGTCGGTCGACTGCTTCCACTGGGGATTGCGGATCAGGTGCAGCGAGTTGTTCTCGACGTAGCTGGCGACCCGGTAAGGGCCGCTGCTGAGCGGGTGGTCCTGGAAGTCCTTGCCGTCGTTCTTGTCCGCGGTGCGCGGCACGGGCGCGGCGATGGACATCGCCAGCACGTAGCGGAAGTCGGCGAAGGGCTTGGCGAGGGTGAAGACGATGGTGGACGCGTCGGGGGTGTGGACCGAGCGCAGGCCCAGCTTGTCAGGGTCGGAGTCCTTGTAGGGGCCCGGGTAGTGCTGGCCCTGGTCGAGCAGGTCGACGAAGTAGCTGGGCCCGCTGCCGAAGACCGACCGGTCGAAGGTCCGCTCGATGCCGTATTTGATGTCCTGGGACGTGATGGGGGCGCCGTTCTCGTAGCTGAGACCGGACTTGAGGGTGAAGGTCCAGGTGCGGCCGTCGGAGCTGACGCGGCCGGTGTCGGTGGCGAGGTCGGCCACCAGCTTGCGCCCGCCCGGCCCCGGCACGGGCGCGTAGTCCACCAGCTTGCGCAGGTAGAGGCGTTGCAGATTCCACGACGGCTGGACGTAGGTGCGCGCCGGGTCGAGCATGCCGTCCTCGGCGGAGGACGCGGCCAGTTGCAGCGTGCCGCCCTTCGTGGACGACGGCTTCACCACCCCGTCGAGGCCGCCGTCGTAGCCCGTGCCCTCCTTGCCGCCGTGCAGCTTCAGCGCGGCTTCCTTGACGGCGGTGCCGGTCGGCCGGTGGCTGCCGGTGGGCGAGGTGGGCGACGGGTCGCCGCCGCCCCCGCCCATGGGGACGAAGACGAAGGTCACGGTCGCCGCGACGGCGACCACCGCGAAGCCGGACACCCCCGCGATCCAGCGCCGTCTGGCACGCCGGGCCGGGTCGAACTCCCCGGTGCCGCTGGGCCCGTTGAGCGGCGGCGGGGTGCCGGGGTGGTAAGGCGGCGGCAGCGGCACCTGCGGCTTGAGCGCGTACGCCGGGTGCTCGGCGGGGCCGGACGGCAGCGGTGTGGACTCCGGGGCGGCGCCGAAGGGGTTCGGCGTGCGGGGCGGCGGCGTGGCGGGGGCGGAGGGTGTGGAGGGCGGTGTGGACGCGGCGGGAGGCGTGGCGGGGGCGGGCGGGGTCTGGGCGCCGGGACCGGGCGGGGTGCGCGGGCCGGATGCGGCGGGGAGGGCCGGGAGGCCGCCGCCCGCGCCGAAGGTGGCCCTCGGGTCGGCGCCGCCGCCCAGCGGGCGGGTCGCGCTGTCCTCGCCGGGCGGCACCGCGGGGCCGGCCAGCAGCGCCGAGTGCCCGGAGACGGTCAGCCAGGAGCGCAGCCGGTCGCGGAAGACCGCGGCGTCGAAATGCCGGGCCGCCGGGTCCTTGGCGAGCGCCGTGAGCACCAGCTCGTCCACTTCCCGCGGCACCCGCGGGTTGCGGGCCGACGGGGCGGGCGGCGGGGTGTGGACGTGCCAATACATCAGGTTGAGCGGGTTGCCGTCGGTGAAAGGCGGCCTGCCGGTGAGCAGTTCGGTCAGGACGCAGCCGACCGCGTAGACGTCGCTGCGGGCGTCGACCTCGGCGCCGTTGATCTGCTCGGGCGACATGTAGCTGGGGGTGCCGATCGCGGACCCGGTGGTGGTCAGCCGGGAGTCGCTGGCCAGGACGCGCGCGATACCGAAGTCGGCGACCTTGATGACGCCTTCGCTGGTGACCATCACGTTCGCGGGCTTCACGTCGCGGTGGACGGTGCCGCGGCTGTGCGCGTGGGCGAGCGCGTCGAGGATGTCGCAGGCGATGCGCACCGCCCGCTCCGGCGCGAAGTAGACCGCCTGCCGGGTGAGTTGGGACAGCGTCGCACCGCGGACGTACTCCATGACGAGGTAGGGCACCACCTCGTCGCCGTCGCGGACCTCGTCCTGGTCGTGGACGGTGACGATGCCGGGGTGGTTGAGCGCGCCCGCCGCCTGGGCCTCGCGGGCGAAGCGGCGCCGGGCGTCGGGGTCGCCGGCCAGCTCGGGCAGCAGCGTCTTGACGGCGACGGTCCGGCCCATCCGGGTGTCCCGGGCGCGGTGGACGCGGGCCATGCCTCCGTGGCCGAGCAGCTCGGCCAGTTCGTAGCGTCCCGCGAAAAGCCCGTCCGTCATGCCCCGCCCCGCCTGCCAGTGCGCTCAGCGCCCACCATGTCGTAGCCCCCAGCGCCGAGCTGAGATGGACCTCCGCCAACTCCCCCGGACCGCGGACGAGTTGCTGGTCCCGGGCAAGCCTAGAGGGCGGCGTCCGTGGTACGGCGCCGCCCTGGAGGCTTTCGTTCCCCCCTTGTGACCTTCCCTGTGACCTTGCTACGGAACTGTCGCTGTTTCCCGTCAGTCCCGCGGGTCCGCCGCGGCCGCGGTCCTGCGGCGGCGGGCGGTCAGCAGATACGTCGCCGCTCCGGCGGTCACCAGGCCCGCGGCGCCGATCGCCAGGTAGGGGGTGGAGGAACTGGCCCCGGTCTCCGCGAGGTCGCCGGTGTCGGGGCCGGTCTGGGTGAGCGCGTCGCCGCCGCCGGTGGCGCCGGACGCGGCGCCCGTCGACCCGCCGGAGGCGGTGGCGTCGGTAGGCCCGCCGGAACCGCTGCCGCCCGAGGCGCCGGCGGTGCTGCCCGCGGTCCCACCGGACGTGCTGCCCGAGGTGCTTCCTGCGGTGCCTCCGGCCGTCGAACCGCCGGTCGCGGCTCCGCCGTCGGTGGTCCCCTTGGTGCTCCCGCCGGTGGTGGACCCGCTGGTGGAACCGGCCGTGGAGCCGCTCGTGGACCCGGCCGTCGAGCCCGCCGTGGACCCGCTCGTTGACCCCCTCGTGGAGCCGGTGGTGGAACCGGCCGTGGAGCCGCTCGTGGACCCGGCCGTCGACCCCGAGGTCGAACCCGTCGTCGAACCGCCCGACCCGGAGCCGCCCTTGTGCGGGGTCTTGCAGGCGGCCTGCGCCAGCGTCACCGAGCCGCCGACCTCGGCCACGCCCAGGCTCAGCGGGTTGAGGCGCAGGGAGAGCCGCAGAGCGGTCGCGGCCGCCGTGTTCGAGGTGGTCGAGGTCCTGGTGAGGTCCAGGCTCACCCGGCCGACCCCGGGCACGGACAGGTCCGTCGTGCCGACCGTGCTGAGCGCGATGTGCCGGCCGAGCACGGTCAGGCCGAGCAGTTCGGAGTGCGCGGTGGGCCGGTGGCCGGCCTCGCAGGTGGCCGTGGAGGTGATCGCGCGGACGTTGACCAGGGCGAGCAGTGGCAGACCGGGCACATGGACCTGGGCGTTCACGACGTTGGCGTATCCCTCGGCCTCGTGCGCGTCGGCGGTGGCCTTCGCGGTGGCCACATCGGCCCGCAGCATGGTGACGCCGCGCCCGTTCTCCACGCCGCCGCCGACCTTCACGGTGAGCGCGGTCCGCCGGGCGTCGGCGGGCGCGTGCACATCGTTGAGCGACACGTTCACCGGGACGTCCACGGCCCTGCCGAGCAGCGAGACGTCCAGGCCCGCGCGCAGCACCGCCGCGCTCGACGTGCCGCCGCCCGCCGCTCCTGCGGGCGCCGCCTGCGCGGCGGGGGCAAGGACCGCGGCTCCCGCGGCGAGCGCGACGGCGGCGCCGACGGCAGCGGAACGGCGGGTGGAAGAGCGGAAGTTGATGGTGCGGTACACGGTGTGGGACCCCCACGGGTGACATCGGAGAAGACGGATTGCCGCGCGGCAGGGTGTCGTTGGGGACAGCCGCCGGGGCGTCAGGGCAGCCATGTTTACGCACTGAGAGTGAATCCGCGGCTACGCGCAGCCAGTTCACCCATAAGGGTGGTTTTCGTGAACATCTTCGAATTCCGTGGCACGGCAGTTCCCGCGCGTCACTCTCCCGGCAGGAGCACGGCTGCACCCCTGTTGACGTGCCGGGTAGCCAGGACGAGTTCAACGCCCGGCGGCGCGGGCCGTCACGGGCAGGTCAACAGCGCGCCCGCGCACGGCGGCAGCGGCGTACCGTACGCACCGCCCCGGCCGGCGCGCTCACCGTCCCGCGGGTCAGCCCACGACCTTGCCGCGCAGCACGATCCGGCGCGGCGCGGCGAGCACCCGTACGTCCTCGCGCGGGTCCGCGTCGTAGACGACCAGGTCGGCCGGTGCTCCCTCGGTCAGACCCGGGCGCCCCAGCCATTTGCGGGCGCCCCAGGTCGCGGCGGACAGTGCCGCCCCGACCGGCAGGCCCGCGGTGACCAGCTCCTCGACCTCGGCCGCGATCAGCCCGTGCGGCAGGCTGCCGCCCGCGTCCGTACCGGTGTAGACGGCGATGCCGGCGTCGTAGGCATCGCGCACGGTCTCGTGGCGGCGGGCGTGCAGCCGGCGCAAGTGGTCGGACCAGCGCGGGAATTTGGCCTCGCCGGAGTCCGCGAGCCGCGGGAAGGTGGCGATGTTGACCAGGGTCGGCACGATGGCGACGCCGTGCTCGGCGAAGAGCGGGATCGTCTCGTCAGTGAGCCCGGTGGCGTGCTCGACGCAGTCGATGCCGGCGGTCACCAGGTCGGCGAGCGAGTCCTCGGCGAAGCAGTGCGCGGTGACACGGGCGCCCTCCTGGTGGGCGGCGGCGATCGCCTCGGCCACCGCGTCCTTGGGCCAGCACGGCGCCAGATCGCCCTTGTCCCGGTCGATCCAGTCGCCGACCAGCTTGACCCAGCCGTCGCCGCGCCTGGCCTCCCCGCGGACGTAGGCGGTCAGGTCGCCGGGCTCGACCTCGTGGGCGTAGTTGCGGATGTAGCGGCGGGTGCGGGCGATGTGGCGGCCGGCCCTGATGATCCGCGGCAGGTCGTCGCGCTCGTCGGTCCAGCGGGTGTCGCTGGGCGACCCGGCGTCGCGCAGCAGCAGCGCCCCGGCCTCCCGGTCGGCGAGTGCCTGCTTCTCCGCGGTGTCCCGGTCGACGGCGCCGTGCTGGTCCAGGCCGACGTGGCAGTGCGCGTCGACCAGGCCGGGCAGCACCCAGCCGCCGACCTCCACCGCCTCCGCGGCGGGCCGCCGGTAGCTGATCCGGCCGCCGACCACCCACAGCTCGTCGCGTACGTCGTCCGGTCCGGCCAGGATCCGGCCCTTGATGTGCAGCACGTCGCCCATGACGGCACTTTACGAGGTCGCGGCGGTCAGGCGGTCGTCAGGCGGCTGAAGCTGCTGCGGTAGTCGCTGGGGGTCAGGCCGACCCGGCGCAGCAGGTGCTGGCGCAGCGAGTCCGACGTGCCCAGGCCGCTGGCCCTGGCGACCTGGTCGACCGGCAGCGTGGTGGTCTCCAGCAGTTCGCGGGCCCGGTCCAGGCGCTGGTGCAGCAGCCATTGCAGCGGGCTGAGCCCGGTCTCGGCGTGGAAGCGCCGGGTGAGGGTGCGCACGCTGACCGCCGCGTGCCGGGCCAGGTCGGTGAGGGTGAGCGGCTGGTCGAGCCGGGTCATCGCCCAGGCGCGGGTGTCGGCGAAGGACGTGCCGGTCTCCGCGGGCAGCGGCGTCTCGGTGAACTGCGCCTGCCCGCCCGGCCGTACGGGTGCCACCAGGGCGAGCCGGGCCACGCTGTTGGCGACGGCGGCGCCGAAGTCGGTGCGGATGATGTGCAGGCACAGGTCGATGCCCGCCGCGTATCCCGACGAGGTCACCAGCTGGCCGTCCTGCACGAACAGCACGTCGGGCTGGACGTCGACGGCCGGGAAGCGGTCGGTGAACTCGCTGGTGTAGGTCCAATACGTGGTCGCCCGGCGGCCGTCGAGCAGGCCCGCCTCGGCGAGCAGGAAGGCCCCGGTGCAGATCGACGCGACGCGCTTGCCGGCCGCCGCGGCAGCGCGCAGCGCCGCGAGCACCCGCGGGTCGGGCTCCTCCTTGGAGCCGGTGCCCGCCACGATCACCGTGTCGGCCCGGTCCACGGCGTCGAGCCCGCTGCGGATCACCACGTCCGCGCCGCCGCTGGTGCGGACCACGCCGGGCTCCGGGGTGCACAACTCCACCTCGTAGCCGGGCAGTCCGTCGACCTCGACCTTGGCGAAGAGCATGTCGGGCACGGCGAGGTTGAACATCGACACCGGCTGGTGCCCGATGACCACCACGCGGTGCGGGCGGCGAGCGGCGACCGTCATGGCCAGAACCTCCGGGTGTTTGGCATTCCGGCCACTACTGTACGCCGCCGGGCACCGCCAGGCTGGTGGACATGCCACAGGACCTCACCGCACGCACCGGGCAACTCCCCTCCCCCACCGGGGATTCGGCGCCCGCCGCGCGCCCCGCGCCCGCCGGCCGCACCCTGGCCGCCGCGCTGCTCGGCTTCTTCCTCATCACCCTCGACGCCTCCGTCGTCAACGTGGCGCTGCCCGCGATCGGCGGCGACCTGCACGGCGGACTGTCCGCGCTGCAATGGGTGGTGGACGGCTACACGCTGGCCTTCGCCGCGCTGATGCTGTCCACCGGCGCGCTGTCCGACCGGATCGGCGCCGGGCGGGCCTTCACCGGCGGTGTCGCGGTCTTCGCCGCCGCCTCGCTGGCCTGCGGCGCGGCGCCCGGACTCGGCGTCCTGATCAGCGCCAGGGTCCTGCAGGGCGTGGCCGCCGCGGTCGTCCTGCCGTCCTCGCTCGCCCTGGTCAGGCAGGCCTACCCGACGCCGCCCGGCGGGCCAGGGCCATCTCGCTGTGGGCGGTGGGCGGTTCGTCCGCCATCGCGCTCGGCCCGGTCGCCGGCGGCGCGCTGACCACGGCGTGGAATTGGCGGGGCATCTTCCTGGTCAACCTCCCCTTCGCGGCGGTCGCCCTGCTGCTCACCTCCCGCACCGGGCGTACGGAGCGCCGCCGGGTGCCGCTGGACGTCCCCGGCCAGCTCACCGCGGTGCTGGCGCTGGCCGCGCTGACCTTCGCGGTGGTCGAGGGCGGCTCCGCCGGATGGGCCGCGGCGGGGGTGGCGGTCGTCGCGACCGCGGCCTTCTTCGCGATCGAGTCCCGGCACCCGCACCCGGTGGTGCCGCTCGGCCTGTTCCGCAACCCCGTCGTCACCGTCTCCATCGCGGCGGGCTCGGCGCTCAGCGTCGGCTTCTTCGGGATGTTCTTCGTCCTCGGGCTGTACTTCCAGCAGGTGCGCGGGCAGTCCGCGCTCACCGCGGGGCTGATGTTCCTGCCGATGACGGTGCTGATCTCCACGGTCAACGTCGTCTCCGGCCGGCTCAGCAACCGCTACGGCCCGCGCCTGCCGATGATCGCCGGCCAGCTCCTGATGGCCGCGGGCCTGCTCCTGCTGCTCCCGGTCGGCGCCGGCACGCCGGCCGCGCTGCTGGCCTTCGCGATGATCCCGCTGGGCCTGGGCGGCGCGCTGGCGGTGCCGCCGCTGACCGCCGCGGCGATGGGCGCCGTCCCCGCGGAGCGCGCGGGCCTGGCGGCCGGCGTGCTCAACGCGGCCCGCCAGGTCGCGGGCGGCCTGAGCGTCGCCCTCTTCGGCTCGCTGGTCGCCGACCGGGCGCACTTCATGACCGGCATGCGCCTGAGCATCCTGATCGCGGCCGCCCTGGTCTCCCTGACGGCCCTGGCAACCGCGCTCGCCCCCCGCCCGACCCCGGCCGCCCCCTGAGCCACGGATCTTCCCGACGAGCACTCGGTACGTGCGGCGGCGGCAGGTGTGGCAATCTGGATCGGACACCTGGAGTTCACCTTATGGTCCGGTGAACGACCGGTGTTGGCCAGGTCGCGCTGCGCTTGCCTCCCGCGAGGGCGGTCGTCGGCGAAGTGATGAAGCCTTCTTGAAGGAACGGTGCGATGGGCCTCACGCTGGGCGTGGTGGTACTGACGATGGGAAACCGCCCTGCGGAGCTGACGGCGCTGCTGGAATCGGTACGAGCCCAGGACGGCGGCGGCAGCGGCGTGCGGACCGTCGTACTCGGGCAGGGGGCGAAGCTGCCTGAGCTGCCGGACTGGGTGGATGCCGTGGAGCTGCCGGAGAACCTGGGCATCCCAGGCGGGCGCAATGCCGGGGTCGAGCGGCTGCGAGAGACGACCGGCACCGACGTGCTGGTGGTCCTGGACGACGACGGGCTGCTACCCCGTACCGATACGTTCCGGCTGATCCGGGATGCCTTCGAGGAGGATGCGAAGCTGGGCGTCGTCAGCTTTCGGATCGCCGACGAACTCGGGGTCACCCAGCGTCGCCACGTGCCTCGCCTCGGTGGCAATGACCCGCTGCAGTCCGGTGCGGTCACCACGTTCCTGGGTGGGGGGCACGCGATCCGCGTGAGCGTGATCGACCAGGTCGGCCTGTTCCCTGCCGAGTTCTTCTACGCGCATGAGGAGACCGACTTCGCCTGGCGTGCGCTGGACGGCGGCTGGCGGATCGACTATCGCGCCGACATGGTGCTGCAGCATCCCCGCACCGATCCGGCTCGGCACGCGGCCTACTTCCGGATGACGGCCCGGAATCGGGTGTGGCTGGCCAAGCGTCATCTTCCCGCTCTTCTGGTGCCGGTTTATCTGGCGACGTGGGCCGTCTACACGCTGGTCCGGCGGCCGCCGGTTGCCGGGCTCAAGGCGTGGTGGTCCGGGTTCTTCGAGGGTGTCCGGGTGTCGTGCCCTCCGCGGCGGCCGATGCGGTGGAGCACGGTGTGGCAGATGGCGCGGCTGGGCCGCCCGCCCGTGATCTGACGGCCGGCCCACCCCGCCGGGTCAGGACCAGATGGCGTGGAGGGCGTCGATGACCCGCTGACTGTCCGTGCTGGTCATTGCCGGGTAGCAGCCAGTGCATGGACCTCATGGACGGCGTGGTCTCTGACCGCAATCGGAAGGAGCTGATGACAGTCCGCTCGACGATGGCCGTCTACAGCAAGCGAGGAATCCCCGGCGCACCCGAACTCGCGCAGCGAGCAGCCGCACTCACCCGGACCTGAGCTGAGCCGTCACCGGCTCCGCCGCCTGCGATCGTGCCCGCACAGCCGACCCGATGCGTGCTGCGGCTACCGCTCGGCGAGGTCGCCGGCTATCGCGGCGCTGACGAAAGCGGCGAACGCGCCGGCGGGGAAGACCAGCGCCGGGCCGTGGGGGTCTTTGCTGTCGCGCAGGGCGCGGCTGCCGTCCGGGAGGGCGGCGACCTCGACGCAGTCGCCGTTGTTGCCGGAGTAGGAGGACTTCACCCACTCCAGCGTGGGGGCCGAGGCGGACTCGATGTACGGCTTCATCACTTACTCACTTCCTTGAGGGCGTCCTGGATGAGCGCCCGTGACTTGCTGACGCTGGCTGCGGCCACGTTGAGTCGACGGAAAAGCGTGGTGTACGTCTCCACGTCCTCCGGCTCCTCGTAGAAGACCGTGCTGGTCGGCGACTCGGTGTAGATGATGTCCGTCTCGGCCGACGCCGCGAAGCTGATGATCACGAACGGACCGAACAGGCACGCGTTCATGGGGTCTTCCCGCGGGAGCACCTGCAATTGGACGTTCGGCCTGCGGCTGTCCTCGGCCAGCGCTTCCAACTGCGTCCGCATCACTCCCGAGTCGCCGACACGGTGGTAGAGCACGCTCTCCGAGATGATCACCCAGAGCTGCAACGGCACATCCCTGGTGATGAGTTGGCGGCGCTCCCGTCGAACGCTGATCTGCGCTTCCACTTGCTCGGGAGTGGAGTCGGGAGCCTGCAGCTCGATCAGCGCCGAGGTGTACTCCGCAGTTTGCAGCAGGCCGGGCACCAAGTTGGTCTGGACGTTGTACAGCTCGGCGGCGTCTGACTCGATCGCCACGAACGCGGCATAGTCCGAGTCGACGGCCTTCGCGTACTGCGACCACCAACCCTTCTTCTTGGCCTCGCGCGACAGCACCTCGATCGCGTGGCGTTCGGCCGGATCGGTCACGCCGTAGGCGTCCAACAGCGCGCGCAGGTCGGGGAGTCGGATGCCTGACTGGGCGTTCTCGATGCGGCCGACCTTCGACTCGGCCGACCCCAGTACCTGTGCGGTGTCCGCGTGGGTCAGGCCCGCGGCCGTCCGGAGTTCTCGGAGACGTCGCGCAAGGCGTCGCTCGCGGATCGTCGGGTTGCTGTTGATGGGCACGGGAGGTGTCGCCTTCCTGGTCCTTCTTGCTGGCCAAGTGTGCCGCCCGCCGACTGTGAGAGCAACAGGCTTCACGCGTACGCAAAGTGAGGACTTGACACTTCGGGTTTGTCAGGGTGCACACTACTCACAGTGGCAATACGCGACTAATGTACGGCACCCACCGGACCGCGTACGGCCACCGAACACCCTTACGAAGGGGGCCACATGACCGTCCAGCGGACGGAGCTGGCGCACTACCGGCGGTATCGACCTGCGATAGCCGCCGCTCGCGCGACTGCTCGCCGATTATCCAACGAGTGGGGACTCACCGAAGTAGCGGACGCCGTAGCGTCGATCGTCTCCGAACTGGTCACCAACGCCGTCGTTCATGGGCGTGCGGCCAGGGGGAGCCGGGTCAGCGTCGGCTACCACCTGGACGGGGAGCGCCTTCGCGTCGAGGTGCGCGACTGGGCGACCGGTATGCCCAGAACGGTCCGGCGCGCGCCGGGCGACGACGCGGTGCACGAGAGCGGCCGGGGGCTTCGCGTCGTGGCGGGCCTGGCCGACCGGTGGGGCGTGATCCCCCGGGTCATCGGCAAGAGCGTGTGGTTCGAGATCCGGCTGGCGCCGGGACCAGGGAGGAAGCCATGAGGCGTCATATCTACGGCTACATGCTCGCGCACGAGGGCCGGTCGGAAGAGGAGATCACCAACGACGAGCTGCTGCTGTTCCGCTGGGCACAGGTCGAAGGGTACTTCCTGGCGGCTATTTACCAGGAGGTCGACGAAGGCAGCATCGCCGAGTTAACCGAGCTGGTCGGGGAGTTGCGGAACACGGGCGACGGCGCTGTCGTCGTACCGTCCGTCGAGCACTTCGGGACCCACGCCCTGCTCCAGGAGCACCTCTGGGCGTACGTCGTGCACACCGCCGACGCCGAGGTGCACGAGGCGGTGAGCCGGAAATGATCACCTCACCGACGCCCAGGAGCATGTGCGTCTCCAGCATCCGTCTGGCCGCGGAGACCGCGGCGGTCCGCCTGTCGCGGGAGTTCGTCCGGGGGACGCTCCCGGCCTGGGGGCTGCCCGAGCAGATCGACTCCGCCGAACTGATCGTCTCGGAGCTGGTCACCAACGCGGTGAAGAACAGCGCAGGGCAGGGCTACCCGTGTCATGTCGGGGTGCAATTGCGTCTCGTCGGCGGCGGGCTGTACATCGAGGTGTGGGACCGGGGCGCCGGATCACCGGTCATCGCGGCGCCGACTTTCGACGCGGAGGGCGGCAGGGGGCTCTTCCTCGTGGAGTCGATGAGTACGCGCCTCGGAGTCCAGCGTTCCGCGGTCGGCGGGAAGATCGTCTGGGCCGAGTTGGCGCTGTCGCGGCAGGCCGAGGCCGATCAGGACATGGGGACGGCGGACCTGGCGCTCATGCAGCGCGCCCTGGACGGCTTTCCGTACGGCCGCACGCCGTGACCGTACGCGGGTGGCCGGCCGGGGCGGGGGAGCTGCCGGCGGGCCACCGCGTATCGGCGGGCGGGCCCTTACGACCGGGTGCCGTCCACGCGACGGGGGATGCCCAGCGGGTTGGACTCGCGGAGTTCGGCGGGCAGCAGGGCCGGCGGGGTGTCCTGGTAGGCGACCGGGCGGAGCCAGCGTTCGATGGCGGTGGCGCCCACCGAGGTGGAGGTCGAGGTGGTGGCCGGGTAGGGGCCGCCGTGGTGCTGGGCGGGGGCGACGGCGACGCCGGTGGGCCAGCCGTTGACCAGGACGCGGCCGGCCAGCGCGGTGAGGCGGGCCAGCAGGGCCGCCGCGGGACCGCCCTCCTGCTCGGCCTCGGCGGAGCCGAGGTGCGCGGTCGCGGTGAGGTTGCCGGGGAGCCGGTCGAGGACGGCGGCAAGCTCGGCCGCGGACCCGTAGCGTACGACCACGGTCAGCGGGCCGAAGCACTCCTCCAGCAGGGACTCGTCCAGCTCGGGCGCCGCGACGGTGACGAAGCCGGGGCGCACCCCGGTCTCCCCCTCCCCCGCAGGGACGACCGGCGCGGACACGCCGGGCAGCGCGGCACGGGCGGCGGCGCCCTTGAGGAAGGTGTCCCGCATGCGGGAGTCGAGCAGCACGCCGGGCGCAGCCTCGCCCGCGGCGGCGGTGAGCGCGGCCACCAGCCGGTCGCCGTCCTGTCCGGCCGGGGCGAGCACCAGGCCGGGCTTGGTGCAGAACTGGCCGACCCCGAGGGTGAAGGACCCGGCGAGCCCGGTGCCGATCTGCTCGGCGCGCTCGGCGGCGGCGGCCTCGGTGACGACGACCGGGTTGAGGCTGCCCAGCTCGCCGTAGAAGGGGATCGGCTGCGGGCGGGCGGCCGCCGCGTCGTAGAGGGCGCGGCCGCCGGGGACGGAGCCGGTGAAGCCCGCGGCGGCGACCAGCGGGTGGCGTACCAGCTCGACGCCGGCCTGGAAGCCGTGCAGCAGGACGACGGTGTCGGCGGGCAGGCCGACGGAGACGGCGGCGCCGCGCAGCAGTTCGGCGCACAGCGCGGAGGTGGCCGGGTGGTCGGGGTGCGCCTTGACCACGACCGGGCAGCCGGCGGCCAGCGCGCTGGCGGTGTCGCCGCCGGGGACGGAGAAGGCGAGCGGGAAGTTGCTGGCCGCGTAGACGGCGACGACGCCGAGCGGGATCTTCATCCGGCGCAGGTCGGGCCGCGGGATCGGCTGCGCGGCCGGGTCGGCGTGGTCGATGATCACGTCGAGGAAGGCGCCCTCGTCCACGACCTCGGCGAAGGCGCGCAGCTGGTAGGCGGTACGTGCCAGTTCGCCGGTGAGCCGGGGCACGCCGAGCGCGGTCTCGGCGTCGGCGGCGGCGACGACTTCGGCCGCCGATCCCTCCAGCGCCCCGGCAGCGGCCCGCAGCAGCCGGGAGCGTACGCTGCGGTCGGCGAGGGCGGGGATCGCCCCGGCGGCGGCGCGGACGGCGGCGTCGACATCGGCCGCCGCAGCCTCGACGGCGACCTGCTCGCGCTGCTTCCCGCTACGGGGGTCGACGCTCCAGACTGGAACTGCCACCGGAATAACCTCCACATTTCCGTCCTGCATACCGTCATCGTTCTATATACTGAACGACGTCTTCACATGTGAATCTCAGGGGAGCCTACGTCCGGGCCTCCCGGCCGAACAAGAGGGGTCGAGCGCCATGAGTGCTGCCGAGGGAGCCGGTTCCCAGGTCAAGTCCGCCGTCCGCACGGTGGAACTGCTGGAGTTCTTCGCGGGCCGGCCCGGCATGCACAGCCTCGCCTCCGTGCAGGAATCGGTCGGCTACCCCAAGTCCAGCCTCTACATGCTGCTGCGCACCCTGGTCGACCTGGGCTGGATCGAGACCGACGCGACCGGCACGCGGTACGGCATCGGTGTGCGCGCGCTGCTCGTCGGCACCTCCTACATCGACGGTGACGAGGTGGTGGCCGCGGCCCGGCCGACGCTGGACCGGATGTCGGACGACACCAGCGAGACCATCCACCTCGCGCGCCTCGACGGCACGAGCGTGGTCTACCTGGCGACCCGGCAGTCGCAGCACTACCTGCGCCCCTTCACCCGGGTCGGCCGGCGGCTGCCCGCGCACTCCACGTCGCTGGGCAAGGCGCTGCTCGCCACGTATACGGACGAGCAGGTGCGCAAGCTGCTGCCGGAGACGCTGGAGCCGCTCACCGAGCACACCCACACCGACCGGGAGAAGCTGATCGCGGAGCTCGCGGTCATCCGCGAGCAGGGCTTCGCGGTGGACCGCGAGGAGAACACCCTGGGGCTGCGCTGCTTCGGCATCGCGGTCCCCTACCGGACGCCCGCGCGCGACGCGGTGAGCTGCTCGGTCCCGGTGGCCAGGCTCACGGCCGGCCACGAGCAGATGATCAAGGACGCCCTCTTCGACGCCCGCGACCGCCTGCTGCTCGCCACCAGGCACCTCTGACCCCCCGGCCCCGCGCCTACCCGCGACGGCACCGGCCGTAGGGTCGCGGCATGAGCACTCACGGGACCGGGTACGACCCGGAGCTGTACGCGAAGAGGGCCGCCTCCTTCGGCGCGGTCGCCGCCGAATACGCCGCCCACCGGCCCGACTATCCGGCGGAAGCCCTCGCCTGGGCGCTGGCGCCCGCCGCCAAGGCCGATGGAGCGGGCCTCGACGTGCTCGACCTGGCGGCAGGCACCGGCAAGCTGACCCGCGGCCTGGTCGCGCTCGGCCACCGGGTGACCGCGGTGGAACCCGACCCGGCCATGCTCGACGAGCTACGCCGCCAGGTGCCGGCGGCCACCGCGCTCGGCGGCTCCGCCGAGAGCATCCCGCTGCCGGACGCGTCGGTGGACGCGGTGCTGGTCGGGCAGGCGATCCACTGGTTCGACCAGGACCGGGCGCTGCCCGAGATCGCCCGGGTGCTGCGGCCCGGCGGCCCGCTGGCGACGCTGTCCAACGCCGAGGACGACCGGGTCGAGTGGGTCGCCGGGCTCTCCGCGGTCTCGCCGACCCAGGTGTCCTACCTGAGCTGGGCGACCAACCCGGGCCGCAGGATCGCGCCGCACCCGGACTTCTCCGCCGCGGTGGACGCGGACTTCCCGCACACCATGCGGCGCTCGGTCGAGTCGCTGGCCGCCACGGTGGCGACGCACTCGCACATCCTGGTGATGGAGGCCGCAGAGCGGGCGGCTGTCCTCGAAGGCATCAGGGACTACCTGCGCTCGCGTCCCGAGACGTCCGCGGGCGAGTTCGGCCTGCCGCTGGTGACCCGGGTGCAGCGCTGCGTGCGTGCCGGCGGCTGATGCCACCGGCATTCTCCGGTCACAACCCGTCGACCAGCGGTTACCGCGGGAAAGAAAGATGATTCCCGACCTCTGCCCATAGCCTTTCCCCGCTGCTACGCTCTCGCCGCGCCGTGGCGGGGAGGTCCGGGCAGGAAGAGGTGACCGTGGGCACTGCCGTCGACGACGATGCCGCCGCGTTCCACGCGTTCTTCGAACGGCATTACGCCGAACTCGCCCGTCTCGCCCATCTGTTGACCGGCGAGGCGGACGCCGCCGACGACCTCGCGGCGGACGCCCTGGTGGCCCTGTGGCGGCGCTGGGACCGGGTGCGGACCGCCGACCACCCGGTGGCGTACGCGCGCGGTGTGGTGGCGAACCTGGCACGCTCCCGGATACGCAGCGCGGTGCGCGAGCGGCGCCGGGTCGCGCTGTTCTGGTCGCAGCGCCCGGAGCGCACCGAAGGGCCCGACCTGCCCGCGGTGCTCGACCTGCGGGAGGCGCTGCAGCGGCTGCCGTTCCGCAAGCGGGCCTGCGTGGTGCTGCGGCACGCGTTCGACCTGTCCGAGCGCGACACCGCGGCGGCGCTGGGCATCTCGGTCGGCACGGTCAAGAGCCAGACCTCCCGGGGCATCGCGGAGTTGGAAAGGCTGCTCGAACCGTGGACAGCGGAAGCCGATACGGTGCAGGAGGCCGGATCGGCGGCCGGACGAAGGGCCGCCGGTCCCGAACGCCTGCCGCGCGCCGGGCAATCGGACGGCGCGGCCGGCGCGGCAGACGGCGCTGCGGGTGAAATCGGCCCGGGTGCACAGCGATTGCTGGGTGCGGCGGGTCCTGTGACTCGTGCTCGTACTCGTACGGGACGGGGAATGCGATGACCGATCTGCCGGAGCGGCTGCGGAACGCGGCCGACGCCCACCGGCCCGACAGGGAACGGATGCTGGCCAGGGTCGAGCACGCGATGGCCGCCGACGACACCAGGCCGGGAGTGCACGGCTCCGGTGCCCGGGGCCACGACCGGCCGCCCGCGGCGCCCTGGATGCGGGTGACCGCGGTGACGGCGGCGGTGGCGGGCGCGATCGGTATCGGCGGCCTCGCGGTGGGCGCCGTGACCGGCGACAACCAGCCGACCGGCACGGTCGTCACGTCGGGCGACACGGACACCGCGACGTCGCCGGCCGCCCAGAGCGCCACCTCGGGCAGCACCGGCACGCGGGCGCCGGTGCCGCGGCACACCCCTCCGGCCCCCGGGCACCGCAGGGCCGCCACCACCCCGCACGGCACACCCGGCCGCAAACCCCCGGCCGCGCTCCCCTCGAAGCCGCCGAGCGCCAGCGCGCCGGGCACCACGCCGGGGCCGTCGGGCGGGCACGACAGCGGCGCCCAGGCACCGACCAGCGACGGCCCGCTGTCGTCCAACGGCGTCATCGGCTCCGGCAGCAACGACTACTGGACGCAGAGCGACGTCGACCTGGCGACGACCCAGACGCTGACGTCGCTGACGGTGGAGCTGCGGATCGCCAGGAACAGCCACGAGACCAGCACCAACTCGTGGACGACGGTACCGGGCGGCCCCGCCGCCCAGGTCACCGTGGAGGGACAGGACCTGGTCTACCGCTGGACGCTCAACGCCGGGCAGACCCTCGCGCCGGGCACTTACACCTTCTCCGGCCAGTTCAGCCACGACCCGGGACAGGGCGGTACGGACGGCGACGGCTACACGGTCACCGCCCGGTACGGCTCGGGCAGCTCCGCCCAGGTCAGCGGCATCTTCTGAACCGCGGTCAGCGCCCCTTCCGCACGCCCTCGGGCGGCGGCGGGCCGCCGGGACGCGACGCCGGGAAATCTCCCGGAAATAAATCCGGGAAACACGGCAACCTCCCATGCACCGGTGGCGACTTGGGTATGCACCACCCTCCTGCCTCACCCGACCGGTGATGCTCCGGGGCGCGGCGGTACCCCCATGATCGCCGCGCTCCGGTCAACCGGTGGACAGTGCCGCGCGGACCGCGGCCAGGTCGGCGTCCGAGGCGAGTCCCGCGTGGTAGAGCCGCAGTTGGGTGGCGCCCAACTCCGCGGCGTGCGCGGCGTCGGCGGCGAGGGTGCCGGGGCTCCCGCCCATGCCGGACACCACCGTGAAGTTGGCGGCGACGACGGTGTGCGGACCCGCGTGCGCGGCGACCGGGGCGAGCACCGCCTCGCGGCCGGCCGCTCCGGCGGGGCCTCCCGGGCAGGGCAGCACCAGGCCGTCGGCGTGGGCGAGGATCCTGGCGGGCCGCACACCGGCGTTGGCGCCGCAGCGGTGGACGGCCGGATCGGCGTGCATCAGCACCTGGAAGCCGGGTTCGGCCGCGGCCCGCACCGCCGCGACGGCCTGCTCCTGGAGCGAGCCGGCGGTCTCCGTACGCCAGGCCAGGGTCAGTTCGGTCCACCGGGCGCCGAGCAGCCGCTCGATGCCGGGCAGTCCCGCCGCGTCGCCGCCGCCGCCCGACCACACCGGCGCCAGCGCGCTGCGGACGGCCGCGGCCAGCTCCTCGGGGTCGGCGCCGAGGCCCGCGTAGCCGTCGCGGCAGCGCGGGCAGAAGCAGAGCGACATCAGGTAGTGGGCGGCGTCGCCGAGCGGCACCCCGCCGATCTTGTCGTGCGCGTGCAGGTGCGCGAGCCCGTACCAGCCGAGCGACTCCAGCTCGGTGCCGGCCGCGCCGGGGCGCGCGGCGGCCTCGGCGGCGAGGTCGAGCAGGTAGCCGCGGACGGCGTCCTGGGCGATGCAGGGCGCCCAGGGGTAGCGGTCGCCGTAGGCGTTGACGACGTTGGTCTCCGGGTGCTCCGCGCCCAGCCGGGAGTTGTGGGCGAGCACCACCCAGCTGTGCACGTCGAGCCCGGCGGCCCGCAGTTCGGCCGCCGCGGCGGCCCAGGCGTCGTCGGCCGCGGCCCACGGCCCTGCCGCGTACGGCCGCAACTCCCTTCCCTGCCAGCGCTTCTCGTCCGGCGGGTAGAGCGCGGCGGCGTATTCGGCGGTGACCACCCGGTGCCGCGGGTGGCGCGGGGTGAGGGCCCGGGTGGAGTGGTAGGCGGCGGCGAGGGTGACCTGCCGCACGCCGAGTGCGGCGATCCGCCCGGCGGCGGCGGGGTCGCCGAGAACGTCCCAGGGGTAGACGAAGGCGGAGGTCCGCATGTCAGCGCTCTCCCAGCAACGCGAGCCCGCGCTCGATCAGTTCGGCCAGTTCCTTGATGTGCGCGGGTGACGGCTCCGACAGCGGCGGCCGGACCTCGCCGACGTCCAGGCCGCGCAGCCGCACTGCCGCCTTGACCAGCGACACGGCGTAACCCCGGCCCTGGTTGCGGAGGTTGACCAGCGGGCGGTAGAAGCCGTCGATCAGCCGGTCGACGGTCGCGTCGTCGCCGGTGGTCAGCGCCCGGTGGAAGGCGAGGGCGATCTCCGGGGAGAAGGCGTAGACGGCCGAGGAGTAGAGGGTCACGCCCAGGCCGCGGTAGGCGAGCCCGGTCAGTTCCGCGGTGGGCAGGCCGTTGAAGTAGAGGAAGCCGTCGCCGGGCAGTTCGGTGCGGACCGCGCTGACGATGCGCTGCATCAGGTCGAGGTCGCCGTGCCCGTCCTTGAGGCCGATGATGTTGGGCACCCTGGCGAGTTCGACGACGGTGGCGGGCGTGAAGACCGCGTTGTCGCGCTGGTAGACGATGACGTCGAGCGCGGTGCCCGCCGCGAGCGCGGAATAGTGGCGCAGCAGGCCCTCCTGGTCGGGGACGACCAGATACGGCGGCATCGCCAGCAGCCCGTCGGCGCCGGCCCGCTCCGCGATGCCGGCGTATTCGAGGGCCAGCGCGGTGCCGTAGCCCGCGCCCGCGACGACCGGCACCCTGCCCGCGGTCTCCTCGACCGCGGCGGCCACGCACGCGCCGAACTCCGCGGGCGACAGGGCGTGGAATTCGCCGGTGCCGCAGCAGGCGAAGACGGCCGCCGCGCCCGCGTCCACCCCCGCGCGCACGTGCGCGCGGAAGGCGTCGAGGTCGAGACCGCCGTCGGGGCCGAAGGCCGTCACGGGGAAGAACAGCAGGCCGTCGAGACGCTCGGCGAGTGAGGGTGCGGTCATCGGGTTCCCCCTGGAGGTCCGGTCTGTGCGCTCATATGATTCACGTCTATATTCATGAACGCTGCCACGCTAAGCGAGCATGCACATACGGGTCAAGCCGCCGAGCGCGGCTCACACGTACCCGCACTGGGCCACTCTCGTCCATATACCTGAACCTCGGCCACGGATATACTCGCCGCGGCGCCGCCGGCCCACCGCTCCGGCGGCACCCGCCGGCGCGTCCGTCACGTCAGTGGCCCCCTGGGGCCGGTGAGACCGAGGAGGCCTCCCCATGCCCGCTCCCCGCACCATTCTGCTCACCGGCGCCGCCGGAGGACTCGGCACCCTCATGCGCGGACTCCTGCCGTCCTACGGCTACCGGCTGCGGCTGCTGGACATGCTGCCGATCGACGGCGAGCCCGACGCGATCACCGCGGACCTCGCCGACCGCGACGCGCTGCGCGCCGCCGTACGCGGGGTCGACGCCGTCGTCCACCTGGCCGGAATCTCGCTGGAGTCCACCTTCGAGAAGATCCTGCGGGCCAACATCGAGGGCACCTACAACCTCTACGAGGCGGCGCGCGAGGAAGGGGTGCGGCGGATCGTCTTCGCGTCCAGCAACCACGCCGTCGGCTTCACCCCGCGCCCGCAGGGCGGCGACCCGCTCATCCCGGTCGGCACCCCGCGCCGCCCCGACACCTACTACGGCCTGTCCAAGTGCTTCGGCGAGGACCTGGCGCAGCTCTACGCCGACCGGCACGGCATCGACACGGTGTCGATCCGGATCGGCTCCTGCTTCCCCGAACCCACCACGGTCCGCATGCTGTCGGTCTGGATGAGCCCCGAGGACGGCGCCCGCCTCCTCCACGCCGCCCTCACCGCCGACGTGACCGGGCACACCGTCGTCCACGGCAGCTCGGCCAACACCCGGCTGTGGTGGGACCTCGGCCCGGCCCGCGCGCTCGGCTACGAGCCCCAGGACGACTCCGAGCCCTTCGCCGCCGCCCTCGTCGCCGCCCAGGGCGAACTCGACCCGGCCGACCCTGCCCACGCCAACCTGGGCGGCGCCTTCTGCACCGACCCGCCGATCTGGCCGTACTGACCCGGGAGCCGTGGGATCGTACGGAGGTGGACCCCCGGATCGTGATGCGCGAGGCGGCGCCGGGCGCCGAGGGCGCCGTGCTGCTGCTGCACGGCGGTGCGGAGCACGGCCTGCGCCGCCCCTCGTGGCTGAATCCGCCGTCGCGGCGGATGCGGCCGTTCGTGGCGGCCGTCGGCAGGGGCGGCGGCCTGGCGGTCGCCGAGGCGCGCTACCGGCACCGCGGCTGGAACGGGGAGCGCGCGGACGCCGCGCGGGACGCCGCCGAGGCGCTGGCCGCGCTGCGGGAGCGCACCGGGGGGCTTCCCACCGTGCTGGTCGGCCATTCGATGGGGGCCAGGGCCGCGCTGCGGATCGCGGCGGAGCCGGGGGTCGCGGGGGTGGTCGCGCTCGCCGCGTGGTGCCCGCCGGAGGACCCGGTCGAGCAGCTGGCCGGTGTGCGGCTGGTGTTCGTGCACGCGGCGGCCGACCGGATCACCTCGCCGCGCGAGTCGCTGATGACGGCGGTACGGGCACGGGCCGCGGGCGCGCAGGTGTGCCGCTTCGTGGTGCCCGGCGGGGACCACGCCATGCTGCGGCAGGCCGGGCTGTGGCACACGCTGACCGCCGCGGCGGTCCACGGCCTGCTCGGTCTGCGCCCGCTGCCGCCGGAGACCGTGTCCGCCTTCGCGCTGCCCGCACGCTCCACCGACGGCCTCGACGTACGGGCCGTCCCCCGGGCGGCCGGGTAATGGAACCGCAAAGCGGAGTCGGTCGTTAGCCGGACATGACCGCAATGACACCTGGCTCGAACGTGCCGCTGTCCGTCCCCCGCGTGGCCGTCGAGGTGGCCGCGCCGGCGCGGCTCGACGTCTCGGGCCTGCTCCTCACCGCCGACGGCAAGGTGCGCTCCGACGACGACTTCGTCTTCTACAACCAGCCGCAGGGCGGCCCGGGGGTGACCTACCGCTCCGGCGGCGGTTCCGGCCCTGACGCCATCACGGTGGACACCGAGGCGGTGCCCGCCGGTATCGAGAAGATCGTGGTGACGGCGAGCCTGGACGGCGGCGCCGCCTTCGCGGGGACGGTGCCGACGGCCACCGTGCGCAATGCCGACGACGGTTCGGCGATCGCCACCTTCGCCCCGGCCGGGCTCGGCCCGGAGACCGCCCTGGTGGTGGTCGAGGTCTACCGCAGGGGCGGCGCCTGGAAGGTCCGCGCGGTCGGGCAGGGCTATTCCAACGGGCTGGCGGGCATCGCCACCGACTTCGGGGTGAATGTCGACGAGCCCGCCGCACCGGCGCCGCAGGCCGCGCAGGCACCCCAGGCGCCGCAGGCCGCGCCGACCGGACCCGCGGCCACCCACCTGCCGCCCCCGCCGCCCGCCGCGCCGCCGGCCCAGCCCCCGGCGGCCGCGTCCGCCGCGTCCGGCCGGATCAACCTGGACAAGGGCCGGGTCAACCTGCGGAAGAACGAGACGGTGTCGCTGGTCAAGGGCGGCAAGCCGCTGCTGTCCTCGGTCCGTATGGGCCTGGGCTGGGAGCCGGCCTTCGGCGGCCGGGACATCGACCTCGACGCGTCGGTCATCGTCTACGGCCCGCAGCGCAACCACCTGGACACCTGCTACTTCGGCCGGCTCACCGTGCTGAACGGCGCGATCCAGCACTCCGGGGACAACCTCACCGGCGACGGCTCGGGCGACGACGAGTCGATCACCGTCCACCTCGGCGGGCTGCCGCCGGAGGCCACCGGCCTGCTCTTCACCGTCAACTCGTATTCGGGGCAGAAGTTCAACAAGGTCGCGAAGGCGTACTGCCGGCTGCTTGACGCCGCTTCCGGCGAGGAGCTGGTGCGCTTCGACCTCACCAGCGGCGAGGCCAAGACGGGTGTGCTGATGGCCAAGCTGGTCAAGCAGTTCTCGGGCGAGTGGGAGATGACCGCGCTCGGTTCGTTCGTGGACGCGCGCACCGCGAAGTCCCTCGTCAAGCCGGGGGCCGCGGCCCTCTGAGCCGACCCGGGCGCGGCGAGCGGCCCGGCTCACCCGCGGCGCGGCGGACGGGCCCGACTCCCTTGCGGAGCCGGGCCGTCCGCGTGTCCGTTCACCGCATCACGCGCGCGGGCGTTTTTGTCATGGTCACCTAGATTTTACCGCTGACCATCTACCCGCATAGACCCCTGGCCGGGACGCTGGAGTGGCATGTCCGCACCATCCTCACCCCTAGCCACGGGAGCGCTCAGCCATGCCCGCAAACCGTCCCGCACTCCGAATAGGCTCGATCGCCGGCGCCGCCGCACTCGCCGCCACCGCCCTGCTGGCGAGCAGCGGCACCGCACAGGCCGCGCTGCCCACCCCCATCGCCGCCTCCACCGCCCGCACTTACCTCGCCGGGATGGCGGCGACCCCCGAGACGCACGCCTCCACCTACAACCGCGACCTCTTCCCGACCTGGATCACCATCTCCGGGACCTGTGACACCCGCGAGTACGTCCTCAAGCGCGACGGCAGCGGTGTGGTGACCGACAGCTCCTGCAAGTCCACGTCGGGCAGTTGGACCAGCGCCTACGACGGGGCGACCACCACCAACCCGTCGACGTTCGACGTCGACCACCTCTTATCTGCACCCGTGATGAACCAGGTGCCTGAAGCAGCAGTTCAAGACGTCGACGGCATACCGCTCACACATGCGATGGCCCTTCGGACCGACCGGCCGGCCGCTCCTGATACGGCGACGAATCTTCCCACCCAGGCCACCCGCGGTCTGTAGCCCGGACTGTGCCGCGGAGCCCAACGATCGGCGGCACGGCCCGGACGACAGAGCGCTGCCCAACGTCCTCGAAACATTCCTGTCATGAGCCTGACTATCTGAGGAGATCGAGATTCCCATGTCTTCCCGAATACGGATAGCGACTGCCACCGGTTCTGCTCTCGCCTTGGCGATCAGCGGCCTCATCCTCGGCGTCAGCGCCGGCACCGCACAGGCCAGCACCTGCTCCCAGTCCTACCTGCCGCTGCCGGACCGGTCGTGTACTCCCGGTGTGTACAACTCTGCTGTCACCCAGTCGACGATCGGCTCCACGATCTGCGTGTCCGGCTGGACGGCGACCGTCCGCCCGCCCACCTCCTACACCAACGCGCTCAAAGCACAGGGGATCATCGACTACGGGTACAGCGACACGAACATGTCCGACTACGAGGAAGACCACCAGATCCCCCTCGAACTCGGCGGATCACCGCGGGATCCGAACAACCTGTGGCCCGAGCCGCACTCCGGCACCAAGAACTCCACCACCAAGGACGGTGTGGAGACGAAACTGAAGAACGCGGTGTGCAAGGGCACCATCACCCTCAACGCTGCCCGCACCGCGATCAAGGCGAACTGGACCACGGCTCTCAGCGTCACCGGCATCGGTTAGAAGGGAACTGGCTGGTGACGTTTGTCTGGTATCAGACGTCACCAGCCAGTGCCTGCCACTCGTACTGGGCGAGCGCTCGCCGCAGAGCGAGGTTCTCGCCTTGCGCGACTTCCAGGGCCTTACGGAGCCTTGCCACCTCCTCGCGGTGAGCCTGCCTTTGCCGCGTCAGGCGTGTAGTCAGCGCTCGCACAGCGGCCGAGGTCGAGGAGTCGGTCGGACGATCCGCGGGAATTGCGGAAGCCGGTCCACTCTTGGCTCGGTGCCGTTCGCCGCTGGCCGAGGCGTGGGACTCCGGCGCGTGGGCGTGGACCACCGCCCAGCGGCAGGGCCTGGCCAACGACGTGACCCGTCCGCAGCTCATCGCCGTCTCGGCGTCGTCCAACCGCTCCAAGGGCGACGACGACCCGGCCGAGTGGCTGCCGCGCGCGTCGTACCAGTGCACCTATGCCCGCGCCTGGGTGCAGGTCAAGCACTACTACGGGCTGACCGTGGACAGCGCGGAGAAGTCGGCGCTCAGCTCGATACTCAACGGCTGCTGACCCGCGCGGAAACGATACGGCCGCCCGGGAGCCGTGCTCCCGGGCGGCCGTTCGCCCCCGTTCGTCCGGGGGTGGACTCTCAGCGGCGGGCACTCTGGCGCCGCCAGGGGCCGGTGACGGCGACCATGATGCCCGGCGTCTGGATGTTGGCGAAGAGCGTCTCGCCGTCGGGCGAGAAGGTCACGCCGGTGAACTCGCTGTACTCCGGCTCCGCTTCGCTGCCGATGTTCAGCTCGTTGCGCGCCAGCGGGTAGGTGCGGCCGTCGTCCAGCGCGCCGAACAGGTGCTGCACGCCGACGCCGTCCTCGGCGATGATCAGGCCGCCGTACGGCGACACCGTGATGTTGTCGGGGCCGTCGAAGGGGCCGTCCTGCTCCGGCGCGGTGTTGACGCCGAGCAGCACCTTGAGGGTCAGGGTGCGGCGGGCCGGATCGTAGAACCACACGGCGCCGTCGTGCTGGACCGGGCTCTCCTCGCGGGCGAAGGACGACACGACGTAAGTGCCGCCGTCGGCCCACCACATGCCCTCCAGCTTGCGCGCCCTGGTGACCTCGCCGTCCCTGAACTGCTTGCGGACCGAGGTGGTCCGCGCGTCGCGGTCCGGGACGTCGACCCAGTCCACGCCGTAGCGGGTGCCGATCCTCGTCGCGCGGGACAGGTCGTCCACGAAGCGGCCGAGGGAGTCGAAGCAGCGGAAGGCCTGCAGCACACCGTCGGTGTCGCCGAGCCCGGCGAGCCGGCCGCGGCCGTGGTGGAAGCCGTGCGGCGGAGTCCAGCGGTAGAGCAGGCCGTTGGGGCCCGACGCGTCCTCGGTGAGGTAGAGGTGGCCGCGCTTGGGGTCCACCACGACGGCCTCGTGCGCGTAACGGCCCAGTGCCTTGACGGGCTTGGGATCACGGTTCGCGTGCCGGTCGTGCGGGTCGACCTCGAAGACGTAGCCGTGGTCCTTGGTCATGCCGTTGGAGCCGGCCCGGTCCTCGGTCTCCTCGCAGGTCAGCCAGGTGCCCCAAGGGGTCGCGCCGCCAGCGCAGTTGGTGGCGGTGCCGGCGATGCCGACCCACTCGGTGACCGGCTCCGCGTGGCCCCTGCCGCGGCCGTCCTCGTCGCCGCGCCAGTGCTTCGGCACCTCGACGACCGTGCAGCCGCCGGCCGCGGCGGGGTCGTATACGAGCCCCGCGACATGCGGTACGGGGTGCGCCGCGGCGGTCAGCGGGCCGCCGATCTCGTGGTTGTTGACCAGCAGGGTGGCGCCGCGCTCGCCCGCGAAGGCGGCGGTGCCGTCGTGGTTGGACGGGGTCGTCTCACCGGACTCCAGCGTGGTCGTACCCGTACGGGTGACGACCCGGTAGGCGAAGCCGGCCGGCAGCGCGAGCAGGCCCGCCGGGTCGGCGATCAGCGGCCCGTAGCCCAACTCGGGGCAGTGGCCGTGCTGGTGGCCGTGATCGTGGTCGTGGTCGCCGTGGCCCGCGGGCGCCCCCGCGGCGAGCGCGCCAGGCGCGGTGGCCAGCACGTCGACAGCGCCGGCGAGGGCGATCCCCGCGCCGGTGGCCGCGGAACGGTGGACGAAGTCTCTCCGGCTGAGCGGCACGGTGGCTCCCTCATGTCGCGATGTCGCGTGCATACAGCGGCCACGCTCCCGGCCGGCGGCCAACTGCCGGTGAACGGAGCGGATACGGAGAGGGGCGGCTTCCTGGTGACCCCAAGAATTCGCAAAGGGAGACCCAAAGGGCGGGTCGGGGAGGGCGGACGGTGCCGCCCTCCCCGACCGGCGGTCCTCAGACCCCGTCGCGGGAGCGGGCCTTGAAGGCGGCCTTGCGGGCGTCCTTGGCGGCCTTGCGGTCCGGGTGCAGCCGGCCCATCGCCTCCAGCACGTCGGCGGTCGCCGGGTGCTCCACCCGCCAGGCCGCGTCGAAGAAGCCGTCGTGCCGCGCGACCAGGTCGCGGACCAGGTCCGACAGCAGCTCCGGGTCGTCGTCCGCGGCCAGCTGGGCGGCCAGGGTGTCGATGGTCAGCCAGAAGATCATGTCCGCGTCGGGCGTCGGGACGTCGGACGCGCCGCTCTCGGTGAGCCACACCCGGGCCAGACCGCCGAGCTGCCGGTCGTCGAGCACCTCGCGCAGGGCGGGCTCGGCCTCGGTGCCCACCAGGGTCAGGGTCTGCTGGCACATCAGCCGCCGGCTCGGGGCGCCGTCGTCGTCACCGCGGGCCGCCGCCAGCAACTCCTTCGCCGCGTCCACCGGTTTGCGGTCGAGGAGCCACAGCTCCGCCTCCGCGCGGGCCGTGTGGTCCGGGTAGCCGGCCAGCGCGTCCAGCAGGTCGGTGCCGGTCGCGCCCGCGAGGTCGCCCACCACCGGCGCCACCGCGCCCGCGTCCATGAGCAGCTCGCGCAGGCCGTGCACGCCGAGCGGGGTGAGCCGCACCAGCCCGTAGCGGGAAAGCTCCTCCGGGTCCAGCTCGCCGCCCTGCGCCTGCGGCCCCGGCTCCTCGTCCTCCTCGATCAGCGCCTCGTCCACCGGCTGGTAGTCCACCAGTCCCGACGGCGCCAGCACCCGGAAGTGGTCGTCCAGCCGCATCATGACCTCGGTGACCTCTTCGAGCACCGCGTCACTCGGCTGCTCCATCTCCTCGGGCACCACCAGCGACGCGGCCAGCACCGGCAGCGGCACCGCGCCCTGGGTGGCCTCCGAGCCGTCGTCCAGCGCCATCAGGGTGTAGAGGTTGGCCAGCGCGGTGTCGAGGAACTCGGCCTCCTCCTCCGGGTCCCACTCGTGCTCGTCCACGTCGCCCAGGTCGTCCGGCAGCTGCTCCAGGTCCGGCGACGCGGCCTCCGCGAGCGTGGCCTCGGCCGCGGCGAGCCACACGTCCAGCACATCCTGCGGCTCCCCCGCGGCCAGCCGCTCGGCCGCCTCGCCCGGCACCGCCCGCCCGGCCACCTCACCCGGCGGGGTGGACTCCTCCGCCTCCTCCTCGATCTCCAGCTCGACCAGCCCGGTGTCCACGGCGACGGCCCACGCCTGCGCGGTCTCCACGAGCCAGACGTCGTCCGCGTCCTCTCCCCCGCCCAACTCCTCGGCGGCGGCCACCAGATCGGCGTCCGTCAGCCCCCCCATCGCGTCCACCGCGCGCTCCGGCGCCGCCCACCGGGCCAGCCGCAGCGCGCGGTCGAGCAGTGGCACGGCCAGCGCCAGTTGCGCCAGTTCGTCCGGGGACAGCAGCCGTACGGGCGGCAGGACGAGAGGACTTGCGGACATCGGGACAGCTCCCATTCGACACGTCGGGCTCGACGACGCGAGCGGCCCGCGCCGCCCGCCCCACTCAGCGTAGGCCCTCCCCGCCCCCGCCTCCCCTTCCGCAGGGGGTGCGCATCCGCTACCGCGCGGGGGGGCGTGCGGTTCCCTTCCGGCAAGGGGGTGCCCATCCGCTGCCGCGGGGCTGTTCGGTTCCCCTCCCGCAGGGGGCACGCTTCCCCCGGTCGCGGTGGGGCACGCCGTTCCCTTCCGGCAAGGGGGCCCCACCCAGGGGCGCGAGGAACTGCGCGCGCAACCACCCACCAGCCGGTGGCCCGGCACCGACCGAACAGCCCCTCACGACCGGTGACGCCCACACGCCCAGCAGGGGCTGATCGCACCATTCCCCGCACCCCCGAGCAAGGGGCCGCCCTACCGCTACCGCGCGAAGGCACGCCGCTCCCTTCCGGCAAGGGGGCCCCACCCAGGGGCGCGAGGAACTGCGCGCGCAACCACCCACCAGCCGGCGGCCCGGCACCGACCGAACAGCCCCTCACAACCGGTGACGACCCACACGCCCAGCAGGGGCTGATCGCACCGTTCCCCACGCCCCCGAAGAGCACCGCCCCGCGCACGGGGCACCCCCGCAAGCCCCCGCGGCCGGCGGAAGCGCATCCCCGGCGCAAGGGGGGCGTGGATTGCGTGCCGGGCGTCGGCGCGGGAAGGTACGGGGGTGAGTGGGGGGAGTGACGCGCGGAGGCGCCATGCGTCGGTGGCGCAAGGCGCCGCGGTGGGGACGCGGCAGCACGTGGCCGTCGTGGTGCCGGTCGGGCTGGGGGCGGATCCGCCGTGGGCGGCGGGGCCGCTGCCCTTCGAGGTGGGCGGGCAGGCCGCTGACGCGGACCGGCGGCGGGGGTTGTTCACGACCGCGGCGGCCCGCGCACTGTACGACCGCCGGTGGCACACGTGGGAGTCCCGCTCGGAGGGGGCATTGCGCCTCGACGGGATGGAGCTGCTGCGTACGCCCACCGCGAGGGCCGCCCAGCAGGCCCTCGCGGTACTGCACTTCACCGTCGCCGACGGCACGCCGATCATGCCGCTGCTGCGGGCCGTCAGCCACCGGCGGCAGGCCGGGCGGTCCGACCCGCTCGCGGGAGCGCTGGCGCCGGCGGCGCTGCTGAGCGGGGTGGCGGACACCACGGCCGCCGCGGCGCCGTTCGCGCTGTCGCGGCCGTACACCGTGGCCTTCGTGGCCCCGGGCCCGGCACTCGGCCCGCTGGCCCTGCGCGACGCGGCGACCGGGGAAGTCCCTCCGGAAGCGGACGAGTTCCTGCGTTCGCTCGCGTCGCGAGCGGTGCCGGACGACATTCCGGCGGCCCCGGAGTCCGTGCCGGCCCACCGGGCGGAGGTCCGGCGGATATCGGCGGACTGGAGCGCGCTCGTCCTGCGCCAGGGCGCCGCCTTCCTCGGCCACCGGGCCGACACCGGCCCCGGCGACTTCTACGACTGGGCCGCGCACAACGCGCGTACGGTCTACCTCGACGCGCTGCTGCTGGGCACCGTCCAGCGCAACCACGTCGACGAGCTGACCGACGACCTGTCCGCCGTCTTCGAGGGCCCCGGCCTCGCCCGCCGGGTCGCCGCGCTCGAACAGCGCATCGCGCACTTCCGCAGTACGTACTGGCGCCAGCACCTCAGTGCCCACGGCCCCGCCAACGGCCTGCTGCTCGCCTTCCAGGACAAGCACCGGCTGCCTGAGCGCTTCGAGTTGATCCTCGCCGAGGCCGCGGACTACGCGCGGCTGGTGCAGACCCAGGAGAGCCAGCAGATCGCCGGGGCGCTCGGCGTGCTGACCGTCCTCGGGCTGCCGCTCGGCACCGCGCTGTCCGTCCTGCAGGTGCTCGGCGACTCCGACCCGTGGCACCTGGCATTCGCCCTGACCGCGTCGCTCGGCGCGACGGCGGCCGCGCTCACCACGCGCTACGGCCGGCTCGTCGTCTCCTCGCTGCGCGGCGGGCCGCGGCGGCGCTGAGCGCGTACGCGTCGGGCGCCCCCTCGCGGGGCAAGACCGCAGGTAGGGTCGAGGGACAGGGCGGCGCCGGGGGTGGCGGAATGCGGGAGATCAGCAGCGAGGCCGAGTTGCGCGAGGTGGTCGGGGAGCCGACCGCGCGGAACGCGGCCAAGGTTCGGCGGGAGTTGGACGCGATGGACCGGGCGTGGCTGGCGGCCTCACCGTTCCTGCTGATGGCGACAGCCGGGGCGGACGGGTCGTGCGACGTGTCGCCGAAGGGCGACCCCGCCGGGTTCACGCTCGTGCTGGACGAGCGGACGATCGCGGTGCCGGAGCGGCCGGGCAACCGCAGGGCGGACGGCTTCCGCAACATCCTGGGCAATCCGCGGGTCGGGCTGATCTTCCTGGTCCCCGGCCGCGGCGACACGCTGCGGATCAACGGGCGGGCCCGGCTCGTGCGGGACGCGGACTTCTTCGACCGGATGACGGTCGAGGGGCATCGCCCGTCGCTGGCGGTGCTGGTGGACGTCGAGGAGGTCTTCTACCACTGCTCGAAGGCCTTCCTGCGCAGCGCCCTGTGGAGGCCGGAGGGCTGGCGGCCGGACGCGGCGCCCTCCCGGGCCGCGATCGCGCACGCGCAGGACCGCAAGGGCGAGGACCTCGCGGAGCTGGAGGCCTACTACGGCCCCGGTTACGGTCTGGACTCCATGTACAGCTGACCGCAACCGGGGGACGTACGACGTCAGTTGTGGCTGTGCAGCACCGCGTTGAGGCCCCCCCAGGAGCCGGTGCGCTGGAGCACCTCCACCTTGCCGGTGGTGGAGTTGCGGCGGAAGAGCAGGTTGTCGCCGCCGGACAGCTCGACGGCCTTGACGATCTCGCCGTCGGGCAGCGTCACCCGGGTGCCCGCGGTGACGTAGAGGCCGGCCTCGATCACGCAGTCGTCGCCGAGGGCGATGCCCAGGCCCGACTCCGCGCCGAGCAGGCAGCGTTCGCCGACCGAGACGATCTGCGTACCGCCGCCGGACAGCGTGCCCATGATGGACGCGCCGCCGCCGATGTCGGAGCCGTCGCCGATGACCACGCCCTGCGAGATGCGGCCCTCGACCATGGAGGTGCCCAGGGTGCCGGCGTTGAAGTTGCAGAAGCCCTCGTGCATGACGGTGGTGCCTTCGGCGAGGTGCGCGCCGAGCCGGACGCGGTCGGCGTCGGCGATACGGACGCCGGCCGGTGCGACGTAGTCCGTCATCCGGGGGAATTTGTCGACGCCGTGGACGGACAGGTGCAGGCCCTCGGCGCGGGCGGCGAGCCGGGCGGCATCCAGGTTCGGGACCGGGACCGGGCCGATCGAGGTCCAGGCGACGTTCGCCAGCACACCGAACAGCCCTTCGAGGTTCTGCTCGTTGGGGCGGACCAGGCGGTGGCTGAGCAGGTGCAGCCGCAGGTACGCGTCGTGCGCGTCCAGCGGCTTGTCGTCGGTGGAGGCGATGGTGGTCCTGACGGCGACCACCTCGACGCCGCGGCGCGGGTCGGGACCCAGCGCGGCGGGGGCCGCGCTCCCCAGGGCCTGCGCGGCCTCCTCGGCGGTCAGCCGCGCGGTGCCCGCGGGGCCCGGCTCCGCGGCGAGCTGCGGGGCGGGGTACCAGGTGTCGAGCACGGTGCCGTCGTCGGCGACGGTCGCAAGTCCGACGCCGATGGCGCCGGAGGCACGGGAGTCATTCATACGCATGACGCTAACGCGTCGCCGGACCATCCGTGCACCCGGCCCGCCGCGGGTGCGCCCGCGCGGCGAGCGCCCGCGGCGCCGGCGCGGGCGAAGCCCACGGGATCGTCCCGCACGACGTGGTGCCCGCAGTCGGGGACCGCGAGGACGGACACCCCGGCCGCGGTGAGCGCGCCCGCGCCCGGCAGCGGCCCGCGGGCCTGCGGCGGCAGCAGCGTGCGGGGAAGGGCCAGGTCCTGGAGCAGCGCGGGGGTGGTGCCGCGGGTGAGGTGGACGGCGCTGCGGTGCAGGGCCTCGCGGCCGGCCGGCCGCATCGTGGCCCGCCGGGGGGCGCCGGACCGGTCGCGCACCTCCGCCCACCCGTGGGGAGGAGGTCCGGCTCGGCGTTCGAGGCGGTGGGAGCGGATGGGCGTGATCGCTCCCGCCGGTCCCGCGGGCCGGGTGAAAATGAGGCATGCGCACTGAACCGACAGCCCTTGCCGCTGCTTTGGCGACCTTCGACGACCTGTGGAGCCCGCGTATCGTCACCCGCGTCAACGACTACGACGTACGGGTCGCGAAGGTCGCGGGCGAGCACGTGTGGCACACCCACGACAGCACCGACGAGTTCTTCCTGGTCCTGGACGGCGAGTTGCGGATCGAGCTGCGCGAACCGGACGGCGAGCGCGAGGTGCTGCTCCCCCGCGGCTCGGTCTTCACCGTGCCTCGGGGCACCGGGCACCGGCCGTCGTCGCCGTCGGGCGCGTCGATCCTGCTCTTCGAGCCGACCGGCACCCTGACGGTCGGGGACAGCCACGACGAGGTCCCCGACCATGTGGACGCCACGACGGGGCACCCGTTGGAGGCCTGAGGGGGTCAGTGGCGCGGGGCCGGCGGGGGGTCCTGCCAGGCGGTGGCGCCCGCCGGGCCCGTGCCCAGCACGGCGCAGCGCAACCAGTGCTCGCCCGGCGGGAGTTGGCCGACCAGGGTGGGCAGGGCGGTGCGGCGGGCGAGGACGTTGGTGCCGGGCAGCGGCTCGATCACCCGGCCCTCGCGCGGGAGGGCGCCGTCGTCGGGGGCCAGGTCGACGAGGCCGCTGAGGTCGCCGCCCGCGCTGACGGCCAGCGCCCGGCCCGCGCCCTCCTCCCGGTCGGCGGTGCCGCCGTCGCGGTCGACGGCGAAGCCGCCCTCGGCGGTGTGCAGGGCGCGCCCGGTGCGGATGCGGTGGGTGCGCAGGTGCCAGGGCGCGGCGGCGGTCAGCCAGGTGGTGATCTCCACGTCGGCCCACGGCCGCCAGGTGCTGCGGACGGTGCCGTCCTCCTCGATGCCGTCGCCCGAGGCGGCCGGGTCCTCGCAGGTCTCCCGCACCCGGAAGTGCACCGGTTCGTCGCCCTCGTCGTCGCTGAGGGCGAGCACCGAGTCGTACGCCCCGGGCACGAGGCCCAGGTCGCCGACGGGCAGGCTGAAGCCGAAGCGGGTGGAGTAGGCGAACTTGGCGTATTTGGCCGGGCCGCCGCGCGCCCAGGTGTTGTGCTGGCGCCCGCTGAGCAGGGTCACGTCGCCGCCGGAGCGCAGCAGGACGGCGCCGGCGGGCGGTTGCACGAGGGTGTCGGGCAGGTCGGGCGGCGGCTGCTCGTCGGCGGCCCAGAAGCGGTGGGCTGCGGGCAGTGCGAGCGGCAGGAAGGCCTTCATCGCCCAGTAGGGCGACGCCGGTCCGTTGTACTGCTCGGCGACGGCGGGCTGCGGGTAGCCGTAGCCGATGCTCAGCAGGCCGTCGGGCGAGGTCGCGGCGGAACGGTCGCGCCACCAGCGCAGGTGCCGCATCAGCAGGCCCTTGACCTCGCCGGCGGGCAGCGCGCCGACGTCGGCATAGCCGAGCGCGCCCCAGAAGGACCCCTGGGCGAAGCGGTAGGTGAGGCTGCGCCCGTAGGGCACGGCGGAGCCGTCGTCGGCGAACCAGTGCCGGAAGCCGAGGGCGAATTCGCCGGCCCGCTGCCGGAAGCGGGCGGTGCGCGCCGGGTCCTCCCCGCCGGCCAGGGCCGCGTAGATCAGGCCGTAGAAGTGCATGGCCCAGGGGATGTAGTAGTCGCGCTGCTCGGTGGGCCCGTCGCTGTACCAGCCGTCGGCCAGCGCGTAGGTCTCCAGGCGCTCCAGGCGGGCGTGCCGGGCGTCGCGGTCGTGGGCGTAGCCGACCCTGTCCAGGCCGAGGGAGACCATGACGGGGAAGAAGTTCCAGTTGTTGTCCGGGGTGTCGGCGGTCAGGAAGCGGGTGAGCCAGGCGCCGACCCGGTCCTTCTCCGGGCCGCTGAGCGGGTCCCAGAGCTGCTCGGGCGCCAGTGCCAGGGCGAAGCCGAAGGCGGCGGACTCGACGGTGCGCTGGTCGATCCCCTCGGGGGCGCCCCAGTATCCGGGGTGCCCGGGGTCGGTGCCCGCGGCCAGGCCGCGCGCCCACACGTCCCAGTGCCCGAAGTCGCCGCCGCCTGCGGCCAGCGGGGCCAGGCCCCACAGGGGGCGGGCGTAGCCCTCCAGGTCGGCGGCGGTGTCGTCGTGGTGCGCGATGTTGACGCCGAGCCGGATACGGGCGCCGCCCGCGGTGGCGTACGGCGGCAGCGCGTCGGCCAGTTCGGTCGCGTACGCCCGCATCTCGGCGCGTGCCGACCCGCCGTCCTTGCCGCCGCCCATGTGGACCGCCCCTCCAGAAGTCGATGTCGCGACCACCTTCGCAACCCGATCGGCCCACGTCAACGCTCTTTGACCCCCGGATGTAACCGGTTTCCCCCCGAGCTTCGGGGCAGGCCCGCACCCGGGTCAGGGCAGGGCTTTCTCCAGCAGGCCGAAGCCCTCGTCCGCCTCGGCCGCACACCGCGCCAGCACGTCGGCGGGGCGCTCGCCGGCGAGCATCCGCTCGACATTGCGCACGGTCAAGGTGCGCTGCGTCGCGACGACCTGGCAGGCGAGCACCCGCGGCACGACGCCGTCCGGCGCGACACCCAGGGCCTCGGCGAGCGCCTGGGCGAGGCTGTCCTCGCTCCTGACCCACTGCTCCATCAGCCGCAGCTTGAGGCTGGGCGTCCGCGTGACCATGCGCTGGAAGTCCAGGAATTCGGGGTAGTCGGCGAGCCCGGTGTTCGGGTCGCCGGAGGCGAGCCCGGCCATGAAGCGGCGGTGCAGCGCGGCCAGCGGCGACTCGCCGGGCTCCCGCGACCTGACCACCTGCGCGGCTTCGTCCACGTGGTCGCGGATCGGGTGGAAGACCAGGTCCTCCATGGCGGGGAAGTAGTTGAAGACGGTCTTCTTGGACACGTCCGCGGCGGCCGCGACATCGGCGCTCGGCCCGACGCTGGGCGGACTGATCGCCGACAGCCAGAGTTCGGTGGACACCGCGGACCTCGGGGTCGCGACCACCTCACTGCGTTCCAGCCAGCAGCTCGGCACCGCGTTCGGCTTCGCGCTCTACAGCACCATCGTGGCCCGCTACCTGGACGCCCACCCGTCGGGTGCGGCGGGCGCCGCGGACATCGACGGCAATCTGGACCCTGGCGTGCTGAAGCATCTGCCGCCCGCCCAGTACCGCTCCGCGGTGGGCGTGTTCATCCACGCCGTCGACATCGTCTTCGTCGTCGCGGGGGTGGTCTGCCTGGCGGCCGGCCTGCTGGCCCTGGTCATCCGCGAGAAGGGCGCCACCAGGCGCCGGCCCGCGAGCCCGCCCGGCTCCCTGCCCGCCGATCCGCTCACGTCGGTGCGCGAGCCGACCTGAGGCCACCCAAGACCCCCGGTTCGACGCAGTCCGGAGCCACTGGCCCCAGGGGAGGGGAGGACTGCGCTGTACCGGGACCCCCACACCGGCCGGTCCGGGCGATCCTGCCCGGACCGGCCGGTGTGCGTGCCCGCGCGCTTGAGACGCACCGCTCGCGCCGCCGGCAGGGCCGGGGCTCGCGGGAGCGGACCGTCAGACGTTGAAGCCCAGGGCACGCAGCTGGTCGCGCCCGTCGTCGGTGATCTTCTCCGGGCCCCACGGCGGCATCCAGACCCAGTTGATCTTCAGGGCGCTGACGATGCCCTCCGTCGCCGTCTGGGCCTGCTCCTCGATCACGTCGGTGAGCGGGCAGGCGGCGGAGGTGAGGGTCATGTCGAGGGTCGCGACGTTGGTGTCGTCGACGTGGATGCCGTAGATCAGGCCCAGGTTGACGACGTCGATGCCCAGCTCGGGGTCGACCACGTCGTAGAGCGCCTCGCGGATCTCCTCCTCGGAGGCCGGCTTGAGAGCGACGTCGGTGCTGTCAGTCATGCGGTCTCCTCGGGTGTGGTGCCGGACAGGGCCTTCGCCGTGGCGTCCTTCCAGGCCATCCAGCTCAGCAGCGCGCACTTGACCCGCGCCGGGTACTTCGAGACGCCGGCGAACGCGACCGCGTCCTCCAGCACCTCCTCCATCGCCTCGTCGGGCTCGATCCGCCCGCGGGACTGCATCAGCTCCAGGAAGGTCTCCTGGATCTTCTGCGCGTCCGCCACGTCCTTGCCGACCAGCAGGTCGTTCAGGACCGAGGCACTGGCCTGGCTGATCGAACAGCCCTGGCCCTCGTACGACACGTCGCCGATGACGGTGCCGTCCAGCCGCACCCGCAGGGTGATCTCGTCACCGCAGGTGGGGTTGACGTGGTGCACCTCGGACTGGCCGTCGCGCAGGCCCCGCCCGTGCGGGTGCTTGTAATGGTCCAGGATCACGTCCTGGTACATCGAGTCGAGCTTCACAGCAGCACCACCATCATCACCCGAAGAAGTTCCTGACCTGTTCCAGGCCCTCGGCCAGGGCGTCGACCTCGGCCGGGGTGGAATACAGATAGAACGACGCCCGGGTGGTCGCGGGAATTCCGTACCGCAGGCAGACCGGCCGGGCGCAGTGGTGGCCGACCCGGACCGCGATGCCCTGCTCGTCGAGCACCTGGCCGACGTCGTGCGGGTGGATGTCGCCCAGCACGAAGGAGATCGCGGCGGCCCGGTCCAGCGACGTCTCAGGACCGATGATCCGCAGGTCGGGGATCTCGTGCAACCGCTCAAGCGCGTACTCGGTCAGCGCGTGCTCGTGCGCGGCGATCTTGTCCATACCGATCGCGGTCAGGTAGTCCACGGCCGCGCCGAGCCCGATGGCCTGGGCGATCGGCGGGGTGCCGGCCTCGAACTTGTGCGGCGCGGGGGCGTAGGTGGAGGAGTGCATCGAGACGGTCTCGATCATCTCGCCGCCGCCCAGGAAGGGCGGCAGGTCCTCCAGCAGCTCCTGGCGGCCCCACAGCACCCCGATGCCGGTCGGGCCGACCATCTTGTGGCCGGTGAAGGCCACGAAGTCGGCGCCGAGCGCCTGCACGTCGAGCGCCATGTGCGGGGCGGCCTGCGAGGCGTCGATCAGCACCAGCGCGCCGACGTCCTGGGCGCGGCGCACGATGGCCTCGACCGGGTTGACGGTGCCGAGGATGTTGGAGACCAGCACGAAGGAGACGATCTTCGTCTTCTCGGTGATGACCTGCTCGATGTCGGACAGGTCGAGCCGCCCGTCGTCGGTCAGGCCGAACCACTTCAGCGTCGCGCCGGTGCGCTGCGAGAGCAGCTGCCACGGCACGATGTTGGAGTGGTGCTCCATCTCGGTGATGACGATCTCGGTCTCGCGGTCCACCCGGTAGGGCTCATCGGCCCAGCCGAGCATGTTCGCCACCAGGTTCAGCGACTCCGAGGCGTTCTTGGTGAAGATCACCTCGTCGCGGCTGGGCGCGTTGATGAAGGCGGCGACCTTGTCGCGGGCGCCTTCGTACAGCGCGGTGGCCTCCTCGGCGAGCACGTGCACACCGCGGTGCACGTTGGCGTTGGACCGCTCGTAGTAGGAGTTGAGGGTGTCGAGCACCTGGCGCGGCTTCTGCGAGGTCGCCGCGTTGTCCAGGTACACCAGCTTCTTCCCGTCGTGGACCAGCCGGTCCAGCGCGGGGAAGTCCTTGCGGATCGCCTCGGTGTCGAGGAGGCCGGGGAGCGCCCGGCCGGCAGCGGTCACGCGACATTCCCCTCTGAGTTCGCTCCGCTCACGGGGCCGCCCTTCACGTAGGACTCGTAGCCCTCTTCCTCCAGCTTGTCGGCCAGTTCGGCGCCGCCGGACTCGGCGATGCGGCCGGCCGCGAAGACGTGGACGAAGTCGGGCTTGATGTACCGCAGGATGCGCGTGTAGTGGGTGATCAGCAGGGTGCCGACCTCGCCGCCCTCGCGGACCCGGTTGACGCCCTCGGAGACCACGCGCAGCGCGTCCACGTCGAGGCCGGAGTCGGTCTCGTCGAGGATCGCGATATGCGGCTTGAGCAGTTCGAGCTGCAGGATCTCGTGGCGCTTCTTCTCACCGCCGGAGAAGCCCTCGTTGACATTGCGCTCGGCGAAGGCGGGGTCCATGTTCAGCCGCTCCATGGCCTCCCTGACCTCCTTCACCCAGGTGCGCAGCTTGGGGGCCTCGCCGCGGATGGCGGTGGCGGAGGTGCGCAGGAAGTTGGAGACGGACACCCCGGGCACCTCGACCGGGTACTGCATGGCGAGGAAGAGGCCGGCCCTGGCCCGCTCGTCCACGGTCATCGCCAGCACGTCCTCACCGTCGAGGGTGACGGTGCCGCCGGTGACGGTGTACTTGGGGTGTCCGGCCAGCGAGTACGCGAGCGTGGACTTGCCGGAGCCGTTGGGGCCCATGATGGCGTGGGTCTCGCCCTGCTTCACGGTCAGGTCGACGCCTTTGAGGATCTCCTTGGTGGAGTTGTCGGCTTCGACGGTGACGCGCAGGTCGTTGATTTCAAGCGTGGCCATGGGTGACTCAGGACTCCTGGGTGACGGAGACGAGCACGTCGTCCCCAACGATCTTGACGGGGTATACGGGGACGGGCCGCGTGGCGGGCAGCCCGGACGGCTTGCCGGTGCGCAGGTCGAAACTCGACCCGTGCAGCCAGCACTCGATCTGGCAGTCCTCGACCTCGCCCTCGGAGAGCGAGACGTTGGCGTGCGAGCAGATGTCGTTGATCGCGAAGACATCGCCCGCGGTACGGACCACGGAGACCGGCACACCGTCGATCTCGACGCGCTGCGGGGTGTCCTCGGCGAGGTCCCCGAGCGCGCAGACGCGTACGTACGAGTCGGTGGCGGTCATCCGACGGACGCCTCCAGTTCGGCGTCGATCTTCGCCATCAGCCGCTCTTCGAGGTCGGGCAGGCCGATCTGCTGCACCAGCTCGCCGAAGAAGCCGCGGACCACCAGGCGGCGGGCGTCCTCGTCGCGGATGCCGCGGGACTGCAGGTAGAAGAGCTGCTCGTCGTCGAAGCGGCCGGTCGCCGAGGCGTGTCCCGCGCCGACGATCTCGCCGGTCTCGATCTCCAGGTTCGGCACCGAGTCGACCCGGGCGCCGTCGGTGAGGACGAGGTTCCGGTTCAGCTCGTAGGTGTCGGTGCCCTCGGCCGCGGCCTGGATCAGCACGTCGCCGATCCACACCGCGTGGGCGTCCTGGCCCTGGAGCGCGCCCTTGTAGGCCACGTTGGACCGGCAGTGCGGGGTGTCGTGGTCGATGAAGAGCCGGTGCTCCTGGTGCTGGCCCTCGTCGGTGAAGTACAGCCCGTACATCTCGGCCTCGCCGCCGGGGGCGCCGTAGACGACCCGCGGGCTCAGCCGGACCAGGTCGCCGCCGAAGGTGACGACCACGGACTTGAAGGTGGCGTCCCGGCCGATCAGCGCGGTGTGCTGGGCGGCGTGCACGGCGGTGTCGTCCCAGTCCTGCACGGAGACCACGGTGAGCTTGGCGCCGTCGCCCACCAGGTACTCGACATTGCCCGCCATGACGGAGTCACCGGTGTGGTCGATGACCACGACGGCCTCGGCGAAGGCGCCGACCTCGACCACCTGGTGGCCGTAGACGGTGCCGCCCTCGCCGTGCACGGCGATCCTGACCGGCTCGGTCAGGATCGCTTCCTTGGGGATGCTGACGACCGAGGCCTTCTCGAAGGAGCTGTACGCCTGGGCGGCGACCCGGTCGACCGGCTTGCCCGCCCTGCCGACCCGCGGGTCGGTGCGGTCCACGGTCTGCACCGTGACGCCGTCGGGGGCGGTCACCTCGACCCGCAGGGCGCCGGTGGCCTCGGCGGTGCCGTCGTGCAGACCGCGCAGCCGTTCCAGCGGAGTGAAGCGCCACTCCTCCTCGCGGCCGTGCGGCACCGGGAAGTCGGCCACGTCGTAGGACGGGGCCGCGCTGACCCGGGCGTCGGCGGGATGCCCCACCGTGATGGCACCATCCGTGGTGCTGCCCGCAGGGGTGTTGTCAGCCATGGCTTGTCGTACAGCTCTCTCTCTGCCTTGTTGTGTTCGCTCGCCTCCGGCCGCTTCGATCCGGTGTCGACGGTCGATCGTGCTCGGTCGCTCGTTCCTCGCGACCTCCGCGCGTTCTCCCTTTCGACACCGGCGCGGCCTTTGGCTCGCTCACCGGTTCAGCCGGGGGGATGGTGGACGAGGGGGAGGCCGGGGCGGCTAGCCCACGGCGCCCTCCATCTGCAGCTCGATCAGGCGGTTCAGCTCCAGGGCGTACTCCATCGGGAGCTCCTTGGCGATCGGCTCGACGAAGCCGCGCACGATCATCGCCATGGCCTCGAACTCGGTCATGCCGCGGCTCATCAGGTAGAAGAGCTGGTCGTCGGAGACCTTGGAGACGGTCGCCTCGTGGCCCATCGACACGTCGTCCTCGCGGACGTCCACGTACGGGTAGGTGTCCGAGCGGGAGATCGTGTCGATCAGCAGCGCGTCGCACAGCACGTTCGACTTCGATCCGGCCGAGCCCTCGCCGATCTCGATGAGGCCGCGGTAGGAGGTGCGGCCGCCGCCGCGGGCCACCGACTTGGAGACGATGTTGGACGAGGTGTTCGGCGCCATGTGCACCATCTTGGCGCCGGCGTCCTGGTGCTGGCCCTCGCCGGCGAAGGCGATGGACAGCGTCTCGCCCTTGGCGTGCTCACCCATCAGGTAGACCGCCGGGTACTTCATGGTGACCTTGGAGCCGATGTTGCCGTCGACCCACTCCATCGTGGCGCCCTCGTAGGCGACGGCGCGCTTGGTCACCAGGTTGTAGACGTTGTTCGACCAGTTCTGGATCGTCGTGTAGCGGCAGCGGCCGCCCTTCTTCACGATGATCTCGACGACCGCCGAGTGCAGCGAGTCGGACTTGTAGATCGGCGCGGTGCAGCCCTCGACGTAGTGGACGTACGCGTCCTCGTCGACGATGATCAGCGTCCGCTCGAACTGGCCCATGTTCTCGGTGTTGATGCGGAAGTAGGCCTGCAGCGGGATGTCGACGTGCACGCCCTTCGGCACGTAGATGAACGAACCGCCGGACCACACCGCCGTGTTCAGCGACGCGAACTTGTTGTCGCCGGCCGGGATGACCGTGCCGTAATACTCCTGGAAGAGCTCGGGGTGCTCGCGCAGCGCGGTGTCGGTGTCCAGGAAGATGACGCCCTGCTCCTCCAGGTCCTCGCGGATCTGGTGGTAGACGACCTCGGACTCGTACTGCGCCGCGACACCGGCGACGAGGCGCTGCTTCTCCGCCTCGGGGATGCCGAGCTTGTCGTAGGTGTTCTTGATGTCCTCGGGCAGGTCCTCCCAGGACTCCGCCTTCTTCTCGGTGGACCGCACGAAGTACTTGATGTTGTCGAAGTCGATGCCGGACAGGTCCGAGCCCCAGGTGGGCATGGGCTTCTTGTCGAACAGCCGCAGACCCTTGAGCCGGAGCTTGAGCATCCACTCGGGCTCGGACTTCTTCGCGGAGATGTCACGGACGACGGCCTCGGACAGGCCGCGCTGTGCGGCCGCGCCCGCGACGTCGGAGTCGGCCCAGCCGTACTCGTACGTGCCGATGCCTTCGAGCTCCGGGTGAGTGGTCTCCGTGGGAGCAGTCATGCGGGGTTCCTCCCGGACTTGCTGGCAGATGCCTGGTCGGTGGTCGGGGTCTGGGGTTGCGCCGGTCGGGCGTCGCTGTCCTGGCCGGTGGGGTGCGGGGCCTTCGGGACGAAGGTGGTGCATACGCCGTCGCCGTGCGCGATGGTGGCCAGCCGCTGGACATGCGTCCCGAGCAGGCGGGAGAAGACCTCGGCCTCCGCCTCGCACAGCTCAGGGAACTGCTCGGCCGTATGGGCGACCGGGCAGTGGTGCTGGCACAGCTGCTCCCCCGCGGGTCCCGGGGCGCTGCGGGTCGTCGCAGCGTACCCGTCGGCGGACAGCGCACGGGCAAGTGCCCGGGTGCGGTCCTCGGGGGCCGCCGCGTCCACGATCGCACGGTAGCGCTCGGCCTGCGCAGCGACGCGGGCTCGGGCGAAAGCCGACACGGCGGCCTGGCCGTCCGGCCCTCCCCCGGCGGACTCGGCGATCCAGCGCAGCGCGTCGGCGGCGAGTACGTCGTAGGCCTGGTCGAACGCGTCCCGGCCGCAGTCGGTCAGTGCGAAGACCTTGGCGGGTCTGCCGCGGCCGCGGTGCCCGTAGACCCGCTGGTCGCGGGGCTCGACGGTATTGTCCGCGACGAGTGCGTCCAGATGGCGGCGGACGGCGGCCTGGGTCAGGCCCAGCCGCTGCGCCAGGTCGGCGGCGGTGGAGGGTCCGTGGTCCAGGATGGACCGGGCGACCCGGTTGCGGGTGCGCCGCTCCCCGGTCGTCTGCTCCTCCGCCGCCCCTTGAGCGGCACCACCGACGTATTTCACAACCCCATTGTTGCGTAATTCATCAGGCACGGGCAAGCGGCCCGGCCGCCGGACACGGTGTGCTGCATCACTTAGGGTCACCTAATTCCGCCCTGCCGCCAAAACCGCCGCCACGGCTCCCTAGACTCGTGCGCATGCGAATCGAGCCCGCGGTCGAGGTGACCGCTCTGGTCAAGCGGTACGGGACCAGGGCCGCGGTCGACGGCCTCGACCTCGCGGTGCCCTACGGCAGCGTCACCGCCGTGCTCGGCCCCAACGGCGCGGGGAAGACCACCACCGTCGAGGTCTGCGAGGGCTACCGGCGCCCCGACGGCGGCCGTGTCAGGGTGCTCGGGCTCGACCCGGTCACCCAGGGCGCGCAGCTGCGGCCCAGGATCGGCGTGATGCTCCAGGCCGGCGGGGTCTACCCCGGCGCGCACGCCGAGGAGATGCTGCGGCACACGGCCTCGCTGCACGCCCACCCCATCGACCCGGCACTGCTCATCGAACGCCTCGGCCTGGAGTCCTGCGGCCGTACGGCCTACCGGCGGCTGTCCGGCGGCCAGCAGCAGCGGCTCGCGCTGGCGATGGCCGTGGTCGGCCGGCCCGAGCTGGTCTTCCTCGACGAGCCCACCGCCGGCCTCGACCCGCAGGCCAGGCACGCCACCTGGGACCTGGTCCGCGAGTTGCGGGCGGACGGCGCCACCGTCGTGCTGACCACGCACTTCATGGACGAGGCCGAGCAGCTCGCCGACCAGGTCGTGATCATCGACGGCGGCCGGTCCATAGCCCGCGGCACCCCGGAGGAGCTGTGCCGCGGCGGCGCCGAGGGCACCCTGCGCTTCTCCGGACGGCCCGGCCTGGACCTGGCGTCGCTGCTCAAGGCGCTGCCCGTGGACAGCCTGGCCGCCGAGCTGAGCCCCGGCAGCTACCGCATCGAGGGGAAGGTCGACCCGCAACTGCTGGCCACCGTCGCCTCCTGGTGCGCCCAGCACGGCGTCATGCCCGACCGGCTCGCGGTGGAGCGCCGCACCCTGGAGGACGTCTTCTTGGAACTGACCGGCAGGGAGCTGCGCCGATGACCGCCACGGACACCAGCACGGGGTCGGCCTACGCGGCCGGGTCCTTCACCCCGTCGCCCGGCGCCGCCCGCACACCCGCGATGATCCGCGCCCAGGCCGTCCTGGAGACGAGGATGCTGCTGCGCAACGGCGAGCAGCTGCTGCTGACGGTGGTCATCCCGGCGCTGCTGCTGGTGGTCTTCAGCGGCGTCGACATCGTGGACACCGGCGCCGGCAAGTCGGTGGACTTCCTGACCCCCGGCATCCTGGCGCTCGCGGTGCTCTCCACCGCCTTCACCGGGCAGGCCATCGCCACCGGCTTCGAGCGGCGCTACGGCGTGCTGAAGCGGCTGGGCGCCTCGCCGCTGCCGCGCTGGGCGCTGCTGGCCGCGAAGACCTGCTCGGTGCTGGTCACCGAGCTGCTCCAGATCGTGCTGCTGACGGTGATCGCCTTCGCGCTCGGCTGGTCGCCGCACGGCAACCCGCTGGCGGTGCTGGTCCTGCTGCTGCTCGGCACCGCCGCCTTCTCCGGACTCGGGCTGCTCATGGCGGGCACCCTGAAGGCCGAGGCGACGCTGGCGGCGGCGAACCTGGTCTTCCTGCTGCTGCTGGTCGGCGGCGGGGTGATCGTGCCGATGGACAAATTCCCCGGCCCGGTGCGGTCGGCGCTGGAGCTGCTGCCGGTCTCCGCCCTGTCCGACGGCCTGCGCGACGTGCTCCAGCACGGCGCCGCGATGCCGTGGGGCGACCTGGGCATCCTCGCGGTGTGGGCGGCGGTCGGGCTGGCGGCCGCGGGCCGCTTCTTCCGCTGGGAGTAGCGCCCCCGGCTCCCCCGCCGAGCCGCGGGCCCGCCATGGCGCACACCCCTCGTGAAAACGCGCACAAGGCCGGCGCCTACCATGTCCCCGTGCCCAAGCTCCCCGAAATCGCGCGAAACCCGTTCGCCTGGATCGCCGCCCGGTACACCCCGGACCCGGTCACGGTCCGCCGGGCGACGCTCGCCGCCCTGGTGATGTCGGTGGTCATCGTGATCACCGGCGGCGCGGTCCGGCTGACCGCGTCCGGCCTCGGCTGCCCCACCTGGCCGACGTGCAGCGGCGACAGCCTGCTCGGCACCCGCGAGATGGGCGTCCACCACGCGATCGAGATCAGCAACCGCATGCTGACCTACGTCCTGTGCGCCGCCGTCGGCTGGGCCATCGTGGCGATCCGCGCGATGCGGCCCCACCGCACCGGCCTCTACCGGCTGGCCTGGGCGCAGTTCTGGGTCGTGGTGGGCAACGCGGTGTGGGGCGGCCTGACCGTGCTCACCAAGCTCAACCCCTACGTGGTGTCGCTGCACTTCCTGCTCTCCGCGGCGCTCATCACCGTCGCGGTGCTGACCTGGCAGCGGGTCGCGGAAGGCGACGCCCCGCCGCGGCCCCTGGTGGGCAAGCCGGTGCGGCAGCTGGGGCAGCTGCTGGCCGGCGCCGCCGCGGCGCTGATCGTGGTGGGCACCCTGGTCACCGGGGCGGGCCCGCACCCGGGCGACTCCAGCGCCGCGCACAAGGTGCAGCGCATCGACGTCGACTGGCGGACGATCGCCCAGCTGCACGCCGACTTCGCCTGGGTGGTGGTCGGGCTGACCGCCGCGCTGTGGTTCGTACTGCGGGCGGTGGACGCGCCGCGCGGGCCCCAGCGCAGGTCCGCCGAGCTGTTCGCGGTCCTGATGGGCCAGGGCGTCATCGGCTACGTCCAGTACTTCACCCACCTGCCCGCGGCGCTGGTCGACCTGCACATGTTCGGCGCCTGCCTGGTGTGGATCGCGACCCTGCGGGTGCTGCTGTCCTTCCGGGAGCGGCCGCAGGCCGAGCCCGGGACCGAGCCGGGGGCGGTCTCAGCGGCCGCCGCCGAGTCGGTCGGCGTCGTCAGGCAGCCGGTAGACGCGGCGCGCGTTCCCCTCGGCGACCAGGGCGGCGACCCGCTGTCCGTCCGCCGCTGACCACTCCCCCGCCGCCACCCGCTCGCCGACCGCCCGGTCCAGCGCGGCCAGGAAGCCGCGCGACCCGGTGACGTACAGCTCGGGCAGCCCGACCGCGCCCCCGGCGTAGAGCACCTTGCCGAAGGGGACACGGGCCAGCACCGCGGCCGGGTCGGTGCCGATCGCCAGACAGACGTGCGGCAGGTCCGCGGCCAGCCGGGCGGCGGCGCTCTCGTGCGCGGGCCCCGGCAGCAGCACGACGTCCGTGCCGTGGCCCGCGGTGGCCCGCAGGAAGGCCGCGACCGCTGCGGGCCCGGGACCGTCCTGGCGGTGCCGCAGCACCAGCGGCAGGCCGGACTCGACCGCGTGCCACAGCAGATGGCGCAGCAGCACCGGGTCCGCCGCTCGCTCGCCGACCCGCCGGTTCGCCAGCCAGTACGCGGCCGCGCACCGCACCTCGGCCGGCGTCGGCGCACAGCCGTCGCCCAGCGGCTCGGCGGCGCAGGAGAAGCCGACGGCGCTGAAGGCGGCGCCGTGCACGGACTGGGCGAGATTGGCCAGAAAACCGTCCACCGTGCCCGACGTGTCGGCCACCTGCTGGGCCAGCGGTTCGAGCCGCACGATCTCGTACGCCGCCGCGCCGCCCGCCGCGCCCAGCTCCTTGGGCGGGGTCAGGTCGCCCGGCTCGCCGGTGTCGACCAGATACGCCCGGATGCCGGTGCCGCGCAGCAGCAGCCGGGCCGCCTCGTAGGCGCCCAGCTCCCGGCGGCGGGCCAGATAGCGGGCCGGGGCGCAGTGCGCCTCCAGGCCGAGCAGCGGCGGGCACCAGCGGCGTACCGCGAAGCCCGCGGGGCTGTCGAAGAGCGTGGTGCCCGGCGCCGCGGCGCCGGGCAGCCGGGCCTCGAAGGCGCCGATCCCCAGGTCACCGGGCAGCACCCCGTGGCAATACGCGTCCACCACGTGTCCCCGCACCCCGGCCATCGCCGCCCTCCCGCCGCCCTGCGTCCGTCACGACCCTGCCATGGTCCTAACGGTGGGCGGCGGCGTCAGGTGTTGGCCCTGCCGCCGATCTGCGTTCCGGCCATGCGCCGCCACTCGTAGCGCCCGGTGCGCACCCGGGCCGCCATCTCGCCGGCGAAGTCGTCCTTGACGGCCACGTCCGCGCTGCGCGCTGCTTCCTGGGCCATGGCATACGTCGGCGCCACGAGGTCGCCCCACGCCCCGTCCTCCCCGACCATCACGATCCGCGCCCCCCGCTGGCCGAGGTATTCGACGCTGGCGTCGAGCTCACCATGGGCCTTCCCGAACCTCCGGATCTCCCGGACGAGCCGCCCGACCCTGCGTGCCTCACTCTTCTCGCTCATGAGCAGCACATTACCCGCCGGTAGGTCTGCACGTCCCGGGGTGCCCGCCGCGTAGGGCGGTGCTTTCCCCGGGGCGCGGGTCGCCACCGGCCGAAAGGGGCAGTTCGGTCCGTGCCGGACCACCGGCCGGTGGTGGGTTGCGCGCGCCGTTCCCCGCGCCCCCGAGGTGGTGGCGGTCCGTCGCCATGTGACGCGCCCACGCGGCGCCAGCCGCAGATCGGACACGGCCCCGCGCCCCCGAGGTGGTGGCGGTCCGTCGCCATGTGACGCGCCCACGCGGCGCCAGCCGCAGATCGGACACAGCCCCGCGCCCCTGGGTGGGTGCCCTCTTCGCAGAGGGTGACCGTTTTTCAGGGGCGCGGGGAACTGCGCGACCGGCCCCCACCGGGGCGCGGGCCGCCACCGGCCGAAAGGGGCAGTTCGGTCCGAGCCGGACCACCGGCCGTGGTGGGTTGCGCGCGCCGTTCCCCGCGCCCCTGAAAAGCACCGCCCTACGCAGAGGGCGCCCAAAAGCCGCCCGCAGGGGCTAGTGGAGGAAGGGGTCGATCGCCACGGCGACGAAGAGGAGCGTGGCGTAGGTGATCGACCAGTGGAAGAGCCGCATCTCCTTGAGCTTGGCCCCGGTCAGACCGGCCTTGGCCCGGGAGTGCAGTGCATGCGCCTCCTTGAGCCAGAAGGCGCCGAGGACCGCGGCCACCACGGGGTAGAACCAGGACGTCTCGCCCAGCGGCCACCACAGGGTGAGGGAGGTCAGCACCATCACCCAGCTGTAGAGGACGATCTGGCGGGCCACGACCTGGTTGCCCGCGACCACCGGGAGCATCGGGACGCCGACGCGCTCGTAGTCGTCCTTGACCTTCATCGACAGCGGCCAGTAATGCGGCGGCGTCCAGAAGAAGAGGACCAGGAAGAGGACGAAGGGCGCCCAGGCCAGCTCGTCGCGGACCGCGGACCAGCCGATGAAGACCTGGAGGCAGCCTGCGACGCCTCCCCAGACGATGTTCTGGGAGGTGCGGCGCTTGAGGCCGAGGGTGTAGACGAAGACGTAGTAGAGGATCGCGGTCAGCGACAGGCCCGCGGACAGCGGGTTGACCAGCAGCGCGAACCAGACCGTGGAGACCACCGACAGCGTGATGCCGAAGACCAGGCCCTCGCGCGGCGAGACCAGTCCGGTGACCAGCGGCCGCTGCTCGGTGCGGTGCATCAGCGCGTCGATGTCGCGGTCGATGTACATGTTGAGCGCGTTCGCGCCCCCCGCGGACAGGTAGCCGCCGACCACGGTCGCCAGCACCAGCCACAGGTCGGGCACCCCGCCGGCCGCCAGGAACATCACCGGAACCGTCGTGATGAGCAACAGCTCGATGATCCGCGGTTTGGTCAGTGCCACGAACCCCATGACACGGGCCTGCAGCGGCCGATGACCTGAGCCCGTCCCGATGACCCCTGCGGGTCGGGATTCGACGGCCGTCACGAACACCCCAAGAGAGATGAGTCAAGCAGGTTGCCGAGCACCTGGCCGCCGGCTTCGCCGAGCGGGCTAGGCCACGGTGCGGCCTGCGCGTACCACGCCACTCTAGACGCAGGGAATACCCCGGCTGCTCCCGGGGGTGGATCGTGTTGCCCTGCACTCGTTCACCAGGCGTTAACGAGCGCTCGGGAGGCGAAGTGGGACGTACGGGGGCAGGATCGAAAAGGTGCGCGTACACGACGGTAGGCTCAGGCATGTCGGGTAGGCACCACGTCACCGGCGCGTTTCGACGTATTTGTTGAGAGGAGCCCTGACCCAGGGTGAGCAAGCAGCCGACCACCGCAGACCTTGAATGGACAGAACTGGACCGGCGGGCCGTTGACACCGCTCGCGTCCTGGCCATGGACTCCGTGCAGAGGGTCGGCAACGGCCACCCCGGCACGGCGATGAGCCTGGCCCCTGCCGCGTACCTGCTGTTCCAGAAGGTGATGCGGCACGACCCCGCGGACGCCGACTGGACCGGCCGCGACCGTTTCGTGCTCTCCGCCGGCCACAGCAGCCTGACTCTCTACTGCCAGCTGTTCCTGGCCGGGTACGGCCTCGAAGTGGACGACCTGGAGGCCTTCCGCACCTGGGGCTCGCGCACCCCCGGCCACCCGGAGTACGGCCACACCACCGGTGTCGAGACGACCACGGGCCCGCTGGGCCAGGGTGTCGCCAACGCGGTGGGCATGGCGATGGCCTCCCGTTACGAGCGAGGCCTGTTCGACCCGGACGCGGCGCCCGGCACCTCGCCGTTCGACCACACCGTCTGGGCGATCGCCGGCGACGGCTGCCTGCAGGAGGGCATCTCCGCCGAGGCGTCCTCGATGGCCGGCCACCAGAAGCTCGGCAATCTGGTGCTGCTGTGGGACGACAACCACATCTCCATCGAGGGCGACACCGAGACCGCGGTCTCCGAGGACACCGTCAGGCGCTACGAGGCGTACGGCTGGCACGTGCAGCGCGTCGAGCCGCTGCCGAGCGGCGACCTCGACCCGCACGCGCTCTACGAGGCGCTGCTCGCCGCCAAGGCGGAGACGGGCCGGCCGTCCTTCATCGCGGCCCGCTCGATCATCGCCTGGCCCGCCCCGCACGCGCAGAACACCGAGGCCGCGCACGGCTCGGCTCTGGGCGAGGACGAGGTCCGCGCCACCAAGGAGGTGCTGGGCTTCGACCCCGACCAGCACTTCGAGGTGTCCGCCGATGTGATCGCACACACCCGGGCCGTCGGCGACCGCGGCCGCGAGGCCAAGTCGGCCTGGGAGAAGTCCTTCTCGGCCTGGCGCACCGCGAACCCGGAGCGCGCCGAGACCTTCGACCGCATCGCCGCGGCCGAGCTGCCCGCCGGCTGGGAGTCGCACCTGCCGGCCTTCGAGGTCGGCAAGTCGCTGGCCACCAGGGCGGCGTCCGGCAAGATCCTGGAGGCGCTGGGCGCGGTCGTCCCCGAGCTGTGGGGCGGCTCCGCCGACCTCGCGGGCTCGAACAACACCACGATCGACAAGACCTCGTCGTTCCTGCCCGAGGGCAATCCGCTGCCGGGTGCGAACCCGTACGGCCGCACGATCCACTTCGGCATCCGCGAGCACTCGATGGCCGCCGAGATGAACGGGATCACGCTGCACGGCAACACCCGTGTCTACGGCGGTACGTTCCTGGTCTTCTCCGACTACATGCGCAACGCGGTGCGGTTGTCCGCGCTGATGCACCTGCCGGTGACGTACGTGTGGACGCACGACTCGATCGGCCTCGGCGAGGACGGCCCGACCCACCAGCCGGTGGAGCACCTGGCCTCGCTGCGCGCCATCCCCGGGCTGAACGTGGTGCGCCCGGCGGACGCCAACGAGACGGTCGTGGCGTGGCAGGAGATCCAGAAGCGCTGGACCAAGGTGTTCGGCAAGGGCGCCCCGCACGGCCTGGCGCTCACCCGGCAGGGCGTGCCGACCTACGAGCGCAACGAGGACGCGGCCCGCGGCGGCTACGTGCTGTTCGAGGCCGAGGGCGGCCCCGCGCGGATCATCCTGATCGGCACCGGCTCCGAGGTGCAGCTGGCCGTCGGCGCCCGCGAGGAGCTGCAGGCCGCGGGCATCCCCACCCGGGTCGTGTCGATGCCGTGCGTGGAGTGGTTCGACGAGCAGGACCAGGCGTACCGGGACGGCGTGCTGCCGCCCTCGGTGAAGGCCCGCGTCGCGGTGGAGGCCGGCATCGGGCTGACCTGGCACCGCTTCGTGGGTGACGCGGGACGCATCGTCAGCCTTGAGCACTTCGGTGCCTCGGCCGACGCGAAGGTGCTCTTCCGTGAGTTCGGGTTCACCGCGGAGGCGGTGGCCGCCGCGGCGCGGGAATCTCTCGCCGCCGCTGATCGCTGACGCAGGCACACGACACATCAGGAGATGCAACTCTCATGACAGACGCACTCAAGCGCCTCTCCGACGAAGGCGTCGCGATCTGGCTGGACGACATGTCCCGCAAGCGCATCACGACCGGGAACCTGGCCGAACTGATCGACCAGCAGCATGTGGTGGGCGCGACCACCAACCCGTCGATCTTCCAGAAGGCGATCTCCGGCGACGCGCTGTACGACCCGCAGGTCTCCGACCTCGCCGCGCGCGGCCTCACCCCTGACGAGGCGGTGCGGATGATCACCACCGCCGACGTGCGCGACGCGGCGGACATCTTCCGCCCGGTCTTCGACGCCACCGACGGCCAGGACGGCCGGGTGTCCATCGAGGTCGACCCGCGCCTGGCGCACAACACCCGGGCGACCATCGCCGAGGCCAAGCAGCTGGCCTGGCTGGTGGACCGGCCGAACACCCTGATCAAGATCCCCGCGACCAAGGCGGGCCTGCCGGCCATCGCCGACGTCACCTCCCGCGGCATCAGCGTCAACGTCACGCTGATCTTCTCGCTGGAGCGCTACCGCGAGGTGATGGACGCCTACCTGACCGGCCTGGAGAAGGCCAAGGCGGGCGGCCTGGACGTGTCGCGGATCCACTCCGTCGCGTCCTTCTTCGTGTCCCGCGTGGACACCGAGATCGACAAGCGGCTGGAGAAGATCGGCACCGACCCGGCCAAGGCACTCAAGGGCAAGGCCGCCGTCGCCAACGCGCGGCTGGCCTACCAGGCCTACGAGGAGGTCTTCTCCTCCGACCGCTGGCAGGCCCTGGAGAAGGCCGGCGCGAACAAGCAGCGCCCGCTGTGGGCCTCGACCGGCGTCAAGGACCCGGCCTACCCCGCGACGCTGTACGTGACCGAGCTGGTCGCGCCGAACACGGTGAACACGATGCCGGAGGCGACCCTGGAGGCCACCGCCGAGCAGGGCCGGGTCACCGGCGACACCATCCGCGGCACCTACGAGCAGTCGCGGGCCGAGCTGGACGCCATCGAGGCGATCGGCATCTCGTACGACGACGTCGTCCAGCTGCTGGAGGACGAGGGCGTCGAGAAGTTCGAGACGGCCTGGAACGAACTGCTGGACTCCACCAAGGCGGAACTCGAACGGCTCTCTCCTTCGGAGGCCTGAGGTGACCACAGAAGACACATCCGCCCGGAGCGGCAACCCGCTGCGGGACCCGCTGGACCGCCGGCTGCCACGCATCGCCGGCCCGTCAGGGCTGGTCATCTTCGGCGTGACGGGCGACCTGTCCCGCAAGAAGCTGATGCCTGCCGTGTACGACCTCGCCAACCGCGGGCTGCTGCCGCCGGGCTTCGCCCTGGTCGGCTTCGCCCGCAGGAGCTGGGAGAACGAGGACTTCGCGCAGGAGGTGCACGACGCCGTCAAGGAGCACGCGCGCACGCCCTTCCGCGAGGAGGTGTGGCAGCAGCTCGCCGAGGGCTGCCGCTTCGTGCAGGGCAACTTCGACGACGACACCGCCTTCGAGACGCTGAAGTCGACCATCGAGGAGCTGGACAAGGCCCGCGGTACGGGCGGCAACTTCGCCTTCTACCTGTCGGTGCCGCCGAAGTTCTTCCCCAACGTGGTGCAGCAGCTCAAGAAGCACGGCCTGTCGCAGGGCACCGGCGAGTCGTGGCGGCGTGCCGTCATCGAGAAGCCGTTCGGACACGACCTGGCCAGCGCGCAGGACCTCAACCGGATCGTGCACGACGTCTTCCCGCCCAACGAGGTCTTCAGGATCGACCACTACCTGGGCAAGGAGACGGTCCAGAACATCCTGGCGCTGCGCTTCGCCAACACGATGTACGAGCCGATCTGGAACCGGTCGTACGTCGACCACGTGCAGATCACGATGGCCGAGGACATCGGCATCGGCGGCCGGGCCGGCTACTACGACGGCATCGGCGCGGCCCGCGACGTCATCCAGAACCACCTGCTCCAGCTGCTGGCGCTGACCGCGATGGAGGAGCCCGGCTCCTTCCACCCCAAGGCGCTCACCGCGGAGAAGCTCAAGGTGCTGGGCGCGGTCGAACTGCCCGACGACCTCGGCAAGGACACCGTGCGCGGGCAGTACGCGCACGCGTGGCAGGGCGGCGAGGAGGTGCTCGGCTACCTGGAGGAGGACGGGATCGACCCCAAGTCCAAGACCGACACCTACGCCGCGGTCAAGCTGGAGATCAACAACCGCCGCTGGGCCGGAGTGCCGTTCTACCTGCGCACCGGCAAGCGGCTGGGCCGCCGGGTCACCGAGATCGCGGTGATCTTCAAGCGGGCGCCGTATCTGCCCTTCGAGTCCGGGGCCACCGAGGAGCTGGGGCAGAACGCCCTGGTCATCCGGGTGCAGCCGGACGAGGGCGTGACCGTGCGGTTCGGCTCCAAGGTGCCGGGCACCTCCACCGAGGTGCGGGACGTGACGATGGACTTCGCCTACGGCGAGTCCTTCACCGAGTCCAGCCCCGAGGCCTACGAGCGGCTGATCCTCGACGTGCTCCTGGGCGACGCGAACCTCTTCCCACGCCACCAGGAGGTCGAACTGTCCTGGACCATCCTCGACCCGATCGAGGCCTACTGGGACAAGCACGGCAAGCCCGCCCAGTACGCGTCCGGCACCTGGGGACCGGTCGAGGCGGACGAGATGCTCGCACGAGACGGCAGGAGCTGGCGCCGGCCATGAAGATCGACCTCACGGACACCACGTCCGCACGAATCAACGCCGGACTGATCGACGCCCGGCGGGCCAGCGGCACCCCCGCGGTGGGCATGGTGCTGACCCTGGTCATCGTCACCGACGAGGGCAGCGCCTACGACGCGCTCAAGTCGGCGCACGAGGCCTCCACGGAGCACCCGTCGCGGATCCTGGCCGTCATCAAGCGGCCCGGCCGCTCCCCCCGGGAGCGGGCGGGCGCGCGGCTCGACGCCGAGGTGGTGGTGGGCGACGAGGCGGGCACCGGCGAGACCGTGGTGCTGCGCATGCACGGCGAGCTGGCCAACCACGCCGAGTCCGTCGTGCTGCCGCTGCTGCTGCCTGACGCCCCCGTGGTGTGCTGGTGGCCCGACCAGGCACCGCAGAAGGCCGGCACCGACCCGCTGGGGCGGCTCGCCCAGCGCCGTATCACCGACGCGTCGTCGGCCGAGGACCCGGTCGGCTCGCTGGTGCTGCGCGCCGAGAGCTACACCCCCGGTGACACCGACCTGGCCTGGACACGGCTGACCCCGTGGCGCTCCATGCTGGCGGCGGCCCTGGACCAGAAGCACTCCACGATCACCGCCGCGGCCGTCGAGGGCGAGGCGTACAACGCGAGCACCGAGCTGCTCGCGCTGTGGCTCGCCGATCGGCTTGGCATCGAGGTGGAGCGCAAGGTCTCCGACGGCCCCGGCATCACCGCGGTGCGGCTGGTGACCACCGACGGCGACATCGCCCTGGACCGCTCCGACGGCCGGCTCGCCGAGCTGTCGGTTCCGGGACAGCCGGACCGGCACGTGGCGCTCAAGCGGCGGGAGACCGCCGAGCTGATCGCGGAGGAGCTGCGCAGGCTCGACCCCGACGACATATACCGCTCCACGGTGCAGTTCGGGGTCACGCACCTGGTCAGCAACAACGGTTCCGGCAAGGGCGGCAAGGGCGGCAAGGACAGCGGTCCGACCGCCGCCGCCGGTGCCACGCCGTCGGCCGCGAAGAAGGCGGCCCCGGGGGGCAAGGCGGCGACGTCGAAGTGAGCACCCCGCAGGTGGTCGTCCACCGTGACAAAGGACTGATGGCGCGCGCCGCGGCGGCCCGGCTGATCACGAAGATCGTGGACGCCCAGGCCGCCCGGGGCTCCGCCTCGGTGGTGCTCACCGGCGGCCGCAACGGCAACGCGCTGCTGGCCGCGCTCGCCGAGTCCCCCGCGCGCGACGCGGTGGACTGGGCGCGGCTCGACGTGTGGTGGGGCGACGAGCGGTTCCTGCCGGACGGCGACCCCGAGCGCAATGTCACGCAGGCGGCCGGCCTGCTGGACACCGTCCCGCTGGACCCGGCCAGGGTCCACCCGATGGCGGCGTCCGACGGCCCGTACGGCTCCGACGTGGAGGCGGCGGCCGAGGCCTACGCGGCGGAGCTGGCCGCCGCCGCGGGGCCCGGCGACCACGGCAGGGTGCCGGCCTTCGACGTGCTGATGCTCGGCGTCGGACCGGACACGCATGTCGCGTCGCTCTTCCCCGAGCACCCGGCGGTGCGCGAGCAGACCCGTACGGTGGTCGGCGTCCACGGCTCCCCGAAGCCGCCGCCCACCCGGATCTCCCTCACCCTGCCGGCGATCCGCGCGGCCCACGAGGTCTGGCTGCTCGCCGCGGGCGAGGACAAGGCCGGGGCTGTGGCCCTGGCCCTGTCCGCCCCGGGCGAGCTCCAGGCCCCGGCCTCCGGTGCGCACGGTCTGTCCCGCACGTTGTGGCTGCTGGACCGGTCCGCAGCCACCAAACTCCCCCGCGACCTGTACCCGCCCGCCTCCGCGTAAGGCGGCGCCTTACCTCCGCGTAAGGCGGCGCCTACAGGGGCGCGGGGCTGTGTCTCATCCGCGGCTGGCGCCGCGTGGGCGCGAGCAACCCACCACCGGGGCGCGGGCCGTCACCGGCCCGAAGGGGCTGTTCGGTGCGATCCGGACCACCGGCCGGTGGGTGGCTGAGCGCGCAGTTCCCCGCGCCCCTTGGCCTACCGCCCTTCGCGGACGGCTCAGCGGCCGCGCAGGGCGCGGTAGGTCGAGACGAGCGCGCGGGTCGAGGGGTCGAGCCCGGGGACCTCGACGCCCTCCGTGAGGGCGGGCTCGACCCGCTTGGCGAGCACCTTGCCGAGCTCGACACCCCACTGGTCGAACGAGTCGATGTTCCAGATCGCCCCCTGCACGAACACCTTGTGCTCGTAGAGGGCGATGAGCTGCCCCAGCACGGACGGCGTCAGCTCGGTGGCCAGGATCGTCGTCGTCGGGTGGTTGCCGCGGAAGGTCTTGTGCGGCACCAGCTCCTCGGGCACACCCTCCGCCCTGACCTCCTCGGGGGTCTTGCCGAAGGCCAGTGCCTGCGTCTGGGCGAAGAAGTTGGCCATCAGCAGGTCGTGCTGGCCCGCCAGCGGGCCGAGTTCGGCGAGCGGCCGGGCGAAGCCGATGAAGTCCGCCGGGATGACCTTCGTGCCCTGGTGCAGCAACTGGTAATACGCGTGCTGCCCGTTGGTGCCGGGCGTGCCCCACACGACAGGGCCGGTCTGCCAGCTGACCGGGTTGCCGTCCCGGTCGACGGACTTGCCGTTGGACTCCATGTCCAGCTGCTGGAGATACGCCGTGAACTTGCTCAGGTAGTGGCTGTAGGGCAGCACCGCGTGCGACTGGGCGTCGTGGAAGCCGCCGTACCAGACGCCGAGCAGGCCCAGCAGCAGCGGAGCGTTCCGCTCCGGCGGGGCGGTCCTGAAGTGCTCGTCGACCAGGTGGAAGCCGGCCAGCATGTCCCGGAAGGCGTCCGGGCCGATCGCCAGCATCAGCGACAGGCCGATGGCCGAGTCGTACGAGTAGCGGCCGCCGACCCAGTCCCAGAACTCGAACATGTTGGTCGGGTCGATGCCGAAGTCGGCGACCTTCTCCGCGTTGGTCGACAGCGCCACGAAGTGCTTCGCCACCGCGTCGTCGCCCGCGCCGAGCCGCCCCAGCAGCCACTGCCGGGCGGACGTGGCATTGGTGATGGTCTCGATGGTGGTGAAGGTCTTGGAGGCGATGACGAACAGCGTCTCGGCCGCGTCCAGGTCGCGTACCGCCTCGTGCAGGTCGGCGCCGTCGACGTTGGACACGAACCGGACGGTCATGTCGCGGTCGGTGAAGGCGCGCAGCGCCTCGTAGGCCATCGCGGGGCCCAGGTCGGAGCCGCCGATGCCGATGTTGACGACGTTCTTGATCCGCTTGCCGGTGTGGCCGGTCCACTCGCCGGAGCGGATGCGGTCGGCGAAGACGCACATCTTGGTGAGGACCGCGTGCACGGCCGGCACCACGTTGTATCCGTCGAGCTCGATCGTCGCGGACTGCGGGGCGCGCAGCGCGGTGTGCAGCACCGCCCGGTCCTCGGTGGTGTTGATCCGATCGCCGCGGAACATCGCGTCCCGCAGCTCGAACACCCCGGTCGCCGCGGCCAGTTCGCGCAGCAGCCGGAGCGTCTCGTCGGTCACCAGCTGCTTGGAGTAGTCCAGGTGGAGATCCCCCACCCGGAGGGTGTAGCGGTCGGCCCTGCCGGGGTCGGCGTCGAACAGCTCCCGCAGGTGGGCGCCCGCCGACTCCTCACGGTGCTTGCCGAGCGCATGCCATTCGGGGCGCTGGTCAAGACGGTTCTGGCCCTGCGCGTTGGTTACCGACATCAGTCCACTTCTCCTCGTCCTCGCTGCGGGATCAACGCTAGTTGATGACGCGGCGGAACGAGGCTGCGGCACCCGGGAGGAGCGGACCCGGTGGTGGGCTGCCGCGCCGAGCGGTCAGATCTCTCCGCGCAGCTTCGCCAGCGCCTCGGCGAGGATCGCCTCGCCGTCGGCGGCGGAGCGCCGCTCGCGCACGTAGGCGAGGTGGGTCTTGTACGGCTCGGTCCGCGGCGGCGCCGGCGGGTTCTCCTCGTCCTGGCCGGCCGGGAAGCCGCAGCGCGGGCAGTCCCAGGTCTCCGGGATCTGCGCGTCGCTGGCGAAGCTCGGCTGGGTCTCATGCCCGTTGGAGCACCAGAAGGAGATGCGGAGGCGCGGCGCGGACTCGCCGCGCTCGGCCTCTCCCATCGGCCCCGCTCCGACCCGACTGCCACGGATCGCGTTGCCACTTGCCACGGTCGTAACTCCCTGCGTGATGGTGCTGCCAGATCGCCCAGTTTACGGGGACCTTACGTGCCGTCCAGTGGCAGGCGCACGACCCGCCCCCCGATGACGTCCTCCCATAGTAAGCCGCAGTGGCGACGAGGCGTCAGTTCACCCTGGATGCGCGGGAGTCGGACGCGGAGCCGGGGGCCGCCTCAGTTCTGGTACTTCATCACCAGGCCGAGTACGACAATGCACACGAACCACAGCAGACCGACCACGACGGTGATCCGGTCGAGGTTGCGCTCGGCCACCGAGGAGCCGCCGACGGAGGACTGCATGCCACCGCCGAACATGTCCGACAGGCCGCCGCCCTTCCCCTTGTGCATCAGCACCAGCAGCAGGAGCAGCAGGCTGAAGATGATGAGGGCGATGGAGAACCCGATGACCACGGCTGGACCAACTCTCTCGACGACATGACATCGAATACATGACAACGGCGGGGCCGAACGGTGCGGCTGCACGGCTCGGCCCCGCCAGGGTACTTCACACCGCTGCGGACATCACTGGTCGCGGAAGCGGACGATCTTCACGAACTCGTCCGCGTCCAGTGCCGCGCCGCCGACCAGCGCCCCGTCGACGTCCGGCTGGGCCATGATCGCGGCCACGTTCGAGGCCTTGACCGAGCCGCCGTACTGGATACGGACGGCGTCGGCGGTCTCCTGGTCGTACAGCTCGGCCAGCCTGCCCCTGATCGCGCCGCAGACCTCCTGGGCGTCCTCCGGGGTGGCCACCTCGCCGGTGCCGATCGCCCAGACCGGCTCGTAGGCGATCACGACGGTGGCGGCCTGCGCCACGGGGATGTCCTTGAGCGCCCCGTCCAGCTGCGCCAGGGTGTGCGGGACCTGCCGCCCGGCCTTGCGGACGTCCAGGCCCTCGCCGACGCACACGATGGGGGTCAGGCCGTTGCGGAAGGCGGCCTTGACCTTGGCGTTGACGATCTCCTCGTCCTCACCGTGGTACTGCCGTCGCTCGGAGTGACCGATGGCCACGTAGCTGCACTTGAGCTTGGCCAGCATCGGCCCGGAAATCTCGCCGGTGTAGGCGCCGGAGTCGTGCGCCGAGATGTCCTGGGCGCCGTACTTGATCTTCAGCCGGTCGCCGTCGACCAGCGTCTGCACCGACCGCAGGTCGGTGAAGGGCACCAGGATGGCGACCTCGACGGCCGCGAAGTCCTTGTCGGTGAGGCCGAAGGCGAGCTTCTGGGTGTGCGCGATGGCCTCGAGGTGGTTGAGGTTCATCTTCCAGTTGCCCGCCATCAGCGGGGTACGGCTCTGCTCTGTCATCGGATTCGTCACTTCTCCAGTGCGGCCAGACCCGGCAGGGTCTTGCCCTCTAGGTATTCCAGGCTCGCGCCGCCGCCGGTGGAAATATGGCCGAAAGCATCCTCGTCGAAGCCCAGAATGCGGACAGCCGCCGCCGAGTCGCCGCCGCCGACGACCGTGAAGGCCGGGGAGTCGATCAGCGCCTGGGCGACCGCGCGGGTGCCCTCGGCGTAGTCGGGGTGCTCGAAGACGCCCATCGGGCCGTTCCAGAAGACGGTGGCGGTGTCGGCCAGCTTGGCGGCGAAGAGCTTGCGGGACTCCGGGCCGATGTCCAGGCCGATCACGTCGGCAGGAATGGCGTCCACCGCCGCGGTGACCGGCGAGGACGGCGCCTTGGTCTTCAGGTCGGGGAATTCGGTGGCGCCGACCACGTCGACCGGCAGCACGAATTCCACGCCCTTGGCCGCGGCCCGCTCCAGGTACTCGCGCACCACGGGGAGCTGGTCCTCCTGCAGCAGGCTCTTGCCCACCTCGTGGCCCTGGGCCTTGAGGAAGGTGAAGACCATGCCGCCGCCGACCAGGATCCGGTCGGCCTTCTCCAGCAGGTGGTCGATCACGCCGAGCTTGTCGGACACCTTGGAGCCGCCGAGCACCACCGCGTACGGCCGTGTGACGTCCTCGGTGAGCTTCCTGAGCACCCCGACCTCGGTGGCGATCAGCAGGCCCGCCGCGTGCGGCAGGCGGGCCGGCAGGTCGTAGACCGAGGCGTGCTTGCGGTGCACCGCGCCGAAGCCGTCGCCGACGTAGGTGTCGGCCAGTGCCGCCAGCTCGTCCGCGAAGGTGCCGCGCTCGGCGTCGTCCTTGGCGGTCTCGCCTGCGTTGAAGCGCAGGTTCTCCAGCAGGGCCACCTGGCCGTCCGCCAGGCCCTCCACGGTGGCGCGGGCGCTGTCGCCGACGGTGTCGGCGGCGAAGGCCGTGCTGATGCCGTCCCGGCTCAGCAGCTCGCCCAGCCGCGCGGCGACCGGCGCGAGCGAGAACTGCGGGTCGGGCTCGCCCTTGGGACGGCCCAGGTGCGAGGCGACGATCACCCGCGCACCGGCCGCGGCGAGCTTGGTGATGGTCGGTACGGCGGCCCGGATCCGGCCGTCGTCGGTGATGGTCTGCCCGGCGAGCGGCACGTTCAGGTCGGCGCGGACGAACACCCGCTTGCCCGTCACCTGCCCCTGGGCGATGAGGTCGTCGATCGTCTTCATCTTCTGCGGTTTCTCCGGTCTGCGGTCTGGCTACGAGTGGGCTGGCACGGGGACAGGGTCCGGCCGGGCGCTCCGTCGCGCCCGGTCCGGACCCTGTCTCTCACATCGCTGTGCGGTGTCGGCTGCTTGGCCGGCCTGCCGGTCGCCCGGTCAGAGCTGGTTGCCGACGAAGACCGTGAGGTCCACCAGGCGGTTGGAGTAGCCCCACTCGTTGTCGTACCAGCCGATGACCTTGACCGTCTTGCCCTGCGCCATGGTCAGCGAGGAGTCGAAGGTGCAGGAGGCCGGCCAGTTCACGATGTCGGAGGACACGATCGGGTCCTCGGTGTACTCCAGGATGCCCTTGAGCTGGCCCTGCGCGGCCTTCAGGAACGCGGCGTTGACCTCGTCCTTGGTGACCTCGCGCTCCAGGTCGATGACCAGGTCGGTGACCGAGCCGGTGGGGACGGGCACGCGCATCGCGATGCCGTCCAGCTTGCCCTTGAGCTGCGGGATGACCAGGGCGGTCGCCTTGGCGGCACCCGTGGTGGTCGGGATGATGTTCTCCGCGGCGGCGCGGGCACGGCGCAGGTCCTTGTGCGGGAAGTCCAGGATGCGCTGGTCGTTGGTGTACGCGTGGACCGTCGTCATCAGGCCCTTGACGATGCCGAAGTTCTCCAGCAGCACCTTCGCCATCGGCGCCACACAGTTCGTGGTGCACGAGGCGTTCGAGATGATGTTGTGGTTCGCCGGGTCGTACGCGTCCTGGTTGACGCCCATGACGATGGTGATGTCCTCGTCGGTGGCGGGCGCCGAGATGATGACCTTCTTGGCACCGCCCGCGATGTGCTTGCCCGCGTCGGCGGCCTTGGTGAAGATGCCGGTCGACTCGACGACGATGTCGACGCCCAGCTCGCCCCAGTTGATCGCCGCGGGGTCGCGCTCGGCCAGCACCTTGATCGTCTTGCCGTCGACGGTGATGGAGTCCGCGGTGTGGGTGACCTCGGCCTTGAGGCGCCCAAGAATGGTGTCGTACTTCAGCAGGTGCGCCGTGGTCGCGGTGTCACCCAGGTCGTTGACAGCCACGATCTCGATGTCCGCGCCCTGCTCCAGGGCGGCGCGGAAGAAGTTACGCCCGATGCGGCCGAAGCCGTTGATGCCTACCCGGATCGTCACGAACCGATCTCCTCGCTCAGTGGCCGGAATCCATTCCGGCTGCGAAATATGGGATGTCCCCGACCACCCCCGACCCTACCTCGCCCGTGTCCCCCCGGTGACATCACCCACCTGCCTCCGGCCTGTTTCCGGGCCGCCCGCGCCCGCCCGGAAAGGCATGCCCCGCGCGGGCCACGCGGCGGGAGGCACGCCATGGGGGGCGCGGGGAACGGCGCGAGCAACCACCCACCGCCCGGTGGTCCGTATACGACAGCAACGGCCCCTTCGGGCCGGTGCCGGCGTGCAGCGGGTCGAGTGGGTCGGCTGCCGGGCGCGCGGCTTCCAGCGCCTCTGAGGGAGCGCCGCCTCACGCGGCAGCGCGGCGGCGGGCCCCGGGGCGCACCCCGGGGAGAGCGGCCGAGCTGTCAGCCGACCATCTCGTCGGTGAGGCTGGCCTCGGTGCCGGGCAGCCCCAGGTCGGACGCCCGCTTGTCGGCCATCGCCAGAAGGCGCCTGATCCTTCCCGCGACCGCGTCCTTGGTCAGCGGCGGCTCCGCCAGGGAGCCCAGCTCCTCCAGCGAGGCCTGCTTGTGGTCCATCCGCAGCCGCCCGGCGGCAGCGAGGTGCTCGGGCACCTCGTCGCCGAGGATCTCCAGCGCCCGCTGGACCCGCGCGCCCGCCGCGACGGCGGCCCGCGCCGACCGCCGCAGGTTGGCGTCGTCGAAGTTGGCGAGCCGGTTGGCGGTCGCCCTGACCTCGCGCCGCATGCGGCGCTCCTCCCAGGCCAGCACGGAGTCGTGCGCGCCCAGCCGGGTCAGCAGCGCGCCGATGGCGTCGCCGTCGCGTACGACGACCCGGTCGACATTGCGCACCTCGCGCGCCTTGGCCGGGATCTGCAGCCGGCGGGCGGCGCCGACCAGGGCGAGGGCGGCCTCGGGGCCGGGGCAGGTGACCTCCAGCGAGGACGAGCGGCCCGGCTCGGTCAGCGAGCCGTGCGCGAGGAAGGCCCCGCGCCAGGCGGCCTCCGCGTCGCAGGTGGCGCCGGAGACGACCTGCGGGGGCAGCCCGCGGATGGGGCGCCCGCGGCCGTCCACCAGGCCGGTCTGCCGGGCCAGCTGGTCGCCGCCGGCGACCACCCTGACCACATACCGGCTGCCGCGGCGCAGCCCGCCGGGCGCCATCACGACCAGGTCGGAGGAGTGGCCGAAGATCTCCAGGATGTCCTTGCGGAGCCGCCTCGCCGCGATCCCGGTGTCCAGCTCCGCCTCGATCACGATCCGGCCGCTCACCAGGTGCAGGCCGCCGGCGAAGCGGAGGATCGACGAGACCTCCGCCTTGCGGCAGCAGGTCCGGGTGACGGGGAGCCGGGAAATCTCGTCCTTCACCGCTGCCGTCATCGCCATGGGCCGATCCTTCCACGCATACGAAAAATCCGGTCATACGCGGCGGCCAACAGCTCCGGGTCGTGCCGCGGCCCGTCGGGGGCGGCGACCGGGGCCAGTTCGACCGTGCCGCCCAGCCGCAGCGCGGCCTCGTCGAGGCTGTCACGGTCCGGGACGGCGGCCTCGTCGGCGAGAACCACGTCAATGGTGAGTTTAGGGGCGTGTCGCCCCAAAACCTCCAAGTGACGCTGCGGAGAAAATCCGGCGGTTTCGCCGGGTTGCGGCGCGAGGTTGAGGGTGAGGACGCGCCGCGCCCTGGTGGTCATCAGCGCGTCGGCCAATTCCGGCACCAGCAGGTGCGGTATCACCGAGGAGAACCAGGAGCCGGGGCCGAGCACCACCCAGTCGGCGTCGAGCACCGCCTGGACGGCCTCCGGCACGGCCGGCGGGTCGGCGGGCTCCAGCATCACCTCCTGCACCTCGCCGGGCGTGAGGGCGACGGTGGCCTGGCCCCGCACGGTCGACAGCTCGTCGGGCGCGGCGGGGTCGTGGCCGCGGACGAGGGCGTGCAGGTCCAGCGGGACGGCGGACATCGGCAGCACCCGGCCGTGCGCGCCGAGCAGCCGGCCGACCCACTCCAGGGCGGCGACCTCGTCGTTCAGCTGCTCCCACAGTGCGACGATCAGCAGATTGCCGACCGCGTGGCCGTGCAGGTCGCCGCTGCTGACGAAACGGTGCTGCACCACCTGGGACCAGGTCCTGCCCCACTCGTCGTCCCCGCACAGCGCGGCCAGCGCCTTGCGCAGGTCACCGGGCGGCAGCACCCCCATCTCGCTGCGCAGCCGGCCGCTGGAGCCGCCGTCGTCGGCGACGGTGACCACCGCGGTGAGGTCGCCGGTGATCCGGCGCAGCGCCGCCAGTGAGGCGGCCAGTCCGTGGCCGCCGCCCAGGGCGACCACCTTCGGCGGCACACCGCGGCCGCGGCCCGTGCCCGTACGGCCGGTGCGGCGCTGCCGCCGACCCGTCATGATCACTCGCGCCCCATGTCCCGATGCACCGTCACCGTCTCCACTCCGTCCGCCGCCAGCCGTGCGGCCAGCCTTTCCGACATCGCCACGCTGCGGTGCTTGCCGCCCGTACAGCCGACGGCGATCGTCACATACCGCTTGCCCTCGCGGCGGTAGCCGGCGGCGATGATGTGCAGCAGCTCGGCATACCGGTCGAGGAACTCCTTGGCGCCGGGCTGGTTGAACACATACGTGGCCACCTCGTCGTTGAGCCCGGTGAAGGGGCGCAGCTCGGGAACCCAGTGCGGATTCGGCAGGAAGCGGCAGTCCACCACCAGGTCGGCGTCGACCGGCAGCCCGTACTTGAATCCGAACGACATCACGGTCGCCCGAAGTTCCTGCTCCTCCTCGCCGGCGAACTGCGCGTCGAGCTTGGCGCGCAGCTCGTGCACGTTCAGACTGGAGGTGTCGACCACCAGGTCGGCGTCGCCGCGCAGCTCGCGCAGCAGGTCCCGCTCCGCCCCGATGCCGTCCACGATGCGGCCCTGGCCCTGGAGCGGATGCGGGCGGCGCACGGACTCGAAGCGGCGCACCAGCACGTCGTCGGAGGCCTCAAGGAAGATCACCCGGCGCTTGACGTGCTTGGCCTCCAGGTCCGCGAGGGACTCCCTGAGGTTGTCGAAGAACTGCCGGCCGCGTACGTCCACCACGACGGCGATCCGCGCCACATTGCCCTGGGAGCGGGCGCCGAGGTCCACCATGGTCGGGATGAGGGCGGGCGGCATGTTGTCCACCACGAACCAGCCCAGGTCCTCCAGGCATTTCGCCGCGGTGCTGCGGCCCGCTCCCGACATGCCGGAGATGATCACCAGTTCCGGGATGGCCTCGCCGGCCTCACCCGCTCCTGCGCCGCTCATATGCGTACTGTCCTGTTCGTCCTGCTCGCTCATGTGCTCTTCCCCCGATGTTGTCGGCCGTCCGCCGGCGGTGCGCCGGCGGCCGTACGGTCGTCCTCTTCGATGATCTCTCCGGTCGCGGTGTTCACCGCGGGTGCGGCCGGGGCCGCGGACGCCAGGGCCGCGGCGACCGTCTCCGCCGTGTGGCGGCCGATCCCCGGGACCTGGCAGATCTCCTCGACGGTCGCCGCGCGCAGCCGCTTGAGCGAACCGAAGTGCTTGAGCAGTGCCTGCCTGCGCGTCCCGCCCAGGCCCGGCACGTCGTCCAGGGCGCCGGCCTTCATCGACTTGGAGCGCTTGCTGCGCTGGTAGCCGATGGCGAAGCGGTGCGCCTCGTCGCGGACCCGCTGGAGCAGGTAGAGGCCCTCGCTGCTGCGCGGCAGGATCACCGGGTCGTCGTCGCCCGGCACCCAGACCTCTTCGAGCCGCTTGGCCAGGCCGCAGACGAAGACGTCGGCTATCCCCAGCTCGTCCAGCGCCCGCCGGGCGGCGGCGACCTGCGGCTGCCCGCCGTCGACCACGACCAGCTGCGGCGGATAGGCGAACTTGCGCGGCCGCCCGGTGTCCGGGTCGATGGGCCCGCCGACCGGCTCGTCCGCGGCGACCTCGCCGCTGCGCGGCTGGTCGGGCTCCCACTCGCCGGTCTTCTGCTTCTCCAGCAGATAGCGGCGGAAGCGCCGGGAGATCACCTCGTGCATGGAGCGGACGTCGTCCTGCCCGGCGAAGGACTTGATCTGGAAGCGGCGGTATTCGCTCTTGCGGGCCAGGCCGTCCTCGAAGACCACCATCGAGGCGACCACGTCGTCGCCCTGCAGATGGCTGATGTCGTAGCACTCGATGCGCAGCGGCGCGGTGTCCAGGTCCAGGGCCTGGGCGATCTCCTCCAGCGCCCGCGAGCGGGTGGTCAGGTCGGAGGCCCGCCGGGTCTTGTGCAGCGCCAGCGCCTGCTGCGCATTGCGCTGCACGGTGGCCATCAGGTCCTTCTTGTCGCCGCGCTGCGGCACCCGCAGGCTCACCTGGGAGCCGCGCCGGTCCGACAGCCACTGGGCGACCGGCTCCGCGGGCGAGGGCAGCGCGGGGACCAGCACCTCCTTGGGCACTCCGCCGCTGCCGCCGGACTGCTCCGCGTCGCCGGACTCCTCGCCGTAGAGCTGCTGGAGCGCGTGCTCGACCAGGTCCGCGGTGTCGACCGCCTCGACCTTGTCGGTGACCCAGCCGCGCTGGCCGCGGACCCGGCCGCCGCGGACGTGGAAGATCTGGACGGCGGCCTCCAGCTCGTCCTCGGCGACCGCGATCAGGTCGGCGTCGGTGGCGTCGGCGAGCACCACCGCGTTCTTCTCCATGGCGCGGCGCAGCGCCTCCAGGTCGTCGCGCAGCCGGGCCGCCTGCTCGTACTCCATGGCGGACGCGGCGTCCTTCATGCGCTGTTCGAGCCTGCGCAGATACGTGCCCGTGTGGCCGGCCATGAAGTCGCAGAACTCCTCGGCCAGTTCGCGGTGGTCGGGCTCGCTGATCCGGCCGACGCAGGGCGCGGAGCACTTGCCGATGTAGCCGAGCAGGCAGGGCCGGCCGATCTGGGCGGAGCGCTTGAAGACCCCGGCGGAGCAGGTGCGGACCGGGAAGACCCGCAGCAGCAGGTCGACGGTCTCGCGGATCGCCCAGGCGTGGGCGTAGGGGCCGAAGTAGCGCACGCCCTTGCGCTTGGGGCCGCGCATCACCTGGACGCGGGGGAATTCCTCGTTCATGGTGACGGCGAGGGACGGATAGCTCTTGTCGTCGCGGTATTTGACGTTGAACCGCGGGTCGAACTCCTTGATCCAGGAATACTCGAGCTGCAGCGCCTCGACCTCGGTGGAGACCACCGTCCACTCCACGGCGGCGGCGGTCGTCACCATGGTGGCGGTGCGCTGGTGCAGGTTGGTGATGTCCTGGAAGTACGACGACAGGCGCTGGCGCAGGCTCTTCGCCTTGCCGACGTAGATCACCCTGCCGTGCTCGTCCCGGAATTTGTAGACCCCGGGAGAGTCGGGGATCTGGCCCGGCTTCGGTCGGTAGCTGCTGGGGTCTGCCATGCTTCCCACCCTACTGGCGGGATACGACAAACCGGGGTCAGGCTCGGGGTCCCGGAACCCGGGAGTCCGGGCATCCGGGACGGCCCGGCCGACGGGTCAGCTCGCGGGTCCCGCGGTGATCCTGCCGCCCGCCACCGTGACGTGGACGGCGGGCAGCGCCTTGGTCGCCGGTCCCTGGACGACGGCCCCGGTCCCGGCGTCGAACTGGCTGCCGTGGCAGGGGCAGGAGATGGTCGTGCCCTCCACCGAGTCGACCACGCAGCCCTGGTGGGTGCAGACCGCGCTGAAGGCCTTGAAGGTGCCCTGCTGCGGCTGCGACACCACGACCTTGTCGTCGCGGTAGAGCTTGGCGCCGCCGACCGGCACCTCGCTGGCGGCGCCCAGCTCCACGGCCTTGCCGGGGCCGGCCGCCGAGCCGTTCTTGCCGCCGCAGGCGGTCAGTCCGACTCCGGCGGCCCCGGCCAGTGCCGCGCCCCGCAGGACGGTACGGCGGCAGGCGGGCATGTCGCTGGTCATACGTGCTCCAGGTGGTACGGGTCCGCTCGTGCGTGTGCGACCCGTACCTTACGTCCCCTGGCTGTGCCTACGCTTTGGCCGCCCGCTTCCTGGCCGCCGCGGTCTTCTTGGCGGCCGTCTTGGCCGGGGCCTTGGCCGCCGTCCTGCTCGCCGCGCGCTTCCTGGGCGCCGGCACGGCGGCGTCGCTGATCCGCTCGGCCGCCAGCACGTCGCGCAGGAACTTGCCGGTGTGGCTGGCCGGGACGCCCGCGATCTGCTCGGGGGTGCCCTCGGCGACCACGAGACCGCCGCCGTTGCCACCCTCGGGGCCCATGTCGATGACCCAGTCGGCGGTCTTGATGACGTCCAGGTTGTGCTCGATGACGATCACCGAGTTGCCCTTGTCGACCAGCCCGGACAGCACCTTGATCAGTTTGCTGATGTCCTCGAAGTGCAGCCCGGTGGTCGGCTCGTCCAGGACGTAGACCGTCCGCCCGGTGGAGCGCTTCTGCAGCTCGGAGGCGAGCTTGACGCGCTGCGCCTCACCGCCGGACAGCGTCGGCGCGGACTGGCCGAGCCTGACGTATCCCAGGCCGACCTCGTGCAGGGTGCGCAGGTGGCGGGCGATGGTGGGCACCGCCTCGAAGAAGTCCAGCGCCTCCTCGATGGGCATGTCGAGCACCTCGGCGATGGACTTGCCCTTGTAGTGCACCTCCAGGGTCTCCCGGTTGTAGCGCGCCCCGTGGCAGACCTCGCACGGCACGTACACGTCCGGCAGGAAGTTCATCTCGATCTTGATCGTGCCGTCGCCCGCGCAGTTCTCGCAGCGGCCGCCCTTGACGTTGAAGGAGAACCGGCCCGGCAGATAGCCGCGGACCTTGGCCTCCATCGTCTCGGCGAAGAGCCGCCGCACATGGTCGAACACCCCGGTGTACGTCGCCGGGTTGGAGCGCGGGGTGCGGCCGATCGGCGACTGGTCGACATGCACGACCTTGTCCACCAGGTCGTCGCCGTCCACCCGGGTGTGGCGGCCGGGCACGCTGCGCGCGCCGTTCAGCTCGCGGGCCAGGTGGGTGTAGAGGATGTCGTTGACCAGGGTGGACTTGCCGGAGCCCGACACACCGGTGACCGCGGTGAGCACCCCGAGCGGGAAGGACACGTCGATGTCCTGCAGATTGTGCTCGCGGGCGCCGTGCACGGTCAGCTGCCGCTTGCGGTCGATCGGACGGCGGACGTCCGGCGTGGGGATGGACCGCTTGCCGGCCAGATACTGCCCGGTCAGCGACTCCTCGTTGCCCAGCAGCTCCTTGAGCGACCCGGAGTGCACGACCTTGCCGCCGTGCTCGCCGGCGCCGGGGCCGATGTCGACCACCCAGTCGGCGGTCTTGATGGTGTCCTCGTCGTGCTCCACCACGATCAGCGTGTTGCCCAGGTCCCGCAGCCGGACCAGGGTCTCGATCAGCCGGTGGTTGTCCCGCTGGTGCAGGCCGATGGACGGCTCGTCCAGCACGTAGAGCACGCCGACCAGGCCGGAGCCGATCTGGGTGGCCAGCCGGATGCGCTGGGCCTCGCCGCCGGACAGGGTGCCGGCCGCCCGGTTGAGCGACAGGTAGTCCAGGCCGACGTCGACCAGGAACCTCAGCCGCTCGTTGACCTCCTTGAGCACCCGCTCGGCGATCTTGCGGTCCCTGGCGTCCAGCCTCATCGCGCCCAGGAACTCGGCGCAGTCGCTGATCGACATCGCGGCGACATCGGCGATGGAGCGGTCCTGCACGGTGACGGCCAGCACGATCGGCTTGAGCCTGCTGCCCTCGCAGGTCGGGCAGGGCACCTCGCGCATGTAGCCCTCGAAGCGCTCCCGGCTGGAGTCGCTCTCGGAGTCCTGGTGCCGGCGCTTGACGAACGGCACCGCGCCCTCGAACTGCGCGTTGTACACCCGGTCGCGGCCGTAGCGGTTCTTGTACGCGACGCGGACCTCGGACTTGTGGCCGTAGAGCAGGGCCTTCTTGGCCCTGGCCGGCAGCCCGGCGAACGGGATGTCCGTACGGAAGCCCAGCTCGGTGGCCAGGCCGTCGACCAGCCGCTCGAAATACCCCTTCGACATGCCGCCGGTCCAGGGCGCGATGGCACCCTCCCGCAGCGACTTCTGGTCGTCGGGGACGATCAGCTCCGGGTCGACCTCCATCCGCGAGCCGATGCCGGTGCAGTCGGGGCAGGCGCCGAAGGGCGAGTTGAAGGAGAAGGAGCGCGGCTCCAGCTCCTCGAAGGACAGGTCGTCGTACGGGCAGTACAGGTGCTCGGAGAACATCCGCTCGCGCTGCGGGTCGTCCTCGGGCAGGTCCACGAAGTCCAGGATCACCATGCCGCCGGACAGCCCGAGCGCGGTCTCGACCGAGTCGGTGAGCCGGCGCTTGGCGGAGTCCTTCACCGTGAGGCGGTCGACGACCACCTCGATGGTGTGCTTCTCCTGCTTCTTGAGCTTCGGCGGGTCGGTGAGCTGGACGGTCGCGCCGTCCACCCTGGCCCGGCTGTACCCCTTGGTCTGCAGATCCGCGAAGAGGTCGACGAACTCGCCCTTGCGCTCGCGGGCCAGCGGCGAGAGCACCTGGAAGCGGCTGCCCTCCTCCAGCTCCAGCACCCGGTCCACGATCGCCTGCGGCGACTGCCGGGAGATCGGGCGGCCGCACTCGGGGCAGTGCGGCTTGCCGATCCGCGCGAAGAGCAGCCGCAGGTAGTCGTAGACCTCGGTGATGGTGCCGACGGTGGACCGCGGGTTGCGCGAGGTGGATTTCTGGTCGATGGAGACGGCCGGCGACAGGCCCTCGATGAAGTCCACGTCCGGCTTGTCCATCTGGCCGAGGAACTGCCGCGCGTAGGACGAGAGCGACTCGACGTACCGGCGCTGGCCCTCGGCGAAGATCGTGTCGAAAGCCAGCGAGGACTTGCCGGAACCGGACAGACCGGTGAACACGATGAGCGAGTCCCTGGGCAGCTCCAGCGAGACGTTCTTCAGATTGTGCTCGCGAGCCCCACGGACGATGAGTCGATCGGCCACGCCAGTGCGCACCTTTCCTAGAAGCGGGGGAGAGACGTCACCCCCCAGTCAGCCTAAACGGGGTGCGCTCGGGATTTCTTCCTGTCGCTGCGGTTGCGACACAACGACCATATAGCACGTGCATTCGATTTCCGGGGTCGTCCTGCCAGGTTCACCCGATCGTGTGGTGCGCATCGCTGTCCGTACCGCGGGGCATACGGAAACCTGATGCCCGTACCGCCGACGAACCACCGGGAGCGCCTGTGACCGTCCAACGACCCGACCCCGAGCGCGATGCGGCCGACGTGGCGGAGGCGACCGGGCAGCTGCTCGACGCCGTGGCCGGGCTGTCCGCGGAGGACCTGGCGGGACCCTCCCTGCTGCCCGGCTGGACCCGCGGCCACGTGCTGTCCCACGTCGCCCGCAATGCCGACGCGCTGGTGAACCTGCTGACCTGGGCGGAGACCGGCGAGGAGACCCCGATGTACGCCGACGCGGCCACCCGCGACCGCGACATCGAGGCCGGCGCCGCCAGGCCGCCGGCCGAGCAGCTCGACGACCTGCGGGAGTCCGCGGACCGTCTCGCCGCGGCCGTCGGCGCGCTGCCGCCCGCGGCCTGGGCGGCCCAGGTCGCGATGCGCTCGGGGCGGGTGATCGCGGCCGCCGAGATCCCCTGGCGGCGGCTGATCGAGGTGCGGCTGCACCACGTCGACCTCGGCACCGGCCACACCGCGGACGACCTGCCGGCCGGCTTCGCGGACCGCGAGCTGTCCTGGATCATCGGCGACCTGACCGCCCACGAGGGCGTGGCACCCGTACGGCTGCGCGACACCGGCTCCGACCTCTCCTGGGACCTGGGGGCCGCCGAGCAGCCCGAGCTGACCGTGTCGGGCCCGACCCGCGCCCTGCTGGCCTGGGTCAGCGGCCGCGGCCGGGGCGACGGGCTCGACGTGAGCCCGGAAGGACGCCCGCTGCCGGTGCTGCCGCCGCTAGGCTGACGGCATGGCGTACAGCGGACAGGTGACGGTGGGCGGAGCCCCCGACGTGCACGAACTGAGCGATCTGATCATCAGCAAGGTCGCGGTCGGGAAGTACAACAACAACGTGTATCTGCTGCGCTGCCGCGCCACCGGTGAGCAGCTGCTCATCGACGCGGCAGCCGAGCCGGACACGCTGCTCGACCTGGTCGGCCCCGACGGCCTGACCTCGGTGGTGACCACCCACAGGCACCCCGACCACTGGCAGGCCCTGCGGGAGGTGGTCGCGGCGACCGGCGCCCGCACCTACGCGGGCCGCGACGACGTGGAGGGCATCCCGGTCCCCACCGACGTGCCGGTGGACGACCTCGGCACCGTCGAGGTCGGCCGGATCACCCTGACCGCCCGGCACCTCGTCGGCCACACCCCGGGCAGCATCGCCCTGGTCTACGACGACCCGCACGGGCACCCGCACATCTTCACCGGCGACTGCCTCTTCCCCGGCGGGGTCGGCAACACCCACGAGGACGCCGCCGCCTTCACCTCCCTCTTCGACGGCGTCACCAGCAAACTCTTCGACCCGCTCCCCGACGAGACCTGGGTCTACCCGGGCCACGGCGACGACACCACCCTGGGCACCGAGCGCCCGCACCTGCCGGAGTGGCGCGAACGCGGCTGGTGAGGCGCCCGGCGGGCGGCGGCGTCAGTGGCGGCGGGTACGGCTCCGGTGGGACTTCGTCACATGGCGGGTCGTGGTCGAGCCGTGGCTGGTGGTCGCCGACCTGCCGCCGTCCTCGGCCGGACAGCTCTCGGTGACCTTCGCCACGGACAGGCGCACGGGTATGCCGGTGTCGGCGCTGCCGGACGCGGGGTTCTGGAAGCAGACCTGCCAGTCCGCGCCCGACGAGGCCGTGCGCTTCGCACCGGTGGCGTCGCTCACGCTGACATTGCCGAAGCCCGCGGCCGAAGCGGCGGACCGTGCGGCCGCCAGGGTGTTCCCCGTCAGGCTGGGGAGCGTCCTGGTGACACCCGTCTTCTTGTAGGGCGATCCACCGCCGCAGCCGGTGAGCGCCACCACCGCGACGGCGGCGGCCACGGTGGCGAGGCGGGCCGCGGACTTCCGGGCGTATGGCAAAGGGTCCCCCTGGGTTCACAGTGCGTCAGCTGACGCTCGCTCAAAGGGGTGATGATGACAGCCCGGGGCGGCCCCGTCAGCGCCGGGTCAGCTCCATGACCCAGTTGGTCAGCCAGCTGTCGCCGCCGTCCACCGAGAAGGCCTGCTCCCAGCGGGCGGCGCCGGCGGTGATGCCTGACCACACGAAGCGCGCCTTGACGTCCTTGCCGTGGTGGGTGTCGTCGCCGTGGAAGATTCCCGTGCCGTCGGCGAAGCGGCCGGTCACCGGCGGGAAGAGAAGGCCCGTACGGCTGCTCGACCAGTACAGCGACCACTCCTCGCGCTCCACGTCGTAAAGCCGCAGCGTCAGGCCCGACGTGCCCAGGGTGGGGAAGGCGATCTCGTCGAAGTTGGCGCCGCCGCCGAAGTGCCGTGAGGCGGTGCTGACACCGGGGAAGTCCTCCCACCCGCTGTCGGGGTCGAGGAAGTCGGTGCGCCGGTGGTTGGCGACGTCCCAGGTGCCGGTGAGGAAGTCGAAGTCGTTCACGCGCGGTCTCCCGTGCTGCCCGCGGGCAGCGAGTCGTTGACGTAGCCGGCCAGGTCGGGCCGGTCGGGGCTGAGGACGTGGCGGACCCAGGCGTCGCGCTCGTGGCGGATCGGCGGCAGCTCCCACACGCAGCCGATCAAGCGCGGCTCGATGCGGACGAAATGGGTCGGGTCCTGGTCGGGGCAGCCCAGGACGGGCTGCCCCGCCGCGGCTCCCGCGAAGTGCAGCGCGTTGTCCCATGCCCAGGTGTAGGCGTTGAGATATGCCCCGTCGTCCTCTCCCCTGTGCAGGACGACGAAGGCCGCGCCGGGTGTGCCGTCGGCTTCCGGCAGCAGATCGGGCAGGAGCGCGTACGCCGACTTCTCGACGTCGGGCGCGATCCCGGCAGGGTCTGCGGTGACGTGGTAGCGCTTGACGCGCCTGCCGGCCACGTCGATCGGCGGCGGCACGGTGAGGAACTTCTCGCGGAAAGCCATGGCTGGACCGTAAGGCCGATTCCCTGACACCCTGTGTCAGTGAAGTCCAGCCGCCTGCTGTCGATCCTGCTGCTGCTCCAGACCCGCGGCCGGATGACCGCCGCCGAGCTGGCGGCGGAGCTGGAGGTCTCGCCGCGCACCGTCTACCGGGACGTGGAGTCGCTGCACGCGGCCGGTGTGCCGCTCTACGGCGACGCCGGGCACCGCGGCGGCTACCAGCTGCTGGCCGGCTACCGGACCCGGCTGACCGGGCTGAACGCCGGCGAGGCCGAGGCGCTGTTCCTCGCGGGCGTGCCGGGCCCGGCCGCGGAGTTGGGCCTGGGGCCCGCGCTGGCCGCCGCCCAGCTCAAGCTGCGGGCCGCGCTGCCGCCCGAGCTGCGCGAGCAGGCCGACCGGATGCGCACCCGCTTCCACCTGGACGCGCCCGGCTGGTACGCCGCCGACGCCGAGGTGCCGTATCTGCCGCAGGTCGCCGACGCGGTGTGGCACGGCAGGGTCCTCCAGGTGCGCTACCGCCGCTGGAAGGAGCCGACCGACGTCGACCGGCGGCTCGAACCGTACGGCCTGGTGCTCAAGGCGGGCCGCTGGTACGCGGTGGCGGGCCCCGGGCCGCGCACCTACCGGGTCGACCAGATCCTGCGGCTGTCGGTGGCCGAGGAGCGCTTCGAGGTGCCCGCGGACTTCGACCTGGCCGACCACTGGCGGCGCTACCAGGAGGACTTCCACGCTCGGCTGCGGCGCGGCGAGGCGGTGGTACGGCTCTCGCCGCGGGCGGCCGCGGGGCTGACCGGGCCCGCGGCGCGGGCGCTGGCCACGACCGGCGGCACAGAACCGGACGGCTGGGTCCGCGCGACGCTGCCGACCGAGTCGCTGGACCAGGCGCACGCTTACTTCCTGTCGCTGGGCGCCGAGGCGGAGGTGCTGGAACCGCCGGAGCTGCGGGACCGGCTCGCCGCGACCGCCCGCGCGCTGGCCGCCGCCTACCAGGACTGACGCTCCCCTGCGGGGGCCGACCTGCTGGGGTGGCCCCGGGGAAGGGCGCCGCCCGAAGCAGGCGTCAGCGGCCCCGGCGCATCCGCTCGCCGACCTCGCCCTGGTCGGTCTCCCACCAGGGCCTGGTCATCCCTGGCACGGCGGGGGCGGCAGCGGGAGCGGCCTCCGCGGAGGCGGGCGGCACCGCGGAGGCGGGCGCCGAGGGGGTGGGCGCGGCGAGGGCGGCCTCGCGGTCGAGCCGGGCGTCCAGCTCCGCGGTCTTGCCGCGCTCGGCCCGCCACCACTCCATGAAGACCAGCAGGATGAAGGGCAGCCCGACGAGTTCGGCCAGCGTCAGCATCAGCCCGCCGCCGAGCATCTGGTCGTGCTGCACGCTGGGCCCCCAGCCGCGCGGGTGGTCGGTGTACCAGTGGCCGGCGACCAGGGTGCCGCTGGTCATCACCACGATGCCGGGCACCGAGTCGAAGAGCCCGTCGAGGAAGACCAGGGCCGCCCGCACCGGGTGGGTGCACCAGCGCGGCAGCAGTTCCTGCCGGCTGAGCATGGGCAGGACGAACAGGCTGCCGGTCAGGAGCAGTTGCAGGTGCATCAGCTGGCGGACCAGCGGATTGCCCAGCGCGGTGGCGAAATACGGGGTGAAGTAGATGGTCAGCTCGGAGGCGAGCACCAGCAGCGAGCTGACCAGCGGATAGGTCAGGGCGCGCACCGGCCGGGAGGTGAAGGCCCGGTGCAGCCGTCCGTCCGGGTCGGCGAGCCCCAGCGGGTCGCCGAGTGCCAGGCCGAGCGGGGCGAAGAGGTCGAGCAGGATGTTCTGCACGGCCGCGGGCCAGAAGAGGACCCGGTCGTAGACCGCGAGTGAGGACATCGTGGCGACCACCAGGGTGCCCAGGCCCAGGACGAAGAAGGCGGCGGTACGCCACAGCGGCCACCGCTCCCCCGCGCGCCGCCGGCGGCGTACCCCGTAGGCGTAGCCGGCGCCGAGCAGCAGGACGACGGCGAGGGCCGCCGCGTCGAGCTGCCAGGCGTCGAGATACCGGGCTCCGGTCAGCTCGGGGAGGGCCTGGGGGCTCGCCACATCCGCGCCTTTCCACGTCTACCGTCCGCAACGGGGCCACGGTAGACCCCGGCGGGCGGTGCGCGGCACGCAGGGGGAGGTCAGGCGCCTATGCGCTGGTCGGACGTACCGGTCGGCGTGTCGTGGTCGTCGGCGCCCTGGTCGCCCTCCGTGTCCTTCCCCGCCTCGGGCTCCTTGCCGCGGACGGCCAGCAGGCTGGTGGCCGTGGTGACGGCCAGGACGGCGACGATGACGCCCAGCGAGACCGGGATGGAGATTTCGGGGACGTGGACGCCTGCCTCGTGCAGCGCGTGCAGCAGCAGCTTCACGCCGATGAAGCCGAGGATCACCGACAGGCCGTAGGACAGGTGGACCAGCTTCTTGAGCAGCCCGCCGATCAGGAAGTACAGCTGCCGCAGGCCCATCAGGGCGAAGGCGTTGGCGGTGAAGACGATGTACGGGTCCTGGGTCAGGCCGAAGATCGCCGGGATGGAGTCCATGGCGAACAGCACGTCGGTGGTGCCGATGGCCAGCATCACGACCAGCATCGGCGTCATCAGCCGCTTGCCGTTCTGGGTGATGAAGAGCCGGGTGCCGTGGTAGCGGTCGGTCGCGGGGATCCGCTTCTCGACCATCTTCATCAGCCGGTTCTCCTCGAACTCGGCGTCGTCCTCCTGCTCGGTGCGGGCCTCCTTGATCAGCTTCCACGCCGTCCAGATCAGGAAGGCGCCGAAGATGAAGAACACCCAGGAGAAGCTGGCGACGATCGTGGCGCCGGCGGCGATGAAGACCGCGCGCAGCACCAGCGCTATCAGCACACCGACCAGCAGCACGCGCTGCTGGTAGTGCGTGGGCACCGCGAACTTGCCCATGATCAGCACGAAGACGAAGAGGTTGTCGACGCTGAGGGACTTCTCGGTGATGTAGCCCGCGAAGAACTCTCCCGCGGGCTGTCCGCCCGAGAAGAGCAGCAGGCCGAGGCCGAAGAGCGCGGCGAGCACCACCCAGACGGCGGTCCACAGGCCCGCCTCCCGGACGGACACGTCGTGGGGGGTGCGGCCGACCAGGAAGTCCGCGCCGATCAGCGCGCACAGCCCAGCGATGGTCAGCACCCAGAGGGCGAGGGAGACGTCCACAGGTCCTCCGGCGGGTCGAAATGACTCAGTCAAAGAACCGTACACGAATAACCAAAAAATGGTAAAGGCGACACCAAGCGCAGGTCAGGTGCCGTACGCCGGGCGTGCCGCGGCCAGCTGCCTGAGCACGTCGGCCAGGACGCGGCTGCCCGGCGGCACCAGCGGCGGCTCGTAGGTCCAGGCGTGGCCCACCCACGGGTCGGCCAGATGGTCGCTGGGCAGTGGGGTCAGCCGCAGCAGCGAGCGCCACAGCGGGTCGAGCACCGGGCCGTAGGCCGCCGCGTCCTCCCGGTCGGCCACCACCAGCAGGTGCACGCCCGCCGACGGGCCCTCGTCGGCGAGATAGCGCAGCTGGTTGACCGAGCGGTCGTCGAAGCCGTACGGGAACTCGTTGACGATCAGCAGCTGCTCCGCTGTGTCGAAGCCGGGCGGCAGGTCCTCGGCCGCGCCGCCGCGCCTGGCCATCTGTATCAGGTCGACCCGCTCGGTGAGCCGGGTCAGCAGGTCGCTGACCCCGGCCGCGCCCGCGGCGGGCGGCGGCAGCACGAGCGCGCCGCCGGCGTGCAGCGGGGCCAGCGCGGCCGCGCCGGAGCCCGCCGGGTCCAGGGCGTGCACCGCGAAGGTGCCCACCGGGTGGGAGGCGAGCAGCCGGGCCGCGACGGCGACCGCGGCCTCCATGGCCGCCCTGCGGTTCTCCGCGCTGTCCAGCCACAGGCCGCGCTCCAGCGGGAGCCTGCTCAGCAGCGGGATGCGCAGCTCGGGCGCCTCCGGCAGGCTCAGGCTGCCCAGGCGCACCGCGAGCGGCAGCCGGGCGGGCACCCGGTAGGCGTGCCACACCGGATTCTCCCAGCCGGCGAATTCCGGCGGCAGCGCCGGCTCGACGGCCTCGGACTCGGCGGCGAGCTGCGCCAGGTCCCGGTCGAGCACCGCCCGTGCCTGGTCGACCAGCGCGGCCTGCTTGGCCTGCGCGGCCTCGCGGGCCGCCTCGGCCGCCGGGCCGCCCCGGGTCCGCGGGTCTGCCAGCAGCCGGTCGAGCTCCTGCTCGAACCGCGACTCGGCGAAGTCGGCGGCGCTGCGGTAGGCCGCCACGGTCCGCGACAGGTCCTCGAACATGCCCCAGACCTGGTTGTAGAGCCGCTCCTCCATGGACCGCCCGGCGGCATCCCCGGCGATCGGCACGCGCGGCGCGTCAGCGGGCGGCGGCGGGGGCACCGGACCGGCGGCCCGCGGCGGCGGCACCTGCCCGGACCGCGGCGGCGCGGCAGCAGGCGGCGGCGCGGCGGGCGCGGTGCGCCGCCTGGGGTGCCGGTAGTCCACGGGCCCGCCGGTCGCGGACGGCTGGGCACCGCTCGCGGTCGCGGAGGCTCCCGGCGGCTGCCCGCCGCCGGCGCCCGCCGGCCCGCGCTCGTACCGGACGCCGCCCGTCCCCGACATGCCCGCACCGGACGCCGGACCCGCGGCCGTACCGCCCAGGTCGACACGGCCCGCGTGGCCGCCGCCCGTGGCCGGAGGGGCCGGTGGCGGGGTGATGGCGCGGGCCTGCTCGCGGTCGACCGCCGTGTGGATGGCCGCGGCCGCGCCCGACGGGTCGGGGACGCCCTGGTCGAGGAAGAGGGCGGGCAGGCCGCCACCGTAGCCCTGGCCGACCGCGCGGACCTTCCAGGCGGACTGGCGGCGGTAGAGCTCGACGGCCAGCAGGGCGGTCTCGGCGCCGAGGCCGGTGATGCTGAAGCCGGCGATGGCGGCGCCGTCCGGCGTGGTGACGGCGAGCCGGGGGACGGGGGCGGCGCCGAAGTCGGCGGGGGCACCCGGGCGGGCCGCGGCGCCGGGCAGCGCGAGCAGCACGTGCACCCGGTGCACGGGGGGCGGCATCGCGCCGAGGTCCACGGCGAGCCGGTGGTCAGCGGCGGCCTGCCGCGGCACCTCGACACCCGCGAGCTGCGGCACTCCGGGGTGGGCGAGCCATTCGCCGTCGCCGACGACCCGGCCCGCCTCGTCCCCCAGGGTCACCGCGGCCACCACCGGTGTGCCCGCCGACACCCGGATCTCCAGCCGGTTGCCGGGCAGCGGATGGTTCTGGCCCCGGACCAGTTCGGCCGTCATGTCCGCCGCCCCCGTCTTCCTGTGTAGGTGAACTGCTACGGCCGTACGGCCGGACCCGCCGTCAGAGCGCGGGGAGTATGGCCGGGATCAGGTCCTGGAACGTCCGGCCGTTGGCCGGGGTGCCGATCGCCGTCATCGACCAGCCGGTCGCGCCGCGCTGCACCTTCGCCATGATCTGCGCGGTGTACGCGCCGCCGCCGGTCAGCGTGTAGCGGGCCAGCTCCTGGCCGTTGGTCTCGTCCACCAGGCGGCAGAACGCGTTCTCCACCTCGGCGAAGGTCTGGCCGGTGAAGGAGTTGACGGTGAAGATGATCTGGTCGACGTGCACCGGGACCCGGGACAGGTCCACGACGATCGACTCGTCGTCACCGCCCTGGCCGACACCGCCGACCAGGTTGTCGCCGGTGTGCCGGACGGAGCCGTCGTCGCTGGTGAGGTGGCGGAAGAAGACCACGTCAACCGGCTGCTTGTCGGCGAAGAGCACCGCGGAGGCGTCCAGGTCGATCTCCCTGGTACGGCTGCCGAACAGCCCGCGACGCGGTGCCGCCTTCCAGCCCAGCCCCATCCTGACCGCCGTCAACGAGCCTCCGTCGGCCTTGCTCAGGCTGATCTTCTGGCCCTTGGTCATGTTGACCGTCACGCGCTTGCCCCTCTCACCCGTCACCTGATGTGTGCGGTTTGTTGCCCCGCACCCTAACAAGACGCGGCCCGACCGTATCCCGGTTCGTCCGGTGCCGATTTACGCCGGTGTCACGCCATTCCCGCCTCCCGCATCTGGCGCAACTCCTTCTTCAGGTCCCCCAGTTCGTCCCGGATCCTGGCGGCCACCTCGAACTGGAGCTCCGCCGCCGCCGAGTGCATCTGGTCGGTCAGCTGCCCGATGAGGTCGGCCAGTTCCTCGGCCGGCAGCGGGCCCGTGGTGCGCTTGCCGGGCTTCGCCGACAGGCCGGGGACCGGCGCCTTGCCGCGCGAGCGCTGCCGCCCGGAGCCGAGCAGCTCCTCGGTGTCGGCGTCCTCGCGGGCGAAGGAGTCCAGGATGCCGGCGATCTTCTTCCGCAGCGGCTGCGGATCGACCCCGCGCTCGGTGTTGTACGCGATCTGCTTCTCGCGGCGGCGGTTGGTCTCCTCGATCGCCCGCTCCATGCCGGGGGTGATCCGGTCGGCGTACATGTGCACCTGGCCCGACACATTCCGGGCCGCGCGGCCGATGGTCTGGATCAGCGAGGTGCCGGACCGCAGGAAGCCCTCCTTGTCGGCGTCCAGGATCGCCACCAGCGACACCTCGGGCAGGTCGAGCCCCTCGCGCAGCAGGTTGATGCCGACCAGCACGTCGTACTCCCCGGCCCGCAGCTCGTGCAGCAGCTCGACCCGGCGCAGGGTGTCGATGTCGCTGTGCAGATAGCGGACCTGGATGCCCAGCTCCAGCAGGTAGTCGGTGAGGTCCTCGGACATCTTCTTGGTCAGCGTGGTCACCAGGACGCGCTCGTCCTTCTCGGTGCGCAGCCTGATCTCGTGCACCAGGTCGTCGATCTGGCCCTCGGTGGGCTTGACCACGACCTCCGGGTCGATCAGGCCGGTCGGGCGGATGATCTGCTCGACCACGCCGTCGCCGCGGGACAGCTCGTAAGGACCGGGGGTCGCCGACAGGTAGACGCTCTGGCCGACCCGGGTCAGGAACTCCTCCCACTTCAGCGGCCGGTTGTCCAGCGCGGACGGCAGCCGGAAGCCGTGGTCGACCAGGGTGCGCTTGCGGGACGCGTCACCTTCGTACATCGCGCCGATCTGCGGCACGGTGACATGCGACTCGTCGATGACCAGCAGGAAGTCCTCGGGGAAGTAGTCGATGAGGGTGTCGGGAGCGCTGCCCTGCTCGCGGCCGTCGATGTGCCGCGAGTAGTTCTCGATGCCGGAGCAGCTGCCGATCTGCCGCATCATCTCGATGTCGTACGTGGTGCGCATCCGCAGCCGCTGGGCCTCCAGCAGCTTGCCCTGCTTCTCCATCGTCGCGAGCTGGCCCTCCAGCTCCTTCTCGATGCCGGCGATGGCCCGCTCCATCCGCTCGGGACCCGCCACGTAGTGCGTCGCGGGGAAGACGTAGATCTGCTCGTCCTCCGTGATGACCTCGCCGGTGAGCGGGTGCAGCGTGTAGAGCGCCTCGATCTCGTCGCCGAACATCTCGATCCGCACGGCCAGCTGCTCGTAGACCGGGAAGATCTCCACGGTGTCGCCGCGCACCCGGAAGGTGCCGCGGGTGAAGGCCAGGTCGTTGCGCGTGTACTGGATGTCGACGAAGCGGCGCAGCAGCTGGTCGCGGTCGATCACGTCGCCGACCTTGAGCCGCACCATGCGGTCGATGTACTCCTGCGGGGTGCCCAGGCCGTAGATGCAGGACACCGAGGCGACCACGACGACGTCCCGCCTGGTCAGCAGGGAATTGGTGGCGGAGTGCCGGAGCCGCTCCACCTCCTCGTTGATCGAGGAGTCCTTCTCGATGTAGGTGTCGGTCTGCGGGACGTACGCCTCGGGCTGGTAATAGTCGTAGTACGAGACGAAGTATTCGACCGCGTTGTTCGGCAGCAGCTCGCGGAATTCGTTGGCCAGCTGTGCCGCGAGGGTCTTGTTGGGCGCCATCACCAGGGTGGGGCGCTGCAGCCGCTCGATCATCCAGGCCGTCGTGGCGGACTTGCCGGTGCCGGTGGCACCGAGCAGCACCACGTCCTGCTCCCCCGCGCGGATCCGCCGCTCCAGGTCGTCGATGGCCGCGGGCTGGTCACCGCTGGGCTGGAAGGGACTGACGACCTCGAAGGGCGCCACAGTTCGTTCGATGTCTGATACGGGCCGCATGTCACCACGGTACGACCACCCACCGACAATCGGCCGCGACCGCCGGGCCGCGGGCACCCGGGCGGCAGGCCACCGCCTTACGGCCACCCTCGGTGACGGCACGGGTACGCTGTCGGACCCCCCGCCTAGGCTTGCGCGCATGACCGGTGCTGCCTGGACCCTTTACGACGCGCCCATCGGACCGCTGCTGCTCGCGGCCACAGACGAGGGCCTGGTGCTCGTCGCCTTCAGGGCCGACGAGGAGACCGCCGCGCGGGCGGTCGCGGCCGCGGGGCGGCGGCTGGGCTGCGCCCCGGTCGAGGACGCCGCGCGGCTGGCCCCGGTGACGGCCCAGCTCGACGGCTATTTCGCGGGCGCTCTCAAGGACTTCGACCTGCCGCTTGACTGGTCGCTGATCACCGGATTCCAGCGGCGGGTGCTGCGCGAGCTGGCCGAGGGCGTGCCGTACGGCACGGTGGTCGGCTACCAGGACCTGGCGGACCGGGTCGGCGAGCCGGACGCGGCCCGTGCGGTGGGCGGCGCGATGGGTGCGAATCCGCTGCCCGTGGTGGTTCCCTGCCACCGGGTGATCGAGAGCGGCGGCGGCATAGGCGGCTTCGGCGGCGGCCTGGAGATCAAGCGGACACTGCTGGCGCTCGAAGGCGTGCTGCCCGCGCCGCTGTTCTGACGGCGGCGCGGGCAGGAGGGCCCCGGGACCGTGGGTGCGCTACGGCCGCGGGGCGCGGTCGCGGCGGCCGGTCATTCCCGGGCATCCCGCGGGGCGCGGTCGCAGGAGCGGGTCATTCCTCGGAGGTCCGCGGGTCGGGGATCTGCAGCGGTGACGCGGGGCTCGGCAGCTCGGTGCGGCCGGCCGGCCCGACCTCGCCCGGCTCGTCCGCCGCCGCGATCCCGGGGTCGGCGGCCGGCGCGCTGCCGGCCTCCGGCGCCGCGGGCGGGGTGGCGCCCGAGCCCTGGGCCGCGCGGTCGAAGAAGCGCAGCAGCTCCACCGGGAAGGGCAGCACCAGCGTCGAGTTCTTCTCGGCGGCGACCTCCACCACGGTCTGCAGCATGCGCAGCTGGAGGGCCGCCGGGTTGGCGTCCATGGTCCTGGCCGCCTCGGAGAGCTTGTGCGAGGCCTGCAGCTCGCCGTCGGCGGTGATGATCCTGGCGCGCCGCTCCCGGTCCGCCTCCGCCTGCCGCGCCATGGAGCGCTTCATGGACTCCGGCAGCGCCACGTCCTTGATCTCGACGCGGTCGATGTGCACACCCCAGCCGGTGGCGGGGGTGGACAGCATCAGCTCCAGGCCCTCGTGCAGCTTCTCCCGGCCGGACAGCAGGTCGTCCAGGTCGCTCTTGCCGATGATCGACCGCAGCGAGGTCTGCGCGACCTGGAGCATCGCGAACTGGTAGTTCTGCACGTCCACGGTCGCCCGGACCGGGTCCACGACCCGGAAGTAGAGCACCGCGTCCACCCGGACCGACACGTTGTCACGGGTGATGCCCTCCTGCGAGGGCACCGGCATGGTGACGACCTGCATGTTGACCTTGGTCATCCGGTCCATGAAGGGCACCAGGACCCGCGGTCCGGGCTCCTTGGGCAGCCGGTTGACCCGGCCGAAGCGGTAGACGACACCGCGCTCGTACTGCTTGACGACCCGGACACTGCTCATCAGCCCTATCAGGCCGATCACCGCTGCCACGACCAGCAGCACCACGACGGCTTCCATGTCCCCCCGCTCCCCTCGGTCAAGGGTGTGAAGATAACGGCAGCCCCCGCCGGCCGCACCGGCGGGGGGGCTTTCTTGACAGGAGTTTGACGAGTCGTCGGCGGACGGCGCCGGCGCGGGCCGGTCAGGCGTCGAAGCGGGCCGCGGCGAGGTAGTCGGGCTGCGGGTCGAGTGCCGCGGCCAGCCGGAAGTGCCGCTTCGCCTCGTCGGCCCGGTCGGCGCGCTCCAGGGTGCGGCCGAGCGCGAAGTGGGCGAACGCGTTGTCCGGCTCGCGCTCCAGCACGATCTGGAATTCCAGCTCGGCCGGGCGCAGTTGCGCGGCGAGGAAGAACGCGCGGGCCCGCAGCAGGCGGGCCGCGGTGTTGTCCGGGTGCGCGGCGATGACCGGGTCGAGCAGCTTGACCGCGCCGCGCGGGTCGCGCGCGGCGAGCAGCTGCTCGGCGGCGCGGAAGTTGATCACATCGGTCTCGGGGCTGCGCTCAGGCAAGTCCGCCTCCCTGACATCGGGCCGGCGACGAATGATCGTCTGGTCAGACATACCCAACACGCCGGTCGCCAATCGCATTCCCCCGCGTACGGCCTACCGGGGGCCCGACCGCGCCCTACTGGTCGCGGAGCCGGTCGCGCAGCCGCCGCCACACGGCCCGCGCCTGCGCCTCCAGGGCGTCGAGCGGGCCGTCGTTGTCGATCACCAGGTCGGCGATCGCGAGCCGCTGCGCCCTGGTGGCCTGGGCGGCCATCCGGGACCGGGCCTCGTCCTCCGTCATGCCGCGCAGCCGCACCAGCCGCTCCAGCTGGGTGGCGGGGTCGACGTCCACCACGACGACCAGGTCGTAGGCGGATGCCAGGCCGTTCTCGGTGAGCAGCGGTACATCGTGCAGCACGATGTCGTCGGGTTTCGCGGACCGCTGCATCTCGGCGGAGCGCGCGCCGACCAGCGGGTGCACGATCGCGTTGAGCACCTTGCGGCACTCGTCGTCTGCGAAGACGATCGCGCCGAGCTTCGGCCGGTCGAGCGACCCGTCGGGGGCCAGCACGCCGTCACCGAACTCGGCGACCACCGCGGCCAGCCCGGCGGTGCCGGGCGCCACCACCTCGCGGGCGATCCGGTCGGAGTCGATCAGCACCGCGCCGTACGAGGCGAACAGCCGTGCCACCTCGCTCTTGCCGGCCCCGATACCGCCGGTCAGACCCACTGTCAGCATGCCGGCCAGCCTACTGGGCGGTCCGCCCGGCCACCCGCTCAGCGCCCGCCGTCGTCCTCCCGGTCGGCGAGGAAGCGCTCGAACTCCGCCGCGAGGTCGTCGGCCGTGGGCAGGTCGACGGGCTCGGCGATCAGGCTCTCGCGGGACTGCGACCCCTCGACCGCGTCGTACTGGCTCTCCAGGCCGCGCACCACGGACACCAGCTCGCCGTCGCCCTCGGCGACCTGCCGGTCGATCTCGACCCGCACGGTGTGCGCCTCATTGCGCAGGGCGTGCGCGATCTCGGGCAGGACCAGGCCGGTCGCGGCGGTGATCGCCTCAAGGACGGCCAGGGCCGCGTCCGGATACGGGGAGCGGGCCAGGTAGTGCGGCACGTGGGCGGCGACCCCGAGCACGTCGCGCCCGGCCTCGGCAAGCCGCAGCTCGACCAGCGCGGACGCGCTGCCGGGCACCTGGGCCTCGTCGAACCAGGCGCGGTGACCGGGCATCAGGTCCACCCGGTTGCCGTGCGGCGTCAGGCCGACCGGGCGGGTGTGCGGGACGCCCATCGGGATGCCGTGGAAGTTGATGGCGAGCCGCACGCCGAGGCGCTCGATGACCTGGAGCACGGCGGTGGCGAAGCGCTCCCACTCCACGTCCGGCTCGGAGCCGGTGAGCAGCAGGAACGGGGTGCCGGTGGTGTCACGCACCAGATAGAGGTCGATCTCCGGTGCTTCGTAGGAAGTCCAGTGGTCCCGTTCGAAGGTCATCAGCGGGCGGCGGGCCCGGTAGTCCACCAGCCGGTCGGCGTCGAAACGCGCGATGAGCTGGTTGTCCAGCCGATCGAGCAGCTGCTGGCTGATCTGTTCGCCGGTCTCGCCGGCGTCCATGAAACCCTCGAAGTGGTACAGCAGCACGGGCCCTGTGTCCCCGACCGCTTCGTCCACGGCCTCGGCCCCGCCCGGCACGTACTCATACAGCCCTTGCGGATCCAGCACGATGATCGTCCTCCTCGTTCTCTGTCACCACAACGAACAACCACGGCCCCCCATTCCCACCCGGGCCGCGGATCCCGGCCGTCCGGGACCTCACCACGCAGTGCGGCCCCGCCCCCCGGACAGGGGGGCGGGGCCGCGACAGCCGGTGGTCAGCGGTCAGCTCTGGCCGCCGGCCAGCTTCTCGCGCAGGGCCGCCAGGGCCTCGTCGGAGGCGAGGGCGCCGGAGGTGTCGTCGGACTCCGAGGAGTACGAACCGCCGCCGGTGCCGGTGCCGCCGGGAGCCGGAGCCGCGGTGCCGGCCTCGGCCGCCGCCTGCTCGTCGGCCTCGCGGGACTTGATGACCTGGGCCTGGTGCTGCTCGAAGCGGGTCTGGGCCGTGGCGTACTGGCCCTCCCACTCCTCGCGCTGCTTGTCGTAGCCCTCGAGCCAGTCGTTCGTCTCGGGGTCGAAGCCCTCGGGGTAGATGTAATTCCCCTGGTCGTCGTACGACGCGGCCATGCCGTAGAGCGTCGGGTCGAACTCGACCGAGGCCGGGTCGGCACCGAAGGACTCGTTGGCCTGCTTGAGGGACAGCGAGATCCGGCGGCGCTCCAGGTCGATGTCGATGACCTTGACGAAGATCTCGTCGTTGACCTGGACGACCTGCTCCGGGATCTCCACGTGGCGCTCGGCCAGCTCGGAGATGTGGACCAGGCCCTCGATGCCCTCGTCGACGCGCACGAACGCACCGAACGGAACGAGCTTGGTGACCTTGCCGGGCACGACCTGCCCGATCTGGTGGGTCCGGGCGAACTGCTGCCACGGGTCTTCCTGGGTCGCCTTCAGCGACAGGGAGACGCGCTCGCGGTCCATGTCGACGTCCAGGACCTCGACCGTGACCTCCTGGCCGACCTCGACGACCTCGGAGGGGTGGTCGATGTGCTTCCAGGACAGCTCGGACACGTGCACCAGACCGTCGACGCCGCCGAGGTCCACGAACGCACCGAAGTTGACGATGGAGGAGACGACGCCGGAGCGCACCTGGCCCTTCTGCAGGGTGGTGAGGAAGGTCTGGCGGACCTCGCTCTGGGTCTGCTCCAGCCAGGCACGGCGGGACAGGACCACGTTGTTGCGGTTCTTGTCCAGCTCGATGATCTTGGCTTCGAGCTCCTTGCCCACGTAGGGCTGCAGGTCGCGCACGCGCCGCATCTCGACCAGCGACGCGGGCAGGAAGCCGCGCAGGCCGATGTCGAGGATGAGACCGCCCTTGACGACCTCGATGACGGTACCGGTGACGATGCCGTCCTCTTCCTTGATCTTCTCGATGGTGCCCCACGCGCGCTCGTACTGCGCACGCTTCTTCGAGAGGATCAGGCGGCCTTCCTTGTCCTCCTTCTGGAGGACCAGGGCCTCGATCTCGTCGCCGACCTTGACGACCTCGTTGGGGTCGACGTCGTGCTTGATCGACAGCTCGCGTGAAGGGATGACGCCTTCGGTCTTGTAACCGATGTCGAGCAGGACCTCGTCCCGGTCGACCTTCACGATGACGCCGTCGACGATGTCGCCGTCGTTGAAGTACTTGATCGTCTCGTCGATCGCGGCGAGGAAGGCTTCCTCGTTGCCGATGTCGTTGACCGCCACCTGCGGGGTGGTACGAGGGGCCTCGGTGCTGCTCGTCATTAGGGAAAGGACTCCGGTACGGACAGTAAGTCGTAGGTACAGCTACGCCGGGAGCCTTTTTCAATCCTGCCGCGGCACCCGCGGCCGAGAGGCCGTGGGATCGGTCAGCAGATTCGAGCGTGGCCTGCTCCGTCTGAGGCGCGCAGGCTCGCAGCGCAACTTGTAGCATACGGGGGCAGCCGGGCACGGTCAATGCACGAAGAGCGCACCGGGCGCGTAACGAACCAAACCGGCGCAAGTCCCCCGACCGCAGGTCTTTCCAGAGAGTACGACGACTGCCGCGATGATCCAAGGACCTGAACCCGAAGCAACCCGGCGCAAGGCCGGGATCACCGAGAGCAGCCGGGCCAGCCGTGGCTGGTGGGACCGCAACGCCGACGACTACCAGATCGAGCACGGCGACTTCCTCGGCGACGACCGGTTCGTCTGGGGCCCCGAGGGGCTGGACGAGGCGGAGGCCGGGCTGCTCGGCCCCGCGGACGACCTCAAGGGCCGGGCGGTGCTGGAGATCGGCGCCGGCGCGGCCCAGTGCTCGCGCTGGCTGGCCGCGCGGGGCGCGCTGCCGGTGGCCCTCGACCTGTCGCGGCGACAGCTCCAGCACGCCCGGCGGATCGACCAGGAGCCCGGCCGCGCCCCGCTGCCGCTGGTGCAGGCCGACGCCGGATTCCTGCCCTTCGCCGACGCCTCCTTCGACCTGGCCTGCTCCGCCTACGGCGCGCTGCCCTTCGTCGCCGACACCGCCAGGGTGCAGCGCGAGGTGCGCCGGGTGCTGCGGCCCGGCGGCCGCTGGGTCTTCTCGGTCACCCACCCGGTGCGCTGGGCCTTCCCCGACGAGCCGGGCCCCGAGGGCCTGACCGCCGTCTCCTCTTACTTCGACCGGACGCCGTACGTCGAGCAGGACGACCGCGGCCTCGCGGTCTACGTCGAGCACCACCGCACCCTGGGCGACCGGGTCCGCGAGATCGCCGCGGCCGGGCTGCGCCTGGTCGACCTGGTCGAACCCGAGTGGCCGCGGTGGAACGAGCAGGAGTGGGGCGGCTGGTCCCCGCTGCGCGGCCGGCTGCTGCCGGGCACGGCGGTCTTCGTGTGCGTCGCGGAATGACGGCAGGCGGCGGCCCCGGCGGGGCCGCGGTACGTCCCGAGGGGCGCGCGCTGCCGGTGGCCGCGGTCGTCCCCGCGCTGCTCGCCGCGCTCGCGGACCGCGGCAGCGCGGTGCTGGCCGCGCCGCCGGGCACCGGGAAGACCACGCTGGTGCCGCTGCTGCTGGCCGGGGCGGAAGGGCGCCCGCCGGGCCGGGTGCTGGTCGCCGAGCCGCGGCGGATGGCGGCCAGGGCCGCCGCCCGGCGGATGGCCTGGCTGCTGGGCGAGCAGGTCGGCGGGACGGTCGGCTTCACCGTGCGCGGCGAGCGGCGGGTGTCCGCGGCCACCGCCGTGGAGGTGGTGACCACCGGTGTGCTGCTGCAACGCCTCCAGCGCGACCCCGAGTTGGCCGGCGTCGGCACCGTCGTCCTCGACGAGTGCCACGAGCGGCACCTCGACGCGGACACCGCGATGGCCTTCCTGCTGGACGTACGCGCCACGCTGCGGCCCGAGCTGCGGCTGGTCGCGGCGTCCGCGACGACCGACACCGCCGCGTGGGCCGCGCTGCTCGACGCCCCGGTCGTGGAGGCGGCGGGGGTGCTGCACCCGGTGGCCGTGCGGTGGGCGCCGCCGCCGCGGCAGGTGCGCCCGCCGCACGGCATGCAGGTGGACCCCGCGCTGCTCGACCATGTCGCGGCCGTCGTCCGCCGGGCGCTGGCCGAGGACGAGGGCGACGTGCTGTGCTTCCTGCCCGGCGTCGGGGAGATCGCCCGGGTGGCCGGCATGCTGTCCGGGGTCGGGGCCGACGTCCTGCAACTGCACGGCCGGGCCCCGGCCGCCGTCCAGGACGCGGCGCTGGCGCCCGGCGAGCGGCGCCGGGTGCTGCTGGCCACGTCGGTCGCCGAGTCCAGCCTGACCGTGCCTGGGGTGCGGGTGGTGGTCGACAGCGGCCTGGCCCGGGAGCCGCGGACGGACCACGCCAGGGGTCTGGGGGCGCTGACCACCGTCCGCGTGTCGCGTGCCGCGGCAGAGCAGCGGGCCGGCCGCGCCGGCCGCGAGGCGCCGGGCACGGTCCACCGCTGCTGGGCGCAGGGCGAGCACGACCGGCTGGCCCGGCAGCCCGCGCCGGAGATCATGCTGGCCGACCTCACCGGCTTCGCCCTGCAAGCCGCCTGCTGGGGCGAACCCGACACCACCGGGCTCGCCCTCCTCGACCCGCCGCCCCCAGGCGCGCTGGCCGCGGCCCGTACGACCCTGCGCACGCTGGGCGCCGTCGACGCGGCGGGCCGCGCCACCCCGCGCGGCCGCCGGCTGGCCCTGCTCGGCCTGCACCCCCGCCTGGCCCGCGCCCTCCTCGACGCGGCCCCCACCCTGGGCGCCGCCCGCGCCGCCGAGGTGACCGCCCTGCTGTCCGAGGAGGTCCCCACCGCCTACGGCCCCGACCTGACCAGCGCCTGGCACACCGCGCGCCGCGCCACCGACTCCTACGCCCCGCGCTGGCGCACCGAGACCCGCCGCCTTGAGGCGGCACTGCACACGGCGACGGCCGGGGACGACGCCGCGGGCGGGGCGCCCGGCAGCGGAGCGGCCGCCCATGGGCGGGAACCCGCAGCCGTGCGAGGCGGGGCCGGCGGGCGGGGCGGGGCGGCCCCGCTCGGTGACGACGCCGCCGCCGGGCTCGTCGTGGCGCTGGCCTTTCCCGAGCGGCTCGCGCGGCGGCGCGGGGAAGGGGGGTACCTGATGGTGTCGGGGACCGGGGCCGAGGTCGGGGCCGGGCTCGGCGGGGCCGAGTGGGTCGCGGTGGCGGTGGCCGACCGCGGGGTGGGGCGGGCGGCGGCGCGGGTGCGGCTGGCCGCGGTGGTGGACGAGGAGACGGCGCGCGAGGCCGCCGCGTGGGCGCTGGAGCGCTACGAGGAGGTGCGCTGGGCGCAGGGCGACGTCGTCGCCAGACGGGTGGAGCGGCTGGGCGCGGTGGAGCTGGCCGCCGTACCGCTGCGGTCGCCGGACCGGGACGCGGTGCGGGCGGCGCTGCTCGACGGGCTCGCGGCCGAGGGCACCGGGCTGCTGCGCTGGACCAGGGACGCCCGGGAGCTGCGGCAGCGGATGGCGTTCGTGCACCGGGTGCTGGGGGCGCCCTGGCCGGATGTCGCGGAGGACGCGCTGCTGGACCGGGCCGGCGAGTGGCTGGGCCCCGAGCTGGCCGCCGCCCGCCGCCGCGCCGACCTGGAGCGGATCGACGCGGGCGCGGCCCTGCCGCGGCTGCTGCCGTGGGCGACCGGCGAGGCGGCGCGGTTCGGCGAGCTGGCGCCCGAGCGCTTCGAGGTGCCCAGCGGTTCGCGTATCCGGGTGGACTACGGCGGCGAGCAGCCCGTACTGGCCGTGAAGCTCCAGGAGTTGTTCGGCCTGGCGGACACCCCGCGGGTCGCCGGGGTGCCCGTCCTGGTCCATCTGCTGTCCCCCGCAGGGCGCCCGGCCGCGGTGACCGCGGACCTGGCGTCCTTCTGGCGGGAGGGCTACCGGGCGGTGCGGGCCGAGCTGCGCGGCCGCTACCCCCGGCACCCGTGGCCGGAGGATCCGTCGACGGCCGCGCCGACCCGCCGCACCAACGCGCGGCGGAGCTGACCCCGGTCCGTCAGGGTGCCGGGGTCAGCGCTTCATCGGGCGTGGCGGCGCCGCCGGCCGCCGGGTCGGGCGTCGCCGAGTCCGAGGGGGTCGGGGTCGGCGTGCCGCACGGGTCGCCGGTGGGCGTGTCCGTCGGGGTGTCCGTCGGCGTGGGCGTGGCGGTGTCGCTCGGCGTGGGCGTCGGCGACTCGGTGGGGCAACCGGGCGTCGTCGGCGGGTCGGTGGGCGGGTCCGTGGGTGTCCCGGTCGGCGGCGTCGACGGGTCGGTCGGCGGCGTGGAGGGCTCGCCCGTGCCGGTCGTCGGCGGGGTCGTCGGAGGCGTGGACGGCCCGCCGGTCGTCGGCGGCGTCGACGGCGGGGTGCCGGGCACGGCCGGCGGCTGGCTCACCGTGGGCCCCGGCAGGCCGGGCGCGGTGGGCGGCGCGGTCGGAGTGCCGGTCGGCGAGATGGGATTGCCGCTGTTGACGGGCGTGGGCGGGCTGTCGGGCACCGACACGGCGCCGCCCTGCACGAAGTGCTCGTACCAGGACCTCACCAGGGCCAGGTAGGCCTGCGAGTGGTTGTAGCCGAGGATCGCCCGGTCCATCTCCTTCGGCACCGCCAGGTCGCGGCCGTCGGCGCACAGGTAGTGGGCGGCGGCGAGCGCGGCGTCGAAGACGTTGTTCGGGTTGTCGACCCCGTCGCCGTTGCCGTCCGCGCCCCAGTGCTCCCACGTCGAGGGGATGAACTGCATGGGGCCGACCGCCCGGTCGTGCACCGCGTCGCCGTCGTAGCGGCCGCCGTCGGTGTCGCTGATGTTCGCGAAGCCGTCGCCGTTGAGGACCGGCCCGAGGATCGGGGTGTACGTGGTGCCGTTCGCGTCGACCGCGCCGTGGCGGGCCTGTCCCGACTCCACCTGCCCGATGGCGGCCAGCAGTTGCCACGGCAGGTGGCAGCCGGGGTCGCTCTGGGCGACGGACGCCTCGGCGCGCTGGTACGCGGCGAGCACGGTGGCGGGCAGTCCGCCGCTGCTGCCCGGCACGGTGGCCCCGGGGCTGCCGGGGGTGGCCGACGGGGAGGCGAGCGGCGGTCCTGTCGGGGTGTTGAGCGGCGGCAGGTCGGTGATGTACGGCGAACCGCCGTCTATGGCCGCTCCCGGCGGGGGCGCCACCGCCGGCGCGGTCTCGTGCTGCTCGGCGGCGGCGTGGGCCACCGGCAGGAAGCCCGGTGCCTGCGACGCGCTGAGCGCCGCCATCGCCGCCGCGGCCACCGCGGTGCCCGCCGCTCCCCTGCGTAGCCTCCGGCCATAACGCCGCGCTGCCATAGAGCGGTCCCCTCCCAGTGCCCGAACGCGCCGTTTCCGGCGCCACAACTCGGTCGACCCTACGGCAACTTGGACCACGTGACCACCGCGCCGACACGCTCAAAATATGCGCAAACGGGCAGTCTCCGCTTGTCACCGCGCAGCGTTTCCCCGCAGGTCATCCGCGCGTCGACAGCCCGTGCTCCGGCCGCGGCCGGATCACGGACCGGCGCCGTACGGGCAGCATGCGGTGCCCGTACGGCAGGGCGGCGTGCCCTCGCGAACGCCCCGCGCCACCGCGTCTTCCGGCCACCGGCCGGCGGCGGCGCCGCGGTCAGTGCGCGGCCGACTCCCAGTCCGCGCCGTCACCCACCGACACGTCCAGCGGCGCCCGCAGCGGATACGCCCCGGCCATCTCGCGGCGCACCAGCGCCTCGACGGTCTTCCGCTCGCCGGGGGCCACTTCGAGCACGATCTCGTCATGCACCTGGAGCAGCATCCGGGACGCCAGGCCCTCCTTGGCCATCGCCTCGTCCACCCGCAGCATCGCGATCTTCACGATGTCGGCCGCGGAGCCCTGGATCGGTGCGTTCAGCGCCATCCGCTCGGCCATCTCGCGGCGCTGCCGGTTGTCGCTGTTGAGGTCGGGCAGATAGCGGCGGCGGCCGAGCAGCGTCTCGGTGTAGCCGGTGGCGCGGGCCTCCTCCACCACCCGGTGCAGATAGTCCCGCACCCCGCCGAACCGCTCGAAGTACGTCTCCATCAGCACCCGCGCCTCGGCCGCCTCGATCCCCAGCTGCTGGGACAGCCCGAAGGCCGACAGACCGTACGCCAGGCCGTACGACATCGCCTTGATCTTGCGGCGCATCTCCGCGTCGACCGCGTCCCTGCCCACCCCGAAGACCTGCGAGCCGACCGTGGTGTGCAGGTCCTCGCCCGTGGTGAAGGCCGCGATCAGGCCTTCGTCCTCGGACAGATGGGCCATCACCCGCAGCTCGATCTGGCTGTAGTCGGCGGTCAGCAGCGAGTCGTACCCCTCCCCGACGACGAAGCCGCGGCGGATCGCCCGGCCCTCGTCGGTGCGGACCGGTACGTTCTGCAGATTCGGGTCGGTGGACGACAGCCGGCCGGTCGCGGCCACGATCTGGCTGAAGGTGGTGTGGATCCGCCCGTCCGGGGCGATCGTCTTGACCAGGCCCTCCACGGTGACCCGCAGCTTGGCCTGCTCCCGGTGCCGCAGCATGATCACCGGCAGCTCGTGGTCGGTCTGGGCGGCCAGCCACGCCAGCGCGTCGGCGTCCGTCGTGTAACCGGTCTTGGTCTTCTTGGTCTTGGGCAGCGCCAGCTCGCCGAACAGCACCTCCTGGAGCTGCTTGGGCGAGCCCAGGTTGAACTCGTGGCCCACCGAGGAGTGCGCCTCGCCCACCGCATGCTGCACCGCGGCGGCGAACTGCTGCTCCAGGCCCTCCAGATGGGCCCGGTCCGCGGCGATCCCGGCCCGCTCCATGCGGGCCAGCAGCGCCGAGGTGGGCAGCTCCACGTCATGCAGCAGCTCGGCCGCGCCGACCTCGGGCAGCCGCTCGGTGAAGACCTCGCCGAGGTCGAGTACGGTCCGCGCCTGGACCATCAGCGCGCCGGCGGCGGCCGCGCCCTCGTCCGCGCTCTCCTCGCCGAAGGCCAGCTGCCCGCTGCCGGAGTCCACCGGCGCCAGCTCGCGGCCCAGATACTCCACCGACAGCACGTCGAGCGCGAAGGAGCGGCGGCCCGGCTTGATCAGATACGCCGCCAGCGCGGTGTCCATCGAGACGCCGGCGACCGACCAGCCGTGCTCGGCGAAGACCCGGGCGACATTCTTCGTGTTGTGCAGCACCTTGGGGAGCTCGGGGTCGGCGAGCCATTCGGCGAAGGCCCGCTCGTCGGCCTCGTCGAGCTGGGCCGGGTCGAACCAGGCGGCGTCCTCCGCGGAGGCCAGCGCGATCTGGGTGACGCTCCCGGCGCCCAGCGCCCAGGTGTCCACGCTGGCGAGGCCCAGCGGCGCCCCGCTGTGCGCGGCCAGCCAGTCAGGCAGGTCGCCGGCCGCGAGCACCGTGCCCTCGACGGCGACGCCCTCGGCGACCTCGACCACTTCCTCCTCGGCGCCGGGGTCGGCGGCGAACAGCCGCTCCCGGAAGTTGGCATTGCGGAATTCCAGCACGTCGAGCACCCCGACCAGGGTCTCCCGGTCGTACGGCACCCGCGCCAGGCCTTCGGGGGTCAGCGGCAGCGCCACGTCCCGCACCATCTCGGTCAGCCGCCGGTTGAGCTTGACCGCGTCCAGGTGGGCCCGCAGATTCTCGCCCACCTTGCCCTTGACCTCGTCGACCCGCTCGACCAGGTCGGCGAACGACCCGAACTGGGTGATCCACTTGGCCGCGGTCTTCTCCCCCACGCCGGGAATGCCGGGCAGATTGTCCGACGGGTCGCCGCGCAGCGCCGCGAAGTCCGGATACTGCCGCGGGGTCAGGCCGTACTTCTCCTCGACCTTCTCCGGGGTGTAACGCGTCAGCTCGGAGACGCCCTTGGTCGGGTACAGCACGGTGACATGGTCGCTGACCAGCTGGAACGCATCCCGGTCGCCGGTGACGATCAGGACGTCGTACCCCAGCTCCTCGGCCTGGGTGGCGAGCGTGGCGATGATGTCGTCCGCCTCGTAGCCGTCGACGGCGAAGCGGTTGACGCCCATCGCGTCCAGCAGCTCGCCGATCAGCTCCACCTGGCTGCGGAATTCGTCGGGCGTCTTGGAGCGCGTCGCCTTGTACTCCGGATACTCGTCGAAGCGCCAGGTCTTGCGCGAGACGTCGAAGGCGACCGCCAGATGCGTCGGCTGCTCGTCACGCAAGGTATTCGACAGCATGGACGTGAAGCCGTAGATCGCGTTCGTCGGCTGGCCCGTGGCGGTGCTGAAATTCTCCACGGGCAGCGCGTAGAACGCCCGGTACGCCAGCGAGTGCCCGTCCAGGAGCATCAGCCGGGGGCGGTCGGTCGTCGTCTTCGATGCGTTCTTTGCCACACAGCGATCCTCCCACGCCCCACTGACAGCTATATCGCGCCGGCTCGCCTCCGGGCGCTTTCGACCCGGTGTCGACGCGCCCTTCGGCTCGCCGGCTACCGGCTTCCGGCCGGCACCCGACGCCCCGGCTCCCACGGTCGGGGGGAGGGCGATAATGGCGCCCATGGCAAAGAAGCCGCCCGTAGGGGACCCCGTACAGGACGCACCGCGTGTCAGCGCGCCGAAGCGGGCTGCCGCCGGGCTGCCGGCGGTCGGGCACAGCGTGAAGGCGGCCGGCGCGCAGATGGGGGCCGGGCGGGCGGCGCTGACACTGCTCAAGGTCAACCAGAAGAGCGGTTTCGACTGCCCCGGGTGCGCGTGGCCCGAGCCGGAGCACCGGCACACGTTCGAATTCTGCGAGAACGGCGCCAAGGCCGTCGCCGAGGAGGCGACGCTGCGCCGGGTCACCCCGGACTTCTTCGCCGAGCACCCGGTCGCCGACCTGGCCCGCCGCAGCGGCTACTGGCTGGGCCAGCAGGGCAGGATCACCCAGCCGATGTACCTGGCCGAGGGCGCCGAGCGCTACGAGGCGGTGCCCTGGGAGCGGGCCTTCGAGCTGGTCGCCGACGAGCTGCACGCCCTCGGCGGCCCCGACGAGGCGGTCTTCTACACCTCGGGCCGCACCAGCAACGAGGCCGCCTTCCTCTTCCAGCTCTTCGCCCGGGAGTTCGGCACCAACAACCTGCCGGACTGCTCCAACATGTGCCACGAGTCGTCGGGCTCCGCGCTGACCGAGACGCTGGGCGTCGGCAAGGGCAGCGTGCTGCTCGACGACCTCTACCAGGCCGAGCTGATCATCGTGGCCGGGCAGAATCCGGGCACCAACCACCCACGGATGCTCTCGGCGCTGGAGAAGGCCAAGCGCGGCGGCGCGACGATCGTCACCGTCAACCCGCTGCCCGAAGCGGGCCTGGAGCGCTTCCGCAACCCGCAGAACGCCGCGGGGCTGGTCGGCGCCGGCACCGTGCTGACCGACCTGTTCCTGCCGGTGCGGCTCGGCGGCGACCAGGCGCTCTTCCGTGCGCTGGGCCGGCTGCTCATCGAGGCGGACGCCCTGGACCGGGACTTCATCGCCGAGCACACCCACGGCTTCGCCGGCTACGAGGCCGCGGCCCTCGCCGCGGACTGGGACGAGGTGCTGCGCGCCACCGGCCTGGAGCGCGCCGACATCGACAGGCTGTTCGAGCTGGTGCGCGGGGCGAAGAGCACCGTGGTGTGCTGGGCGATGGGCCTGACCCAGCACAAGCACGCGGTGCCCACCATCCGCGAGGTCGTCAACTTCCTGCTGCTGCGCGGCAATGTGGGCCGCCCCGGCGCCGGGGTGTGCCCGGTGCGCGGGCACAGCAATGTGCAGGGCGACCGCACGATGGGCATATTCGAGCGGCCCGCCCCGGCCTTCCTCGACGCCCTGCGCGCGGAGTTCGGCTTCGAGCCGCCCCGCGAGCACGGTTTCGACGTCGTCAGGGCGATACGCGCGCTGCGTGACGGCGACGCGAAGGTCTTCTTCGCGATGGGCGGCAACTTCGTGGCCGCCTCCCCCGACACCGCGGTGACGGAGGCCGCGATGCGCCGGGCGCGGCTGACCGTCCACGTGTCGACCAAGCTGAACCGCTCGCACGTGGTGACCGGCGCCCGCGCGCTGATCCTGCCGACGCTGGGGCGTACCGAGAAGGACCGGCAGGCGGGCGGCGAGCAGTTCGTCAGTGTCGAGGACTCCATGGGCATGGTGCACGCCTCGCACGGCGGCCTGGCGCCCGCCTCCCCGCACCTGCTGTCCGAGCCGGCCATCGTCTCCCGGCTGGCCCGAGCGGTCTTCGCGGACCGCAGCAAGGTGCCGTGGGCGGACTTCGAGGCGGACTACGACCTGATACGGGACCGCATCTCGCGGGTCGTGCCGGGCTTCGACGACTTCAACGCCAAGGTGCGCCGCCCCGGCGGCTTCACCCTGCCGCACGGCCCGCGCGACTCGCGCACCTTCCCCACCGCCACCGGCAAGGCCAACTTCACCGCCTCGCCGCTGGAATACCCGAAGGTGCCCGAGGGCCGGCTGCTGCTGCAGACGCTCCGCTCGCACGACCAGTACAACACCACGATCTACGGCCTGGACGACCGCTACCGCGGCATAAAGGGCGGCCGCCGGGTGGTCCTGGTGCACCCGGACGACGCGGCCGCAGCGGGCCTGGGCGACGGCGACCTCGCCGACCTGGTCGGCGAGTGGACCGACGGCGGCGAGCGGCGGGCCGAGGGTTTCCGGGTGGTGCACTACCCCACCCCGAGGGGCTGCGCCGCGTCCTACTTCCCGGAGACGAACGTGCTGGTCCCGCTGGACCACACCGCGGACACCAGCAACACCCCCGCCTCGAAGTCGGTCGTCATCCGGCTGGAACGGGCGGACCCCACGCACCGCTGATCCGGCCGGTGCGGTAGAAAGCCGGTAGAAAGCTGTCCGGTACACCGAACACCGCAGCGACCGAGGCCGATCGGAGCCGACCGTATGGGCGAGCAGACCGTCACCCGATTCCCGCAGGAGATCCTGGAGCAGTACGCCGGGCTCGGCATCGATCTGCAGGCGCTCTTCTCCGCCGGCCATCTCGGTGAGCGGATGGGCATCCGCATCCTGGAGGCCTCCCCCGACCGGGTGCTCGGCACGATGCCCGTCGAGGGCAACACGCAGCCTTACGGACTGCTGCACGGCGGCGCCTCGGCCGTACTGGCGGAGACCCTGGGCTCGGTCGGCGCGATGCTGCACGGCGGCCCCGGCAAGATCGCGGTCGGCGTCGACCTCAATGCCACGCACCACCGCGGTATGCGCTCGGGCCTGGTCACCGGCACCGCCACTCCGGTGCACCGCGGCCGCTCGTCGGCCACCTACGAGGTCGTGATCACCGACGACGCCTCGGGCAAGCGGGTCTGCACCGCCCGCCTCACCTGCATGCTGCGGCCCGCCGCTCCCGCGGCGACCGCCTGACCTGCGAGCTGGAGTACCCCGGGTGGGATTCGAACCCACGCTGGATGCTGTTTGAGAGCACTGCCTCTTCCGCTGGGCTACCGGGGCCTTCTCGAAGGAGGCCTTCGGCAGGCCTCCGTGGTCCAACCTTAGCGGAGCTAGGTAGGCTCTAGAAGCAGCACCCCGCCTGAAACGAGGAGCACCGTGAGCGCCCCCGACGAGTCCGCCGCTCAGCACGAGACGCAGCCCGACGAGAAGCCGGAGCAGTCCGCGCAGTCCGAGCAGTCACACGTACCTCCACTGACCACCCGGGTCGTCATCGCCGAGGACGAGGCGCTGATCCGGCTGGACCTGAAAGAGATGCTGGAGGAAGAGGGCTACTCCGTCGTCGGAGAGGCCGGGGACGGCGAGACGGCGGTGAAGCTCGCCGAGGAGCACCGTCCCGACCTGGTGATCCTCGACGTGAAGATGCCGGTGCTCGACGGGATCTCGGCGGCCGAGCGCATCGCCGGCGAGAAGCTGGCGCCGGTGCTGATGCTGACCGCGTTCTCGCAGCGGGAGCTGGTGGAGCGGGCCAGGGACGCCGGGGCGATGGCGTATCTGGTGAAGCCCTTCAGCAAGAGCGACGTGGTGCCGGCCATCGAGATGGCGGTGAGCCGCTTCCAGGAGCTGCGGGCGCTGGAGGCGGAGATCGCGGACCTGTCGCTGCGGCTGGAGACCCGCAAGCTGGTGGACCGCGCGAAGAGCGTGCTGCAGACGAAGTACGGCCTGACGGAGCCGGCGGCCTTCCGCTGGATCCAGAAGACGTCGATGGACCGGCGGATGTCGATGCAGGCGGTCGCGCAGGCCGTGATCGAAGAGGTCACGGACAAGTAGTCCCGGCATGCGTGAGGGGCCGCACCCGGTGCCGGGTGCGGCCCCTCACGCGTGGGTCGGGGGCTCAGTCCTCGCCGAGGTAGGTCTTGCGGACGCCCTCGTCGTGCAGCAGGTCCTGGCCGGTGCCGGAGATCTTGATGGAGCCGACCTCCATCACATGGGCGTGGTCGGCGAGCGAGAGCGCCGCCTGGGCGTTCTGCTCGACCAGCAGGATCGTGGTGCCCTGGCTCTTGAGCTCCACGATGGTGGCCATGATCTTCTGCATCATGATCGGCGACAGGCCCATCGAGGGCTCGTCGAGCATGAGCAGTTTCGGCTGGCACATCAGCGCGCGGCCCATGGCGAGCATCTGCTGCTCGCCGCCCGACAGGGTGCCCGCGGCCTGCCGCCGGCGCTCGCCGAGGATCGGGAAGAGCTCGTAGGCGCGCGCGATGTCCTTGGCGATGCCGGCGGAGTCCTTGCGCAGATACGCGCCGAGCTGAAGGTTCTGCTCGATGGTCAGCCGGGGGAAGATGTGCCGGCCCTCGGGCGAGTGGGCCAGGCCGAGGGAGACGATCTTGTGCGCGGGCACCCTGCTGAGCTGCCTGCCGTCGAAGACGATCCGGCCGCCGGTGGGCTTGAGCAGGCCGCTGAGGGTGCGCAGGGTGGTGGTCTTGCCGGCGCCGTTGGTGCCGATCAGGGTGACCACCTGGCCGGCCTCGACGGAGAAGGAGATGCCCTTGACGGCCTCGATCTTGCCGTACGCGACGCGCAGGTTCTCCACTTCGAGCAGTGCGGTCATCGGTCGTTCTCCTGCTCACCGGTCGTCGTCGGCCCGTCCCCGGGTGTGCCTTCGAAGGGCTCGCCGAGGTAGGCGGCGATGACCCGTTCGTCCTGCTGTACGACCTCGGAGGTGCCCTCGACCAGCTTCTCGCCCTGGACGAGGACGGCGACCCGGTCGCACAGGTTGAAGATGAACCGCATGTCGTGCTCGATGACCAGGACGGCGACGCCCTGGTCGCGTACCGCGAAGACCAGTTCCTCGGTCGCCCTGGTCTCCTGCGGGTTCATGCCCGCGGTGGGTTCGTCGAGCAGCAGCAGTCCTGGCTCGCTGGCCAGCGCCCTGGCGATCTCCAGCTTGCGCTGCTCGCCGTAGGGCAGGTTGCGGGCCAGGTGGTCGGCCTTGGCCGCCAGGCCGGTGAATTCCAGCAGTTCCATCGCCTTGGCCCGCGAGGCGGCCTCCGCCCGGTGGTAGCCGGGGCCGCGGATGAGCGCGGACAGCAGGCCTTCGCGGGTGCGGGTGTGCCGGCCGACCAGCACGTTCTCCAGCACGGTCATGTTGGCGAACAGCCGGATGTTCTGGAAGGTGCGGGCGATGCCGGCCTTGGTGACCAGGTGCGGTTTGGGCGGCAGCACGGTGCCCTGGTAGCTGACGGTGCCCTCGGTGGGGACGTACAGGCCGGTGAGGCAGTTGAAGAAGGTGGTCTTGCCCGCGCCGTTGGGGCCGATCAGGCCGACGATCTCGCCGGTGTTGACGGTGAGGTCGACGTCGCGGACGGCGGTGAGGCCGCCGAACCGCATGATGACGCCGCTGGCCTGGAGCAGCGGGCCGGCGTCGGGGGCCTGCTCCGGGGTGGGCTGGTGCGGAATGGTGGTGGTCATGGTGTCCTCACGCCCCTGCCGTGCCGGCGGGGACGGTGTCGTCGCCGAGGGTGCGTTTGCCCGGCGCGGTGGCCTCGTCCTCGTGGAATTCCAGCTGCCGGCGGCGGTTGGCGATGATGCCCTCGGGGCGGAAGCGCATGATCAGGACCAGCGCGATGCCGAAGGCGAACAGTTCGTACTTGGCGAGGAAGTCGAGCTTCTCCGGGATCACGTAGAGCAGTGCCGCACCGAGGATCGGGCCGCTGACCGTGCCCATGCCGCCGAGGACGACGGCCGCGAGCAGGAAGGCGGAGTTCGGGGGTACGGAGCCGGAGAAGACGTACGGGTCGGGCACGACGCTGTTGGTGACGTGGGCGCTGACCGTGCCGGCGAGGCCGGCCAGTGAGGCGCCGAGCGCGAAGGCGACCAGCTTGACCCGGAAGCCGTTGATGCCCATGGCGGTGGCCGCGGTCTCGTCCTCCCGGATGGCGATCCAGGAGCGGCCGATCCGCGAGTCGGACGCCCGGGTGAAGACGAGCACCACGATCACGGTGATGACCAGCATCAGCAGGTAGTAGTTGGCGAACCGGCCGAGGGTGAAGGAGCCGATGGCGTGCTGCTCGCCGAGGTTGTACCCGAAGATCGACAGGTCGGGGATCTGCGCGATGCCGTTGGGGCCGTTGGTGACCTTGGGGCCGCTGTCCCCGTCGAGGTTCCGCACGACGATCCGGAAGATCTCACCGAAGCCGAGGGTGACGATGGCCAGGTAGTCGCCGCGCAGCCGCAGGGTCGGGGCGCCGATCAGGACGCCGAAGACCAGGGCGGCGGCGGCGCCGGTCAGGGCCGCGGCCCAGAAGGGGAACTGGACGCCGGACCAGATCGAGTACTGGGAGCCGGAGACCAGGGCGGCGGTGTAGGCGCCGACGCCGAGGAAGGCGACGTAGCCGAGGTCGAGCAGGCCGGTCAGGCCGACGACGATGTTCAGGCCGAGCGCGACGGTGCCGACGATGAGGACGCTGACGCCGAGGTTGGCCCAGTGCTCGTTGTTCTGCGCGAAGGGGTAGGCGATGGCCGCCAGCAGGCCGACGCTGGAGGAGAAGACCCGGTTCTCCCTGGTGAGCTGCTGGAACTGGCGCAGCAGGCCCGACGCGCCGAGGCCCCAGAAGCCGAAGGACACGACGATCATGTAGCCGAGGAAGATGTCGCTGTAGGTGGTCGCCAGGCCGTAGGTGAGGATCTTCAGGCCGGCGGCGAAGACCACGACGATGGCCAGCCGCTGCAGCCACACGTTGAGCCGGCGCGGGTCGGGGACCGTGGTGTCGCTGTGGCTGAAGCGCAGTTCGCGCAGCCGGCGGTAGGCGGCGGCGACCGGTGCGACGCCGCCGAGGGAGCCGAGTTCGATGTATTCGGCGTCCTCCTCCTCGCGCGGGTGCCGGTCGATCGGCAGGGCGAGGGCGCCGGCGAGGAGCACCAGGCTGCCGATCGCGGCGACGAAGGCACCGGGGTCGAGGTTGGCCAGGCCGCCGAGCTTGGCGGCGATGTCGATCACCGTGTACCAGGTGGTGCCCAGCACACCGAGGGCCAGCAGCAGCACCGAGTTGTTCGAGCGGCTGGGGTTGAGCCAGCCGAGGCCCTTGACCCGGAAGGCGCCGAGCGCGATGACGCCGGTGATGACGGCGCCGATCAGCGTCATGATCTGGAGGCCGCCGGGATACCCGCTGACGGTGAGGTCGCCGGGGAAGTCGGTGGTGTACGTCCAGGACATGAAGGTCGAGGCGATCGAGGCGACCACGCCGGCCAGGGTCACCAGCCGCGCCGTGTTGAGCGGCAGCGGGATGTAACGCTCGGTCCTGCGCGCGCCGGGCGGGGTGACGGTCATGGCCGCCGCGTCGGTGGAGAGGTCGGTCATCGCGATCACGCCCTGTCCGCTACGCGCTCGCCCAGCAGGCCCTGCGGCCTGACCAGCAGGACGATGATGAGCAGCACGAAGGCCCAGACGGTGTTCCAGCTGCCGCCGCCGAGCTGTTCCATGCCGGGGATGTTGGAGATGTACGCCGACGCGCACGATTCGGCGATGCCGAGGACGAGCCCGCCGAGCATGGCGCCGTAGATGTTGCCGATGCCGCCGAGCACGGCGGCGGTGAACGCCTTCAGACCGGCCTGGAAGCCGATGTCGTACTTGATCTGGCCGTATTTCAGGCCGGAGGCGAGGCCCGCGACGGCGGCGAAGAAGCCGCCGATGGCGAAGGCGATCACGATGATGCGGTTGGTGTCGATACCCATGAGCTGCGCCGTGTCCGGGTCCTGCGCGGTGGCCTGCATGGCGCGGCCGGTGCGGGAGGTGCGGACGAAGGCGGCGAGCGCGGCCATGCAGACCACGGCGGCGACGACCAGGAAGATGTCACCGCTCTGGATGTCCACGGACCCGACGTGGAAGGGGCCGCCGGGCAGCTGCGGGAAGGGCTTGCCGCTGGTGGCGTTGGGATACCACAGGAAGACTGCCTGCTGCAGTGCGAGCGAGAGGCCGATGGCGGTGATCAGCGGTGCCAGCCGCGGTGCGTTGCGCAGCGGCCGGTAGGCGAGTCTTTCGGCGCCGACCGCGATGAGCACGGACACGAGGGCGCCGCCGGCCAGCATGAGGGGCAGGGCGGCCCAGATGGACATGCTGTCCGGGAGATTCGTGTAGACCGCGAGGGCGCCGAAGGCGCCGGTCATGTAGATCTCGCCATGGGCGAAGTTGATGAGCTGGACGATGCCGTACACCATCGTGTAGCCGATGGCGATGAGCCCGTACATCGAGCCGATGAACAGCCCGTTGGCCAGCTGTTGCGGCAGGGTGTGCACCGCATGGCCTCCATGTCGCTGGGAGCAGGTGGGGAGCGGGGACGGTGGTGCGGCGCCCCTGAGGGGGACACGCGGGGGGGTGCGGCGGGCCGCGCGGCCGGAGGTCGTCCGGCCGCGCGGCCCAGGGTGCTGCGAGGTCAGCCGGTGTAGGTGCCGGACTTGACGGCGACCCACTTGGCGGACTTGACCTGGTAGACGGTCAGCTGCTTGTTGGTGGTGTCACCGAACTCGTCGAAGGAGACGTGGCCGGCGACGCCGTCGAGGTCGGTCTTCTGGACGGCGTCGATGAGCGCCTTGCGGGCGTCGGGCATCGCGGGCAGCTTGCCGCCGTTGGCGTCCATGACGACCTTGACCGCCTTGATGATCGCGGTGGTGGCGTCGTAGGTGTAGCCGCCGTAGGTGCCGTAGTCGCCCGGGTAGCCCTTGGACTTGTACGTGTTGATGAAGTCGGTGGCCGTCTGCAGGGTGCTGACGGGGACGCCGACCGAGGTGACCAGGTCGCCTTCCGCGGCGGCACCCGCGGTCTTGATGTACGTGTCGGAGTACATGCCGTCGCCGCCCATCAGCGGGATCTTGACGCCGGCCGCCTTGAGCTGCTTGGTGATCAGTTCGGACTCGTCGTACTGGCCGCCGTAGTAGACCAGGTCGGCGTGCGAGTTCTTGATCTTGGTGACCAGCGTGGAGTAGTCCGTGTCACCGGTGTTGACGTGGTCGGTGCCGGCGATCTTGCCGCCGAGGCTGTTGAACTTCTGCTTGAAGATGGCCGCGAGGCCGGCGCCGTAGGTCTGCTTGTCGTCGACGACGAAGGCGCTCTTCTTCTTCAGGGTGTTGAACGCGTAGTCACCGGCGAAGCCGCCCTGGTTGGCGTCGGTGGTGGCGGTGCGGAAGTAGGTCGGGAACGGCCGGACCTTCTTGCCGGTGGCCCAGTCCTTGCCCTGGGTCAGCGCCGGGTTGGTGTTGGCCGGCGAGATTTCCACCATGTTGGCGGTCGCGAAGACCTGCTGCATCGACACGGCGACGCTGGAGTTCAGCGGGCCGATCGCGGCGATGACGCTGTCGTCCGAGGTGAAGGCGGTGGCGTTCTGCTGGCCGGTGGCCGGCTGCGCCTTGTCGTCCTTCGGCGCGATCTTGAAGGTGACACCGGGAACCAGGTTCTTGGTGTTCGCGTCGTCGACCGCGATCTGGGCGCCGTACTGGAGCCCGAGGCCGGTGGCCGAGTTCGGACCGGTCAGGGGGGCGTCGACGCCGATCACCACGGTGACGTTCTTCGCGGCACTGGTGGCGCTGCCGCCTGATCCGCCGGTGCTGCCACCCTTGTCGCCGTCGTCGCTGCGTGAGCCGCAAGCGGTGAGAGTAAGGGCTCCTGTGGTGAGTACGGAGGTCAGAATCAGCAAGGAACGGTGTCGCACGGTCAGTCCTTTCCCCTGGCGCGGCCGTCTCTGATGAGAGGCCGAGTCGCGCGCTGGAACCCGAACTGACAAATCCGGTGGCGCGGTGACTGGCCGTGACTCTAGGCCCGGTTCGGGGGGTGAGGCAGAGGTGCGGGGAAGAGTGTGACTGTCTTGTTATGCCAAACGGAAACTCTTGAGCTTCTCTTGAGATTGAGCACGGCTTATGGGTACATTGCTCCCCTGTCCGGATGCTGAGAACCCGCACTTCCGGTGCCGCGTAGCCGACTTGTCGCCGGTCACCGTCCTGATCCGGCCCGAACCCGGCGGATCGGGGCGGTCGGAATATCGGCGGACGCCCGGGGTAGGGGCCACTGGTGCCCCGAACGGGTTTCCCTATTGCGTACGTGTTACGCAGCGTTAATTGCTGTCGAAAGACATTTCCCGGGGTGACCGAAAGACGGCGCCCCCGGCGGCTGTTGCCGTCGGGGGCGCGGTGAAGTCAGGACCGTTGTCGCGGTGACGCATTACGCGTGGGGGCGTCCTACGCGTGCGGCGCGTCGTCCTCGCCGATGTGGTGGACCCGGACCATGTTGGTGGTGCCCGGCATACCGGGCGGCGAGCCCGCCGTGATGATGACGACGTCGCCCTTCTTGCAGCGGCCGATCCGCAGCAGCTCCTCGTCGACCTGCTGGACCATCTCGTCGGTCGTCTGCACCATCGGGCCGAGGAAGGTCTCCACGCCCCAGGTCAGGTTCAGCTGCGAGCGGGTGGCCGGCTCCGGGGTGAAGGCCAGCACCGGGATCGGCGAGCGGTAGCGGGACAGCCGGCGGACGGTGTCGCCGGACTGGGTGAAGGCGACCAGGAAGCGGGCTTCGAGGAAGTCGCCCATCTCGGCGGCGGCCCTGGCCACCGCGCCGCCCTGGGTGCGCGGCTTGTTCAGCTCGGTCAGCGGCGGCAGCCCGGCGGTGAGGACGCTCTCCTCGGCCGCGGCCACGATCCGCGACATCGTCTTGACCGTCTCGATCGGATACTTGCCGACACTGGTCTCACCGGACAGCATGACCGCGTCGGTGCCGTCCATCACCGCGTTGGCCACGTCGCTGGCCTCCGCGCGGGTGGGACGGGAGTTGTCGATCATCGACTCCAGCATCTGGGTCGCGACGATGACCGGCTTGGCATTGCGCTTGGCGAGTGTGATGGCGCGCTTCTGCACCATCGGGACCGCTTCGAGGGGCATCTCCACACCCAGGTCGCCGCGGGCGACCATGATGCCGTCGAAGGCGTCAACGATCTCTTCGAGGTTGTCGACCGCCTGCGGCTTCTCGATCTTGGCGATCACCGGGACCCTGCGGCCCTCCTCCGCCATGATCCGCAGGACGTCGTCGACGTCCCGGGCCGAGCGGACGAAGGACAGCGCGATCACGTCGGCGCCGGTGCGCAGGCCCCAGCGCAGGTCGCGGATGTCCTTCTCGGACAGCGCGGGCACGGAGACCGCGACACCCGGCAGGTTCAGGCCCTTGTTGTCGGAGACCATGCCGCCCTCGATGCACATGGTGTGCACCCGCGGCCCCTCCACGTCGGTCACCTCCAGGGTGACCCGGCCGTCGTCCACCAGGATGCGCTCGCCGCGCGCCACGTCGGCGGGGAGCCCCTTGTAGGTGGTGCCGCAGATCTGCTGGTCACCCTGGATGTCGTCCGCGGTGATGGTGAACTCGTCACCGCGTTCAAGCAGTACCGGTCCTTCGGCGAAACGGCCGAGCCTGATCTTCGGGCCCTGAAGGTCGACCAGGATGCCGACGCTGCGGCCGGTCTCGTCGGACGCCTTGCGCACCCGTCGGTAGCGGTCCTCGTGCTCGGCGTAACTTCCATGGCTCAGATTCAGGCGTGCCACGTCCATGCCGGCTTCGACCAGTGCCTTGATCTGGTCGTAGGAGTCGGTGGCGGGACCCAGTGTGCAGACAATTTTGGCTCGGCGCATGTGTCGAGCGTATGACTTACTCGTTGGTAGCCGTGGCCACTGGAGGCAACTGCCCAACGACGTCTGGGTTAACGGTTGTTGACAACTCTCGAACTGTGCGGGCACCTGCTCGGATGAGCGTTCGGGCGGGTCCCGGCGGACGCGCCCGACCGGTCGACAGCAGTCGTTAACCTGCGGGGTCTGTTGCGCGGGTGCCCACCTGGTCCACAATCTACGCGCGTCGTGTCCGCAGCGGCTCGTGCACGCCGGCCGTGGACACCAGCCCGCCCGTGACCGTCAAGGAGACGAAATGCCGCTCAACCGCAGGGACTTCATCAACCGCTCGGCCGCCACCGGCGCCGGCGTGGCGCTGGCGGGCACCGCGGGCGCGGTCGCCGCGGCCGGTCCCGCGCAGGCCGCCGAGCAGCACCACGGGCACGGCCACCAGCCCAAGACCTTCAGCCTGCGCGTGCTCGGCACCACCGACCTGCACGGCCACGCCCTGAACTGGGACTACTTCACCAACGCCGAATACGACGACGCCACCCACAACGACGTCGGCCTGGCCAAGATCGCCACCCTGGTCGAGCAGGCCCGCGCCGAGAAGGGCCACGACCGCACGCTGCTGATCGACGCGGGCGACATCATCCAGGGCACCCAGCTGTCGTACTACTTCGCCCGGGTCGAGCCGATCACCGGCGCCCGGCGCGGCCCGCAGCACCCGATGGCGCTGGCCATGAACCACATGAAGTACGACGCGGCGGCGCTGGGCAACCACGAGTTCAACTACGGCATCCCGCTGCTGCGCGCCTTCCAGGACCAGTGCGACTTCCCGCTGCTGGCCGCGAACGCCGTCGACGCCAAGACCCTCAAGCCCGCCTTCCCCCCCTACCTGGTCAAGGAGATCGAGGTGCACGGCGGCCGCCCGGTCAAGGTCGGCGTCCTCGGCCTGACCAACCCCGGCATCGCGGTGTGGGACAAGGCCAACGTGCAGGGCAAGATGGCCTTCCCCGGCCTGGTCGAGCAGGCGAAGGTCTACGTGCCGAAGCTGCGCGCCCTCGGCTGCGACGTGGTGATCTGCACCGACCACTCGGGCCTTGACGGCACCACCTCCTACGGCGACGCGGTGCCCTACCCGGAGAACGCGTCCTCGCAGGTCGCCGCCCAGGTGCCCGGCATCGACGCGATCCTGGTCGGCCACACCCACGTCGAGCGCCCGCAGACGCTGGTCGTCAACGAGCAGACCGGCAGGACCGTGGTGCTCTCCGAGCCGCTGTACTGGGGCATGCGGCTGTCGGTCTTCGACATCGACCTGGCCTTCGAGCACGGCCGCTGGCACGTCTCCTCGGTGAAGGCCGAGGTGCGCAACGCCAACACCGTCGCCGAGGACCCGCAGGTCGCCAAGCTGGTGCGCACCGAGCACCAGAAGGTCGTGGACTACGTCAACCAGGTCGTCGGCACCTGCACGGTGGCGATGTCGGCGGCGGAGGCCACGTACAAGGACACCCCGATCATCGACTTCCTCAACCTGGTGCAGTCCGACACGGTGAAGGCGGCGCTGGCCGGCACCTCGTACGCGTCGCTGCCGGTGCTGTCCGAGGCGTCGCCCTTCTCGCGGACCGCCGCGATCCCCGCCGGACAGGTCTCGCTGCGCGACGTGGCCGGGCTCTACGTCTACGAGAACACCCTGGAGGCCAAGCTCCTCACCGGCGCCCAGGTCAAGGACTACCTGGAGTGGTCGGCGGCCTACTTCGTGCAGACCGCGCCGGACGCCCCGGTCGACGTCACGAAGATCACCAACGCCAACAACACCCCCGACTTCAGCTACGACGTGCTCAGCGGGGTCTCGTACGACATCGACATCTCGCAGCCGGCCGGCTCGCGGATCGTCAACCTCACCGCGGGCGGCGCCCCGGTCGACCCGGCCGCGCAGTTCGTGCTCGCGGTGAACAACTACCGCTCCAGCGGCGGCAGCAACTACCCGCACGTGGCCACCGCGCCGAAGGTGTGGTCCAGCTCCGACGAGATCCGCAACACCATCATCGCCTGGGTGCAGGCGCACGGCACGATCGACCCGGCGACCTTCGGCGGCGACCAGTGGCGGCTCACCCGCGCCGGAGTGCCGCTGTTCTCGTAGGCACGTCGCAGGCGCCCGCGCCGTCGAGGCCGAAGGTGGTGAAGGCTGTCCTGGCCGGCAGCGGATAGTGCTCCGCGCCGGTCAGCAGCCCCGTCAGGTCGTTGAGGATCACCGCGGACCGCCAGGCGGCGAGGCCGAGGTCCGGGGCGCCGACGCCATGGGTGTGGCGTTCGGCGTTCTGGACGTAGATCCGGCCGGTGATCCGCCGGTCGAGTCCGAGCCGGTGCCGTGCGTCGATCCGCGGCCGGCCCGCCGAGTCCCGCAGCACGTAAGGGTCCAGCGGCCCAAGCAGATGGTCGAGCGGGCGCTCGCGGTAACCGGTGGCGAGCACCACCGCGCTGGTCACCATCCGGGTGCGGGTGCCCTGGTCGGCGTGCTCCAGGTGCAGTTCGACGCCGGTGGTGCCGATCCGGCCGGCGGTGCGCACGCTCACCCCGGGGGTCAGCACCGCGTCCGGCCAACCGCCGTCCAGGGTGCGGCGGTACAGCTCGTCGTGGATCGCGGTGATGGTCTCGGTGTCGATGCCCTTGTGTAGCTGCCACTGGCCGGGCACCAGCCGGTCCCGCACCGGCTCGGGCAGGCCGTGGAAGTAGCGGGTGTAGTCGGGCGTGAAGTGTTCGAGGCCGAGCCGGCTGTACTCCATCGGCGCGAAGGCCGGGGTGCGCGCCAGCCAGGTGATCGCCTCCCGGCCCGCAGGCCGGGACCGCAGCAGGTCGAGGAAGACCTCGGCGCCGGACTGGCCCGAGCCGATCACGGTGATGTGCTCGGCGGCCAGCAGCCGCTCCCGCTGCGGCAGGTAGTCCGCGGAGTGCACCACGGGTACGGCCGGCGCCTCGGCGAGCGGCCGCAGCGGCTCGGGCACGAAGGGGGCCGTGCCGATGCCCAGCACCAGGTGCCTGGCGTACGTACGGCCCAGCGCCTCGGCCTCGCCGTGCACGTCGAGCCGGGTGTGGTCGACCTCGAAGTGGCCGGCCGCCGCGTCCCAGCGGACGGTGTCGACCTGCTGCCCGAAGCGCGTGGACGGCAGCGCGCCGGCGACCCAGCGGCAGTAGGCGTCGTATTCGGCCCGGTGCACATGGAAGCGCTCGGAGAAGTAGAACGGGAAGAGCCGCTCGCGGGCCTTGAGGAAGTTCAGGAACGACCAGCGGCTCGCCGGGTCGGCGAGGGTCACCAGGTCGGCGAGGAAGGGCACCTGCAAGGTCGCGCCGTCGATCAGCAGCCCGGGGTGCCACTGGAAGTCCTGCCGCTGGTCGTAGAAGGCGGCGGTCAGGTCGGGTACGGCGTCGGCGAGTGCGGCCAGCGACAGGTTGAAAGGGCCGATGCCGACGCCCAGCAGGTCGAACGGCACCTGCTCCTGCGGCTTCGCGGCCTCCGGGTCCGGCTCCTGGTCCTGGTCCTTTTCCGGCACCTTCTCCGGTACGGTCGGGGCGTTCATCGGTGCTTGGCCTTCCTTCTCGGTCACCGCGCCGCCTGGCTCTGCCTGGCCTGCGCGTCGGTCACCAGCCTGAGCAGGGCGTCGAGGTCCTGCGGGCGGATGTGCGGGTTGAGCAGCGTCGCCTTGAGCCACAGCCGGCCGTCCGCCGACGCGCGCCCGAGCACCGCCCGCCCCTCGTACATCAGCTCCCGCCGCAGCGCCGCCACCTGCTCGTCGTCGGCGCCCGTGGGACGGAACAGCACGGTGCTGATCTCCGGCGGCGCGTGCAGGTCGAGCGCCGGGTGCCGCTCGACCGCCGCGGCCAGCTGGTGCGCGTGCCCGCACACCGCGTCCACCAGCGCGCCCAGCCCCTCGCGGCCCAGCGCCCGCAGGGTGACGGCGATCTTCAGCACGTCGGGCCTGCGGGTGGTGCGCAGCGAGCGCCCCAGCAGATCGGGCAGCCCGGCCTCGGTGTCGTCGGTGGCGTTGAGGTAGTCCGCCTGGTGCCCGAGCGGGCGCAGCGCGGCGCCGTCGGGCACGGCCAGCAGGCCGGCCGCGACCGGCTGCCAGCCGAGCTTGTGCAGGTCGAAGGTGACGGACACGGCTGACTGCAGCCCGTCGAGCTTGCCTGCCTCGTGCCGGCTGAAGAGCAGCGGGCCGCCGTAGGCCGCGTCCACGTGCAGTTCGGCGCCGTGCCGGGCGGCGGCCTGCGCCAGTTGCGGCAGCGGGTCGATCGCGCCGGTGTCCGTGGTGCCCGCGGTCGCCACGAGCAGCGCGCGGCCCGGGAGTTCGTCCAGGGCGGCGTCCGCGTGGTCCGGGTCGAGCACGCCCGCGGGGGTGTCCACGACGACCGGTCGCGGCAGGCCGAGCAGCCACGCGGCGCGCTGCACGCTGTGATGCGCGTTCGCCCCGCACACCACCTGCACGCGCGGCCCTCCGGCCGCCCTCTCCCTGGCCAGCAGCAGGGCGAGCTGGTTGGACTCCGTCCCGCCGGTCGTGATCAGCGCGTCGGGGGCCGGCAGGTCCGGGTAGACCACCGCCGCCAGCGCCGCCGTGGCCCGCGCCTCGATCTCGGTGGCGGCGGGTGCCTGGTCCCAGGAGTCCAGGGACGGGTTGAGCGAGGCCGCGGCCAGTTCCGCCGCCGCGGCCAGGGCCAGCGGCGGGCAGTGCAGATGGGCTGCGCAGTAGGGGTCCGCCGGGTCCGCGGCGCCCCGCGCCAGCTCCCGTACGAGGGTGTGCAGCGCCTCGTGGGCGCCGGTGCCCTGGCTCGGCAGCGGCCTGCCCAGGGCGCCGGCGACGCGTCTGGCGGTCTCCTTGGGGCCGCCCGCCGGCAGCGGCCCCCCGCGGGCTGCGGCGCCCTCCTCCAGCGCGCTCAGCACCGTCTCGACCAGGGGCCGCAGTTCCGCCGGCCCTTGCCGGCCGCCCGCCAGGCCGGGCATCTCCTTCAACCGTCCTCCCCGTTTCCGTTCCTCCCCCCACACAACGACCCACGCCCCGTCCCGGGTACGCCCTTCCCCCGCGGGGTGCTGTTACGGATTCACGGTGCCGCTGCGTCGGGGGCCGGTCCCGCGGTTCCCCGCGCCCCTGATAAACGCTCACCCTCCGCGGCAGGGCCGACGCGTGGCCCAGGAGGACGCAGGCCGAAAGGGGCGCGGGGAACCGCGCGACCAGCCCACCGCCGGGGGAAGGTCCCGGGAGAAGGGGTCCGGGCTGCCCGGGGGAAAGACTCAGGCCGAGCGGATGCGGAGGTGGCGGGAGAGGTCGTCGAGGCGGTCGGCGACGGCGCGGGACAGGGCCGGAAGGACGGCCGGATCGGCGAGGCAGGCGCGGCCCAGCCGCAGCGTCTCGGAGTCGACGGCGGTGGACGGGAAGGCCGTCCGCCCGGCGAGCTCGGCGATCGCGGTGCCGCGCCGAGCGGCGAGCGGCACGGCGTCGGCGAAGTACCGCGACACGTACGGCGCGGTGAGCGCCGCGTGTTCGGGATGCCAGAAACCCTGCGCATTGGCCGTGAAGAGGTAGTTCGACTGCGAGTCGTCGTGGAACATCGCCTCCCACGCGGCCGCCTTGGCGTCGGCGTCCGGCAGCGACGCCCGGCACCTGGTCGCGCCCTCCCGCCCGACGGCGCTCGGGTCCCGCTCCAGCTCCGCGTCGATGTCGGCGGGGGTGGCCGCGCCGAGCACCGCGAGCCGCAGCAGCGTCCGCCAGCGCAGGTCGGGGTCCAGGGGCGAGCCCCCGGGGATCTCCCCCTGGTCGTACCAGCCGCGCAGCGCCTGCGCGTCGGCGGCGGACAGGGCCGCGTCGACCAGCGCGCGGGTGGCGCTGAGCCGGGTGGAGCCGAGGCCGGCGGCGAGCAGCGCGCGTGCGGTGTCCGCGAGAGTGCTCAGCGCGGCCGGGCGCAGCGCCGGGTCGAGGAAGTGGTCGGCGAGCTGGCCGCGGCAGAAGGTGAGGACGGCGTCGACGATGCCCGGCTCGGTCTCGCCCGGCAGGTGCGCGGCGGCCAGTTCCAGGTAGTCGGCGGGCGCGATGCCGCCGTCGCGTACGAGGTCGCGTGCCGCGTTCCAGACGACCGCACGGGCGAGCGGGTCGGGCAGCCCGCCGAGGGTCTCGCGCAGGGTCGCCCAGGACTCCGGGTCGAAGTGGACCTTGGCGAAGGTCAGGTCGCCGTCGTTGAGCAGGATCACGTCGGGCCGCGGCCCGCCCAGCTCGTGCCGCTCGGTGACCGAGCCCGCGGCGATGTCGACGGTGAGCCGGTCGCGCGGCACGAGGACGCCGGGGTCGCCGACGGCCCGGTCGTAGAGGCCGACCTCGATCCGGTGCGGGCGGTTGCCGCGGTGGCCGATCTCCAGCTGCCAGCCGCCTTCGGCGCCGCCGGACGGCACCGCGGGCGTCAGGGTGTCCGGGCCCGAGGTGCGCAGCCAGGCCGCCGCCCAGGCGGGGACGTCCCGGTCGGTGGCCGTACCGAGGGAGTCGAGGAAGTCGGCGAGCGCGGCATTGCCGAAGCGGTGCCGGGCGAAGTGCGTGTTGAGCCCGGCGGTGAAGGCCTTGGGGCCGAGCCAGGCGACGAGTTGGCGCAGCGCGGAGGCGCCCTTGGCGTAGGAGATCCCGTCGAAGTTGTTCATCGCGGACGCGGTGTCCGGCACCGCCGCCGGGTCGGGGGCGACGGGGTGGGTGGAGGGGCGCTGGTCGGCGTCGTAGCCCCAGGCCTTGCGGGCGACCGCGAAGTCCGTCCACGTGCCGGTGAAGTCGGTGGCCTCGGACAGCACCTGGAAGCCCATGTACTCGGCGAAGGACTCGTTCAGCCAGATGTCGTCCCACCAGCGCAGTGTGACGAGGTTGCCGAACCACATGTGGGCCATCTCGTGGGCGATGACGACCCCGCGGAACTGCTCCTCGCCGGGTGTGACGGCCGACCGGTGGACGAAGTCCTCGCGGAAGGTGACCAGGCCGGGGTTCTCCATCGCGCCGGCGTTGAATTCGGGCACGAAGGCCTGGTCGTAGGAGTCGTAGGGGTACGGCTCTGCGAACAGCTCGTGGTAGCGGTCGAAGCAGCGCCGGGTGATGTCGAGGATCGCGTCGGCGTCGCGGTCCAGGTGCTCGCCGAGCGAGCGGCGGCAGTGCAGGCCGAACGGCAGCCCGGCGTGCTCGGTGCGCACCGAGTGCCAGGGCCCGGCTGCCACCGCGACGAAGTAGGTGGCCAGCGGCTGGGTGGTGGCGAGCTGCCAGCGGCCGGGTGCGGTCCTGGCGGCGACGCCGTTGCCGAGGACGGTCCACTCCTGCGGGGCGCTGACCGTGATGTCGAAGACGGCCTTGAGGTCGGGCTGGTCGAAGGAGGCGGCGACGCGCTGCATGTCGTTCATGAACAGCTGGCTGTACACGTACGCCTCGCCGTCCTCCGGGTCGGTGAAGCGGTGCATGCCCTCGCCGGTGCGCGAGTACGGCATGTCCGCCTCGACCCGCAGCTCGTGGTCCCCCGCGGTCAGGCCTGCCAGCGGGAGCCGGTTGTCGGCGAGCAGGCCGGGGTCGAGGTCACGGCCGTCGAGGACGGCGCGGCGCAGCGTGGCGGGCCGGATCTCGGCGAAGGTGTCGCAGTCCCGCAGCGCACGGAACCGGATCACGGTGGTCGAGCCGAACTCCTCGTCGCCCCCGGTCAGGTCGAGGTCGAGCGCGTAGTGGTGGACGGTCAGGTCGCGGGCACGGGTCTCGGCCTCGGCGTGGGTCAGAACAGGCATGCGGCACATGCTGCCGCAAGCCGTGCCGCCGGGGACAGGCGGGCGGCGCGGCGCGTAGGCTCGGCGGGGGGAGGTGGACATGGCCGAGTACGCGGAGCCGGGGGCTTCGACCGCGGGGGGCGGGCCCATCGTGCACGGCTTCCCGCACCTCGACACCGTACGGGCGGCGCTGACCGCGCTCTACCGGCGGCTCTCCGGCGACGGTGTGCAGCGCTTCCCGAGCAGTGTGCACCCCGAGCTGGCGGACTTCCCCGACGACGAGGACCTGTATCTGGGCGCCCAGCGGGTGGCCCGGGTGATGGTGCAGCACTTCCGGCTGCCGGACGCCCGTATGGTGGTCGGGTTCCGCGACATGGTCCACGCGGGGAATGTCGAACTGGCGGCGGGCCCGGAGTATTTCATCGAGCTGCACTCCCGCTTCAGGACCGACCGGCGCGATGTGGGGGCGGCGCTGGCGCACGAGGTGACGCACGTCTACCTGCACCGCCTCGGCCTGGAATTCCCCGGCACCCGCGACAACGAGATACTCACCGACACGGTGACGACGTATCTGGGCGCGGGCTGGCTGCTGCTCGACGCCTACCGCGAGGAGGCCGCGATCCGCGGCGAGCGGCTGATGATGTCGGCGTACAAGCTGGGCTACCTGACGCCCGAGGAGTTCGGGTACGTCCTCGCCAAGCGCGCGGCCGCCTTCGGCGACGACGTCGAGCCGTGGTTCAGGTCCGCGCAGGCCCGCGACGCCTACCGCGCCGGCCTGGCCCGCGCGGAGCAGGACTTCCGGCGGGCGCCGCTGGCCGCCGCGGGCTGGGCCGCCCGGCGCCGCTACGCCAAGGACCGCAGGTCGCTGACCGCGGGCCCGGACTACTCCTTCGAGTCCGCCGGTTCGACCGTGCGGGTCGCCTTCCCCTGCCCCACGTGCTTCCAGCGCATCCGGCTGCCCTGCAGGGGGCGGCTGCGGGCGCGCTGCGCCCTGTGCCACACGGAGCTGGACGCCGACACCTGAGCGGGCCGGGGTCCGGGCAAAGGCACAGCGCCCGCCTCCTTGGTCGGGGAGTGGCGGGCGCTGCTGGTTTTACTGCGTTCCGCACGCCATTGTGCGGGACATCCGGGGACCGTCAGACGGTCAGGGGCCGGTCCGTGGGGCGGATCGGGGCGTGCAGGGCGGACGGCAACCCGGTGAGGTACGCGTCGACGGCCTTGGCCGCCGAACGGCCTTCGGCGATGGCCCACACGATGAGCGACTGGCCGCGGCCCGCGTCGCCGGCGACGAAGACGCCGTCGACGTTCGTGGCGTAGCCGCCGTCACGGGCGATGTTACCGCGGGCGTCCAGGTCCAGGCCGAGCTGGTCGACCAGGCCGTTGGACTGGTCGGTGCCGGTGAAGCCCATCGCGAGGGTCACCAGCTGCGCCGGGATGACCTTCTCGGTGCCGTCCTGCGGGACGAAGCGGCCGTCTTCGAAGACGACCTCCACGAGGTGCAGTTCGCTGACGTTGCCGTCCGCGTCGCCGGTGAACTTCATGGTGTTGACGGCGTAGACCCGCTCGCCGCCCTCCTCGTGGGCCGAGGTGACCTTGTAGATCGCCGGCATCGTCGGCCAGGGCTGGCCCGCGGGGCGCTCGTCGGAGGGGCGCGGCATGATCTCCAGCTGCGTGACCGACAGCGCGCCCTGGCGGTGGGCGGTGCCCACGCAGTCCGCGCCGGTGTCGCCGCCGCCGATGACGACGACGTGCTTGCCCTCCGCGGTGACGGGGGGCGCCACGAAGTCGCCCTCCTGCACCTTGTTGGCCAGCGGCAGGTACTCCATCGCGTAGTGGATGCCGTTCAGCTCCCGGCCGGGGACCGGCAGGTCGCGCGATATCGTCGCGCCGGCCGCGATGACGACAGCGTCGTAGCGCCTGGCGAGCTTGCCGGCGTCCAGGTCGGTGCCGATCTGGACACCGGTGCGGAATTTGGTGCCCTCCGCGCGCATCTGCTCGATGCGCCGGTTGATGTGCCGCTTCTCCATCTTGAACTCGGGGATGCCGTAGCGCAGCAGTCCGCCGATCCGGTCGGCCCGCTCGTAGACCGCGACGGTGTGGCCGGCCCGGGTGAGCTGCTGGGCGGCGGCCAGGCCCGCGGGGCCCGAGCCGATCACGGCGACGGTCTTGCCGGACAGCCGATCGGGCGGCTGCGGGATCACGTCGCCGGCGTCCCAGGCCTTGTCGATGATGGTGACTTCGACGTTCTTGATGGTGACCGCGGGCTGGTTGATGCCGAGCACGCACGCGGACTCGCAGGGCGCCGGGCACAGTCGCCCGGTGAATTCCGGGAAGTTGTTGGTGGCGTGCAGCCGCTCGGACGCGGCCTGCCAGTCCTCGCGGTAGGCGTAGTCGTTCCACTCGGGGATCAGGTTCCCCAGCGGACAGCCGTTGTGGCAGAAGGGGATGCCGCAGTCCATGCAGCGGCCGGCCTGCTTGCTGATGATCGGCAGCAGCCCGCCGGGGACGTAGACCTCGTTCCAGTCCTGCCTGCGCTCCTCGACCGGGCGCGTCGGGGCGGTCTCGCGGCCGGTGGTGAGGAAGCCCTTGGGGTCAGCCATTTGCCGCCTCCATCATCTTCGCTGTGGTCTCGGACTCGGAGAGTCCGGCCTGCTCGGCGGCGTTCTTGGCGGCGAGCACTGCCTTGTAGTCCCTCGGCATGACCTTGCCGAAGCGGGTGAGGGCGGCGCCCCAGTCGGCGAGCAGCCGCTCCGCGACGGTGGAGCCGGTCTCCTCGGCGTGACGGCGCACCACATCGTGCAGCCACGTGATGTCGTCGGCGTCCAGCGACTCGATCGCGACCATGCCGGGGTTGACGGCGGCCGGGTCCAGGTCGAGGACGTAGGCGATACCGCCGGACATGCCGGCCGCGAAGTTGCGGCCGGTGGCACCGAGGACGACGGCACGGCCGCCGGTCATGTACTCGCAGCCGTGGTCGCCGACGCCTTCGGAGACGACGGTGGCACCGGAATTGCGGACGCAGAAGCGCTCGCCGGTCCTGCCGCGCAGGAACAGCTCGCCGCCGGTGGCGCCGTAGGCGATGGTGTTGCCCGCGATGGTGCTGTATTCGGCGAGGTGGTCGGCGGCGCGGTCGGGGCGGACCACGACCCGGCCGCCGGACAGGCCCTTGCCGACGTAGTCGTTGGCGTCGCCTTCGAGGCGCAGGGTGATGCCCTTGGGCAGGAAGGCGCCGAAGGACTGGCCCGCGGAGCCGGTGAAGGTGATGTCGATGGTGCCCTCGGGCAGGCCCGCACCGCCGTACTTCTTGGTCACCTCGTGGCCGAGCATGGTGCCGACCGTGCGGTTGACGTTGCGGATCGGCACCTGGGCGCGGACCGGGGCGCCGCTGTCCAGGGCGTCGGCGGCGAGCTTGATCAGCTCGTTGTCCAGCGCCTTGGCCAGGCCGTGGTCCTGCTCGGTGGTGCGGTGCAGCGCGGCGCCCTCGGGCAGCGCGGGCACGTGCAGCAGCGGGGCGAGGTCCAGGCCCTGCGCCTTCCAGTGGCTGACCGCGCGGCCGGCGTCGATCAGCTCGGCGCGGCCGACGGCCTCCTCGATGGTGCGGAAGCCCAGCTCGGCCAGGATCTCCCTGACCTCCTCGGCGATGAACTCGAAGAAGTTCACCACGAATTCGGGCTTGCCGGAGAAGCGGTCGCGCAGCACCGGGTTCTGGGTGGCGACGCCGACCGGGCAGGTGTCCAGGTGGCAGACCCGCATCATGATGCAGCCGGAGACCACCAGCGGGGCGGTGGCGAAGCCGAACTCCTCGGCGCCGAGCAGCGCGGCGATGACGACGTCGCGGCCGGTCTTGAGCTGGCCGTCGGTCTGCACCACGATACGGTCGCGCAGCCCGTTGAGCAGCAGGGTCTGCTGGGTCTCGGCGAGCCCCAGCTCCCAGGGGCCGCCCGCGTGCTTGAGCGAGGTCAGCGGGGAGGCGCCGGTGCCGCCGTCGTGCCCGGAGATGAGGACGACGTCGGCGTGCGCCTTGCTGACGCCCGTGGCGACCGTGCCGACACCGACCTCGGAGACCAGCTTGACGTGGACCCGCGCCTTGGGGTTGGCGTTCTTCAGGTCGTGGATCAGCTGGGCGAGGTCCTCGATGGAGTAGATGTCGTGGTGCGGCGGCGGGGAGATCAGGCCGACGCCCGCGGTGGAGTGCCGGGTGCCGGCGATCCACGGGTAGACCTTGTGGCCGGGCAGCTGGCCGCCCTCGCCGGGCTTGGCGCCCTGGGCCATCTTGATCTGGATGTCGTCCGCGTTGACCAGGTATTCCGAGGTCACACCGAAGCGTCCGGAGGCGACCTGCTTGATGGCGCTGCGCCGGGCCGGGTCGTACAGCCGCTCCGGGTCCTCGCCGCCCTCGCCGGTGTTGGACTTGCCGCCGAGCTGGTTCATGGCGATGGCCAGCGTCTCGTGCGCCTCGCGGGAGATCGAACCGTACGACATGGCGCCGGTGGAGAACCGCCGGACGATCTCGGAGACCGGCTCGACCTCGTCGATCGGGATCGGCTCGCGCTCGGACTTCAGGCCGAACAGGCCGCGCAGCGTCATCAGCCGCTCGGACTGCTCGTTCACCCGCTGCGTGTACTGCTTGAAGATGTCGTAGCGGCGGGTGCGGGTGGCGTGCTGGAGCCGGAAGACGGTGTCCGGGTCGAACAGGTGCGGCTCGCCCTCGCGGCGCCACTGGTATTCGCCGCCGATCTCCAGGCGGCGGTGCGCGGCCGGGATGCCGGAGACCGGGTAGGCCTTGGCGTGCCGGGCGGCGACCTCGGCGGCGATGACGTCGATGCCCACCCCGCCGATCTTGCTGTCGGTGAGGTGGAAGTAGGTGTCCACGAAGTCGGCGTCGAGGCCGATGGCCTCGAAGACCTGGGCGCCGCGGTAGGAGGCCACGGTGGAGATGCCCATCTTGGACATGACCTTGAGCACGCCCTTGCCGAGCGCCTTGATCAGGTTGCGCAGCGCCGCCTCGGCCTCGATGCCGCCGAGGAAGGTGCCTGCCACGGCCAGGTCCTCGACGGACTCCATGGCCAGGTAGGGGTTGACGGCGGCGGCGCCGTAGCCGATGAGCAGCGCGACGTGGTGGACCTCGCGGACGTCGCCGGCCTCGACCAGCAGCCCGACCTGGGTGCGCTGCTTGGTGCGGATGAGGTGGTGGTGCACCGCGGAGGTGAGCAGCAGCGAGGGGATCGGGGCGTGCTCGGCGTCGGAGTGCCGGTCGGACAGCACGATCAGCCGGGCGCCGTCCTCTATGGCGGCGTCGGCCTCGGCGCAGATCTCGGCGAGCCTGGCGGCCAGTGCCTCGCCGCCGCCGGTGACCCGGTAGAGGCCCGACAGGGTGGCGGCCTTCAGCCCTGGCATGTCGCCGTCGGCGTTGACGTGGATGAGCTTGGCCAGCTCGTCGTTGTCGATCACCGGGAAGGGCAGGGTGATGTTGCGACAGGACGCGGGGCTGGGCTCCAGCAGGTTGCCCGAGGGGCCGATGGTGGAGATCAGCGAGGTGACCAGCTCTTCGCGGATCGCGTCCAGCGGCGGGTTGGTGACCTGGGCGAAGAGCTGGGTGAAGTAGTCGAACAGCAGCCGGGGCCGCTCCGACAGCGCCGCGATCGGCGAGTCCGTGCCCATCGAGCCGAGCGGTTCGCCGCCGGTCCTGGCCATCGGGGCGAGGATGACCCGCAGCTCCTCCTCGGTGTAGCCGAAGGTCTGCTGGCGCCGGGTGACCGAGGCGTGGGTGTGCACGATGTGCTCGCGCTCGGGCAGGTCGGCGAGGTCGATCAGGCCGGCTTCGAGCCAGTCGGCGTACGGGTTCTCGGCCGCGATGGCGGCCTTGATCTCGTCGTCCTCGACGATCCGGTGCGAGACGGTGTCGACCAGGAACATCCGGCCGGGCTGCAGGCGGCCCTTGCGGACCACCTTGTGCGGGGCGATGTCCAGCACACCGGACTCGGAGGCCAGCACGACCAGGCCGTCGTCGGTGACCCAGTAGCGGCCGGGGCGCAGACCGTTGCGGTCCAGGACCGCTCCGACGACCGAGCCGTCGGAGAAGGTGACGCACGCCGGGCCGTCCCAGGGCTCCATCAGCGTGGAGTGGTACTGGTAGAACGCCCGCCGCGCGGGGTCCATCGAGTCGTGGTTCTCCCACGCCTCGGGGATCATCATCAGCACGCTGTGCGGCAGCGAGCGCCCGCCGAGGTGCAGCAGTTCCAGGACCTCGTCGAAGGACGCGGTGTCGGACGCCTCGGGGGTGCAGACCGGGTAGATCCGCTCGATGTCGCCGGAGAACAGGCCGCTGGCCAGCTGCGACTCGCGGGCCCGCATCCAGTTGCGGTTGCCCTTGACCGTGTTGATCTCGCCGTTGTGCGCGACGAAGCGGTAGGGGTGGGCGAGCGGCCAGCTCGGGAAGGTGTTGGTCGAGAAGCGCGAGTGCACCAGCGCGATGGCGGTGGCGAACCTGCGGTCCGACAGGTCGGGGAAGAACGGCTCAAGCTGCCCGGTGGTGAGCATGCCCTTGTAGACCAGGGTGCGGGCGGACAGCGAGGGGAAGTAGACGTCGGCCTCGCGCTCGGCGCGCTTGCGCAGCACGAAGGCGGGCCGGTCGAGCTCGATTCCGGCCAGGAACGCGCCATCGGCGTGGGCCACGAAGAGCTGGGAGAAGTACGGCATCGTCGAGCGGGCGGTCGCGCCGAGCAGCTCGGGGGCGACCGGGACCTCGCGCCAGCCGAGGACGGTCAGGCCCTCTTCGCCGGCGATGCGCTCGATGGTGTCGACGGCCTTGGCGCGGTCCTCGTTCTCGACGGGCAGGAAGGCCACGCCGACCGCGTAGTGCCCGGCGGCGGGCAGCTCGAAGTCGACGGCGTCACGCAGGAAGGCGTCGGGAACCTGGAGCAGCATGCCCGCCCCGTCGCCCGAGTCGGGCTCGGCGCCGGTGGCTCCGCGGTGTTCCAGGTTGCGCAGGACGGTGAGCGCCTGCTCCACCAGAGCATGGCTCGCCTCGCCGGTGAGGGTGGCCACGAAGCCGACGCCGCAGGCGTCGTGCTCGTTGCGGGGGTCGTACATCCCCTGCGGGGCGGGGCGCCCGTCCATGAACGCGGAACGCGAACGCATGGCTCTCCCGTCGTCGTCATTGGCTTGTATGCATTGCCTGTTCCCAGGCATGCGCAACAGGGACGACGTTGGCCCTCTGCGATTTCGTGCAGGTTACATGATGGCCGAGTGTTCGAGAAGCGGATACTCAATTCCAGCATGTGGACGTTCCAGGACGTGGAGCAGCCGTTTCGGGCCAGCGTCAGACCGGGGGTTGACCGACGATTCCGGCACGTGCCCTGGCGGCTCTGCCGGTGCGTTACCGAGTGATGCCCCGTGCGGTGGCGGCTGAAACGACGGGGAAACACGGGGCTTGTGAGCGACGGCTTCCCGGTGGGCGCGGTCTCAGCCGACGGCGGTGCCGATGAGCGCGCCCAATACGAAGGTAACTCCGCAGGCCGCCCCGCCCAAGGCCAGCTGGCGAAGGCCGCCGTACCACCAGGACCTGGCGGTCACCCGCGCCACAGCGGCCCCGCAGCCGAAGAGCCCGGCCAGGGCGAGCAGCACCGCGGGCCACAGCACGTCGGCGCCCAGCAGATACGGCAGCACCGGCAGCAGCGCGCCCAGCGCGAAGGACACGAAGGACGAGCCGGCGGCCAGCAGCGGCGAGGGCAGGTCGGTCGGGTCCACGCCCAGCTCCTCGCGGGCGTGGATCTCCAGTGCCTGCTCGGGGTCGGCGGACAGCTGCCTGGCCACCTCGTGGGCCAGCGCGGGCTCCACCCCGCGGGAGACGTAGAGGGCTGCCAGCTCCCGCAGCTCGTCCTCGGGGTGCCGGTCCAGCTCGATCCGCTCGACGGCCAGCTCGGCCTCGACCAGCTCGCGCTGGGAGGCCACCGAGGTGTATTCGCCGGCCGCCATGGAGAAGGCGCCGGCCGCCAGGCCCGCCAGGCCGGTGACCACCACGGTGCGGGAGCTCACGTCACCGCCGGCCACGCCGGTCATCAGCGCGAGGTTGGACACCAGGCCGTCCATCGCCCCGAAGACGGCGGGCCGCAGCCACCCGCCGGTCACGTCCCTGTGCACGTGGTGGGGGACGTGGTACGGCGTGGCGGCGGCCTTCTCGACGGCGGCGCTTGTCATACGGTTCACCCTCCCCCGCGCGGCCGTGCGGCCGCGTCCGTTTCGGAAACGGGTTCGACCGTACCTGCGGACGCGGGGCGCCCGCCAGCAAGGAAAGGCTGACCTGACCTGCGGAAACTACGGGGTGACCGGTCCGCCGGCCGGTCCTGCGGCAGCCTTGGACGGCTCGCCCTCGGCCTGCTCGTCGGCCTCCGGCGACTCCGCCGTGTCACCGGCCGCGTCCGGCGCGGAGTCGGCGGCGGGCTCTTTCCCCAGGTCGACGGCGGTCCCGTCGGCCTCGGCCGCGGTGTCCCCGGCGCCTTCCGCCGCCAGGCCCGCGTCCCCGGCGGGCAGCGGCTCCACGGTCTCCTCGCGGCCGGGGCGCATCCGGGCGGAGAGCACCAGGTAGACGACGGCGCCGACGAAGACGACGATCGCCGTCCAGTCGTTGAGACGCATGCCCAGGATGTGGTGCGCGTAGTCGACCCGCATGTGCTCGATCCACGCCCGGCCCACCGTGTAGGCGGCGACGTAGAGCGCGAAGGCCCGGCCGTGCCCGAGCTTGAAGCGCCGGTCGGCCCAGATCACCAGCAGCGCGACCCCGATGCACCACAGCGACTCGTAGAGGAACGTCGGGTGGTACGTGACCAGGTCCGGCGTGTTGTCGGGCCGGTGCGCGGCGTCGATCTTCAGGCCCCACGGCAGGGTGGTCGGCCCGCCGTACAGCTCCTGGTTGAACCAGTTGCCCCAGCGGCCGATGGCCTGCGCGAAGGCGATGCCCGGGGCGATGGCGTCGGCGTACGCCGGCAGCGCGATACCGCGGCGGCGGCAGCCGATCCAGGCGCCCAGCGCGCCGAAGGCGATGGCACCCCAGATGCCCAGCCCGCCCTGCCACACCTTGAAGGCGTCGACCCAGTCCTTGCCGTCGGTGAAGTACAGCTCGTAATCGGTGATCACGTGGTAGAGCCGGCCACCGATCAGGCCGAACGGCACCGCCCACACGGCGATGTCGGCGACCGTGCCGGCCGATCCGCCGCGGGCGAGCCAGCGCTTGTTGCCGTACCAGACGGCAACGAAGACGCCGATGATGATGCAGAACGCGTAGCCGCGCAGCGGGATCGGTCCGAGGTGGACGACGCCGTGCGCGGGGCTGGGGATGAATGCGAGTTCCATGGCAATGTCCGACGCTACCGTGCCGGACGGGTACGCGGCAGCCCGCCGGGCTACGTCTGGATAACGGCGGGGGCGCGGTGCCGTACCCTGCGGGCCGCCGCGAGCCGTTCAGGACGGGGTGGCGGTGACCTTCGCGGGCTGCTTCCCCTTGTTCGCGGCGGCGACCATCTGCTTGAGGCTGTCCGGGGTGAGCGGGGCCTTCTGCCCGAAGACGGTCTTGCCGTTCAGCAGGATCGTCGGCGTGGAGTCGAAGCCGGAATTGCTGAAGGCTTCGTTGGACTTCTTCACCCACGTGTCGTGTGTGCCTTGTTTCACACAGTCGGTGAAGCTCGTCGTCTTCAGCCCCGGGACCTTCTCGGCGAGGTCGATGAGGTTGTCCGTGTGGCTGAACTCGTCGTCCTGCTCGTCGGGCTGGTTGGCGTAGAGGACGTCGTGGTAGGCGCGGAATCTGCCGGCGTCCTGGGCGCAGGCAGCGGCATTGGCGGCGTTCAGCGAGCCGGTGCCGCCGAGATTGCCGTCGATGAGGGTGACCAGGTGGTATTCGGTCCTGATCTGCCCGCTGTCCTCCAGGCTGTGGATGGTCGGGGTGAACTGCTCCTCGAACGCCTTGCAGGCCGGGCAGCGGAAGTCCTCGAAGATGGTGAGGGTCGAGGGCGCGGCGGGGGAGCCCACCGGGATCACCAGGCTGTCCGTCCCGGTGGCGCCGGTGGGGGCCTCGGCCGGGGTGCCGGCTCGGGCGGCTTTGTCGGAGTGGTGGTTGGAGGACACCACCCCGATCACCGCGGCGATGGCGAGGACGGCCACCAAGGTGCTCGCCACCACCACGGTCCGCTTGACCTTGGCGCGGGAGGCTTCCCTGGCCCGCTGTTCCTGCAGGGCCTCGCGGGCGCTGCGCTTTCCGTCACTGTTGCGTTGGCTCACGCACACGCAACGGTGGGGGGAGGCGCTCAGCGCCTCCCCCCACCGTTTTTCGCTCGCGGGAGTGACAAAACCCGCTCCCACGGGTGATCGTCAGGTCCGCTTGCGTACGCCTTCCGCCAGCTCGGCGGCCAGCGCACGGACCGCGGTGAGCCCGGCCGCCTCGTCGCCGCCGGCGTCCAGGATGCGCTTGACGAAGGCCGAACCGACGATCACACCGTCGGCGAAGGCGGCGACCTCGGCGGCCTGGGCGGCGTCGGAGACGCCGAGGCCGACGCAGACCGGCAGCTCCGTGGTGGCCCGGGTGCGCCGGACCAGGCCGGCCGCCTGCTCGCCGACGCTGGCGCGGGTGCCGGTCACGCCCATCAGCGAGGCCGCGTAGACGAAGCCGGAGCCGGCCGCGGTGATCCTGGCCAGCCGCTCGTCCTTGCTGGAGGGGGCGACGACGAAGACGGTGGCCAGGCCGTGCTGCTCGGCGGCCTTGCGCCACCCGTCGGACTCCTCGACCGGCAGGTCGGGCAGGATGCAGCCGGCGCCGCCCGCCTCGGCCAGCTCGGCGGCGAAGCGCTCGACGCCGTAGCGGTCGACCGGGTTCCAGTAGGTCATCACCAGCAGCGGCTTGCCGGTGGCCGCGTGCGCCTCGCGGACCGTGCGCAGCACGTCGGCGATGCGGACGCCGTTCTTGAGCGCGATGTCGTCGGCGGTCTGGATGACCGGGCCGTCGAGCACCGGGTCGCTGTGCGGCAGCCCGACCTCGACGATGTCGGCGCCGCCGTCGAGGGCCGCCTTGACGGCCTCGATGCCGCCGTCGACGGTCGGGAAGCCGGCCGGCAGGTAGGCGATGAGGGCGGCGCGGTTCTCGGCCTTCGCGGTCGCGAGGGCCTCTCGCAGCAGTTCGATGCTCCCGCTCACTTGGCGTCCCTCTCGATCTCGGCGGTGTCCGCCGCGTCGGCGGCGACCTGCGTGTCGGAGTCGTACAGCCCGAAGTAGCGGGCCGCGGTGTCCATGTCCTTGTCGCCGCGTCCGGAGAGGTTCACCAGCAGCAGGGCGTCCGGGCCCAGCTCACGGCCCAGCTCCAGGGCGCCGGCCAGCGCGTGGGCGCTCTCGATGGCGGGGATGATGCCCTCGGTGCGGGACAGCAGCCGCAGCGCCTGCATGGCCGCGTCGTCGGTGACGGCGCGGTATTCGGCCCGGCCGCTGTCCTTGAGGTAGGAGTGCTCGGGACCGACACCCGGGTAGTCCAGGCCCGCGGAGATCGAGTAGGGCTCGGTGATCTGGCCCTCGTCGTCCTGTAGGACGTAGGAGCGCGAGCCGTGCAGGATGCCGGGCTCGCCCGCGGTCAGGGTCGCCGCGTGCTCGCCGGTCTCCACGCCGTGGCCGGCCGGCTCGCAGCCGACCAGCCGGACGCCCGTGTCCGGCAGGAAGGCGTGGAAGAGGCCCATGGCGTTGGAGCCGCCGCCGACGCAGGCCACGGCCACGTCGGGCAGCCGCCCGGTCCGCTCCAGCAGCTGGCGCCGCGCCTCGACGCCGATGACCCGGTGGAAGTCGCGCACCAGCGCCGGGAAGGGGTGCGGCCCCGCGACGGTGCCGAAGAGGTAGTGCGTGCGGTCGACGTTCGCGACCCAGTCGCGGAAGGCCTCGTTGATCGCGTCCTTGAGGGTGCGGCTGCCCGAGGTCACCGAGACGACCTCGGCGCCCAGCATGCGCATCCGCGCCACGTTCAGCGCCTGCCGCTTCGTGTCGATCTCGCCCATGTAGATCGTGCACTCCAGGCCGAACAGCGCGCACGCCGTGGCCGTGGCGACCCCGTGCTGGCCCGCGCCGGTCTCGGCGATGACCCGGGTCTTGCCCATCCGCCGGGTCAGCAGCGCCTGACCCAGCACATTGTTGATCTTGTGCGAGCCGGTGTGGTTCAGGTCCTCCCGCTTGAGGAAGACCCTGGCCCCGCCCGCGTGCTCGGCGAACCGCGCCACCTCGGTCAGGGCGCTGGGGCGGCCGGTGTAGTTGGCCATCAGCTCGTTCAGCTCGGCCGCGAAGGCCGGGTCGGCCTTCGCCTTCTCGTATTCCTCGGCGACCTCGTCCACGGCGGCGACCAGCGCCTCCGGGATGAACTTCCCGCCGAAGGCGCCGAAGTAGCCCTCAGGGCTGGGGCTCAGGCCTTCGGGGTCGGGCAGGAAGAAGTCAGGCTTTTCTGGCATGGGTGTCCCCTGGTCATGGTGTCCGGGGCGTGACGGGCCCCGCCTACGGCTGTACGCGGACTGGTGCGCGGCTCAGCCGCGGCGCCATCGCCTGCCGTTCACCTGGCCGGGCTCGCACCCGATCACATACCGCACCCGGCGGCCCAGCACGCGGCGCGCGGGAGCGCGGCAGCCGCGGGGGCGGCACCCGGGTGCGAGGCGCGATTCCAAGGACACGTGGAGCACTCTACTGGTCGCGGCCCGGACGCAGTGCCGGGTGGGCGCCGGCGGCGACCAGATCGGCCACGGCGGTGCGGGGGTCGCGCCCGGTGACCAGCGACTCGCCGACGAGCACCGCGTCGGCGCCGTCGTTCGCGTACGCGATCAGGTCGTGGGGGCCGCGGACGCCGGACTCGGCGATCTTCACGATGTGGTCGGGGATCTCCGGCGCGATCCGCCCGAAATTGCCCCGGTCGACCTCCAGCGTCTTCAGGTCGCGCGCGTTCACCCCGATGATGCGCGCGCCCGCGTCCACCGCCCGGCCGGCCTCCTCCTCGTCGTGGACCTCGACGATCGGGGTGAGCCCGATGGACTCGGCCCGCTCGATGAGGGAGACCAGCGCCGGCTGGTCGAGCGCGGCGACGATCAGCAGCGCGAGGTCGGCGCCGTGGGCGCGGGCCTCCCACAGCTGGTAGGCGGTGACGATGAAGTCCTTGCGGAGCACCGGGATGTCGACCTTGGCGCGGACCGCTTCGAGGTCGGCGAGCGAGCCGCCGAAGCGGCGCTGCTCGGTGAGGACGCTGATGACGGCGGCGCCGCCCGCCTCGTAGTCGGCGGCCAGGCCCGCGGGGTCGGCGATCGCGGCGAGCGCGCCCTTGGACGGGCTGGACCGCTTGACCTCGCAGATCACCTTGACGGCCTCGCCGCGCAGTGCGGCGACCCCGTCCTTGGCTTCCCGCGCCTTGGCGGCGCGCTCCTTGAGGTCGTCGAGGGAGACCCGTGCCTGCCGTTCGGCGAGGTCTGCGCGGACTCCGTCGATGATCTCGTCGAGCACACTCACGCGAGGCTCCCTTTCCGGCCGGCCGTGCAGCGACATGTTCTGGCCGGTGGCGGAAACCTCCGGCACTGCGATGGTATCGGGCGGCGGCCCGCCATCCCTCATCCGGTGATCGGCGGTCCCATCACCTGGACAATCTTGCCCCGCCCGGCGGTCCCGTCAGGGGGCGAGGGCGGCGCCGAAGGGCAGGTTCCTGACCACGGTGAAAGCCAGCAGCAGCCCGCAGAGCGCGTAGAGCGCGCTCGGGGGCAGTGCGGGATCGAAGCGCCTGCCGCGCAGGGCGCGGGTGAACCAGAGCGTCCACACGACGGCGAAGACGGCGTATCCGGCGACGGCCGCGGCATTGCAGCCGATCGCGGTGCCCAGGTCGCCGTGGGCCAGCGCGTGGGCGCCGCGCAGGCCGCCGCAGCCGGGGCAGTAGACGCCGGTGTAGTACAGCAGCGGGCAGGCCGGGTAGTGGCCGGGCTGCCCGGGGTCGACCGCGGCGACATAGCCGAAGCCCGCGGCGACGGCGCCGAGCACGCCGAGCGGTACGGCGGCCGCGCGCAGCCTGCCGCGCCGGCCGGTGGGAGCCGCCGCGGCCCGGTAGATGGTCACGGCGACGATTCTGCCCCGGGACGCACGAGGGCGCAGCGCGCCGCTGCGCCAGGTGGCGGCCGGGGGCGGGGTCAGACGCCGGCGGGCGCGGCGGCTTCCTCCTGCGGCTTCTCGGTGCGGACGGCCGGGGTGTGCGCGTGCGGCGCCGCCTTGCTGCCCATACCCATCATCTTCATGATCCCGCCGACCAGCGGGCCGAGCAGTATCACGCCCATGCTGCCCCAGAACGGGACCGGCATGGCGGCGACCATGAAGGCTCCGCCGGCACAGAAGCCGACGAAGGAGATGATCACTCCGGTCCACGCGGCCGGGGTGTGTCCGTGGTCGTGCTGGGCCGCCATGAATACTCCCTGATGCTCCCGGTGGGAGGCGACCGTCGCCTTCCACGTCGTCCACCATTGTTGCGCGTATCGGCGGCAGACCACGCATGGGGGTCGGCGGCACCGTCCGCGCGAGCCCCGCGGCCCGGACGCCGGGCCCTATGCCTGGGTGGGGTCCTCGCCGCGGTCGAGGGCCTTCCACAGGTCCTCGGCGCGGTCCGGGTCGACGGTGGCCGGACGGCCGGCCGCGGCGGCGGAGGCGGCGGCCCTGGCGCGGACCGGGCGGCGGGTGCCCGGACGGTCGTAGCGGCTGGACATCGCGGGCCAGGCCGGGCCGTAGCGCAGCGCGAGCAGGCCGGCGAGCAGCAGCAGGGCGCCGCCGGCGGCGGAGACCAGCGGCCAGCCGGTGGTGGAGGTGTGCTCCGCGGTGGTGCGGGCGATGCCGGCGGCCGTACCCGCGGCGCTGTCGATCGCCGCGTGGTCGCCGCGCCTGGTCAGCGCCAGGACGACGACGCCGAGCCCGCTGAGGGCGAGCAGCGCGGCGACGGTGTAGCGGCCGGCCCTGCGGACGGCGAAGACGGCGACCAGCGAGGCCAGCCCGACCAGGGCGAGCGCCCCGGGCAGCGCGGTGGTGTCGGTGCCGGTGGCGTGCACCGGCAGCCGGGTGGCGCCGAGGACGGCGGCGCCGCGCGACCAGGTCTTGCCCGCGGCGACCAGCACCAGGCTCGCCCCGAGCGCGCCGGCGGGCAGCGCGGCGGCCAGCGTCCGCATGCCCGTGCGCCGGGACGCGGCGGGCGCGTCGTCCGGCTCGGCGGTGGGCGCGGGGTCCGGTGCGGGGTGGGGCTGCTGCGGGACGGAGGTCACCTGTCCACTATCCCCTGCCGGTGGCCGGCCGCGTCGACCGGGGTCCGAGGCGGGGCGTACCGGACGGGACGCGGCCTTACCGGACGGACCGGGGCAAGGCAAGGCGGTCAAGGTCACCAGCGGCGCCGACACCCTCGCACCCTCGGCGCGCTCCGCGCACCCGGCGGCCATCCCGTCGGGTTACGGACCCACCGAGCTGCGCAGCGCCTTCGCCATCACGGTGTGGGGCGGGGCCGGCTCCGGCTGCCCGGCCTACGACCCCAGGCCCGCCTGGCAGCAGGACGGCGAGTGCGCCGGCTCGTACCTGCGCACGGGAGCCGCCGGCTACGTCGGCCCGACCGGGCTCGGCACCCCGAACGGCCTGGCGGCCTTCACCGGCCGACCCGCGTGGCGGAGGGCGGGGCGGCGTGGTGGCCGCCCCGGCCTCCGGTACGTCCGGGCCGCGTCAGCGGGTCATCTCGTTGGCCGTCGCGACCGCCCGCAGCACCGCGGCGGCCTTGTTGCGGCACTCGGTGTCCTCGGCGTCCGGGTCCGAGTCGGCGACGATGCCCGCGCCCGCCTGGACGTAGGCGACGCCGTCGCGCAGCACCGCCGTGCGGATCGCGATGGCGGTGTCGGAGTCGCCGGCGAAGTCCAGGTAGCCGATGCAGCCGCCGTAGACCCCGCGCCTGGTCGGCTCCAGCTCCTCGATGATCTGCATCGCGCGCGGCTTGGGGGCGCCGGACAGGGTGCCGGCCGGGAAGCACGCGGTGAGCACGTCGAAGGCGGTCTTCCCCGGCGCGACCTGGCCGGTGACGGTCGAGACGATGTGCATCACGTGCGAATAGCGCTCGACCGACATGAAGTCGACCACCTCGACGCTGCCCGGCTCGCACACCCGGCCCAGGTCGTTGCGCCCGAGGTCGACCAGCATCAGGTGCTCGGCCCGCTCCTTGGGGTCCGCGAGCAGCTCCTCGGCGAGCGCCGCGTCGGCCTGCGGGGTCGCCCCGCGCGGCCTGGTGCCCGCGATCGGGTGCACCATCGCCCGGCCGTCCGCGACCTTCACCAGCGCCTCGGGGCTGGAGCCGACCACGTCGAAGCCGTCGAAGCGCAGCAGGTACATGTACGGCGACGGGTTGGTCGTCCGCAAAACCCGGTAGACGTCCAGGGCACTGGCGGTGCACTCGGTCGTCATCTCCTGCGAGAGGACCACCTGGAAGGCCTCGCCGGCGTGGATGCGCTCCTTGATGTCCAGGACCGCGTCGGTGTAGCGCGCGCCGCCGAAGCTCCAGCCGACGCCGAAGTCGATCGACTCCGGAAGCGCGGTCGGCCGCTGCGTCACGGCACGGGCCAGGTCCGCCTCCATCGCGTCGAGGCGGCCGACGGCGTCGGCGTAGGCCTCGTCCACGCCGGTGTCCTCGTCGTTGTGGTTGATCGCGTTGGCGATCAGCAGCACCGTGCCGTCCCAGTGGTCGAGCACCGCGAGGTCGGAGGTCAGCAGCATCGTCAGTTCCGGCAGCCGCAGCGAGTCGTGCGTGCTGTCGCCGATGCGCTCCAGGCGGCGCACGATGTCGTAGCCCAGATAGCCGACCATGCCGCCGGTGAAGGGCGGCATGCCCGCGGTCAGGTCGCGCGGGGTGTGCAGCGCCTCGACGGTGGCGCGCAGCGCCGCCAGCGGGTCGCCGTCGACCGGGACGCCGACCGGCGGGGTGCCCAGCCAGTGCGCCTGCCCGTCGACGGCGGTCAGCGCCGCGGCGGAGCGCACACCGACGAAGGAGTAGCGCGACCAGGAGCCGCCGCCCGCACCGCTGTTGGAGCTGGTGTCGGCCGACTCCAGCAGGAAGGTGCCGACCCGCTCCGCCGCGAGCTTGCGGTACAGCCCGACCGGCGTGTCGCCGTCCGCGAGGAGCCGCCGGCTGACCGGGATGACGCGGCGGTCGACCGCCAGCTTGCGGAACGTATCGAGGTCCATGGCCGCAGACATTACTAGGACTGTCTGAAGCGTCGTCCGCCCTCGCGGCGGGGTCTGGTGCGTGCGTGCCGTGTGCTGCCGACCGGACGGGATCGGTCAGGCGGGGCCGAGGCCCGGCGCGGGCAGCAGGAGGTCGGAGTCGAAGCATGTGCGGTCGCCCGTGTGGCAGGCCGGGCCGACCTGGTCGACCTTCACCAGCACGGTGTCGCCGTCGCAGTCCAGCGCGACCGACTTCACGTGCTGCACGTGCCCCGAGGTGTCGCCCTTGACCCAGTATTCGCCGCGGCTGCGGCTCCAGTACGTGCAGCGGCCGGTGGTCAGCGTGCGGTGCAGCGCCTCGTCGTCCATCCAGCCCAGCATCAGCACCTCACCGGTGTCGTGCTGCTGGGCGACGGCGGGCACCAGGCCGTCGGGGTTGCGCTTGAGGCGGGCGGCGATGGCGGGATCGAGCGAGATCGCGGACATGACCCCATGATGCCGCCGGAGGCGCCGGCGGCGGAAACGGCGTCCGGCCGGTGGTCCCGCGGCCGGTCCGCCACCCCCCTTTCCGGCCCGGCCCGATACGCCGTCCGGCTGAGGAAGACGTCAATAACCGGCAAAGAGGGTAAGCACATTGAGCCGTCACCCACCTGTCGCAGGGTTGTTACCCGCCGACGTCACCCGTATGGGGCATCCTTCCACCATGGGTTTTCCTCCGCCGCCGCACAATGGACCGCCGCCGCCACCCGAACAGGGCGGCGGCTACGGGCCGCCGCAGGGCTTCGGTCCGCCGCCGCCCAGCGACGGTTTCGGGCCGCCGCCCCCGCCCGGTGACGGCTTCGGTCCGCCGCCGCCCGCCGACGGCTACGGCTACCCGCAGCAGGGCGGCGCCTACGGGCCGCCGGGACCGCCCGGACCCCCGGTCTCGCCCGGCGGCTACGGCTATCCCGGCGGCGGTTACCCGGGCGGCGGCTACCCGCCGCCGCAGCCGCCGCGCAACCACACCAAGCGCAATGTGTGGATCGCCGTCGGCGCGATCGCCGTGGTCGGCGCGATCGTCGGCGCCATCGCCGCGTCCAGCGGCGGCGACGACAAGCCCAGCGCCAAGGACACCCCTGTGGTGCCCTCGCTCACCGCGATGCCGACCATTCCGACCATGCCGACGCCCACCTTCACGCTGCCCACGGACTTCCCGAGCCTCGACCTGCCGACCGACTTCCCGTCGAGCAGCGACGAGCCCGAGCCGTCGGCGACGGACGACGAGGAGATGCCCTACGTCGTCGTCGACCCGGGCAAGTGCTTCAACGCGCCCTCGATGACGCCCGGCATCAGCAGCGTCCAGACGGTGCCCTGCTCCTCGGCGCACGACGCGCAGGCCATCGCCGACAAGACGCTGTCCGGCACCTTCACCACCGAGGACCAGATCGAGAAGAAGGCGTTCGCGCTGTGCGAGGCCGACGCCACCAAGCGCGCGCCTGCCGGCGGGGACTACTACTCCTACGTGCTGTTCCCACAGCTGATCACCTATCAGCTGCAGGGCCGCAACACCGTCACCTGCTCCCTCACCCTCAACGACGGCACCAACGGCAAGAAGCTGCACAGCAAGCTCAGCTGACCGGCCGTGGCGCGGGAAGCGGGCGCAGGCGCCCGCCGGTCGTTAACCTGGCGGCATGACGACCCATGCGCAGCGTGAACGTCTGCTCCTCGCCGACCTGCTGGAGAGCGCGGGCCCCGACGCGCCGACCCTCTGCGAGGGCTGGACCGCCCGGGACCTTGCCGCGCACGTCGTGGTACGCGAGCGCCGCGGGGACGCTGCCGCCGGGCTCGTCGTCGCGCGGCTCGCGGACCGGCTCGAAAGGGTGCGCCGCGAATACGCGCGGCGGCCGTACGAGGAACTGATCCAGCTGATCAGGACCGGGCCGCCGCGGCTGTCGCCGTTCGCCCTCAAACAGCTCGACGAGGCGTCGAACACGGTGGAGTTCTACGTCCACACCGAGGATGTGCGGCGGGCGCAAGCCGACTGGGCGCCGCGGGAGATCGACCCGGTCTTCGCGGACGCGCTCTGGTCCCGGCTCGAACGCGTCGCCCGACTCGCCGGGCGGCGCTCTCCCGTCGGCCTCGTCCTTCGCCGTCCCGACGGCCAGACGGTGGTGGCCCACCGCGGCTCCCCCGTCGTCACGGTCACCGGCGCCCCCGCCGAACTCACCCTCTTCGCCTTCGGCCGCCAGGACGCCGCCGACGTCGTCGCCGTAGGCGACAAGGCGGCCGTGGCCGCAGCCCACGCCGCCGGCCTTGGCCTCTAGCCTCCCGCCGTTCCCCGCGCCCCCAGGCCCCTGCCCCTTGCGGCACGCTGCCCACCCGCGGCTGCCGTCGTGGCTTGTCGCGCAGTTCTCCCCCAGAGCTTCGCCTGGGGGTACCCCCACGCGCCCCCTGAAAAACGCTCACCCTCCTGCGCAGAGGGCCCCTGGCAGGGGCCAACGCCTGGGCGTAGGAGGACGCAGGCCACAAGGGGCGCGGGGAACTGCGCGCCCCGCCGAAGAGGCGGGAAAGAAAGCAACGCCACCGCAAGTGGCAACCACCCAGGGGCGCGTGGGGGTACCCCCAGGCGATGCTCTGGGGAGAGCGGAGCGACCAGCCCCCACCGGGCCGCGGGCAGGCAACGCACCGCAAGGGGCAGGGCCTCAGGGGCCCGCCGGGCAGCGGCAGGTCAGCGGCGGGTGGGGAGTTGGGCCGAGCGGGGGGTGGGGAGGGTGGCCGTGATGGTGCCGCCCAGTGCGGCCATGGCCGCACTGGCGAGGAAGACCCGGGCCACCCCGAAAGCACCGGTCGCCGCGGCGAAGAGCGGATAGGCCAGCGGGGCCAGACCGAAACTCGTGAGGCTCATGACGGACGTGACCCGGCCAAGATACGCGGCATCCGTCGCCGTCTGGATGAGAGCCGCGGCGAGCCCGCCGCAAATACCGCAGAGCAGACCCGCCAGGAAGGCCACCGCGGCCGCGACGGCCAGGACGGGGGCGACGCCGATGAGGCCGACAGCCGCGGCCCCGGCGAAGACCGTGGCGGTCTGCACGGCGCCGGCCCGGCGCACCCGCCCGCGTACGGCGAGGAGCAGCGCGCTGGCCGCGGCGCCGCCGCCGAACGCGGCGATGATCCAGCCGTATCCCGCGGCCCCCCACCCGCGTTCCTGCGCGAGAAGCACCATGCCGACGTTGAGCGGCCCGACGAGGCCGAGTTCGCAGAGCGCGCCGGACAGGACCAGGGGTCCGACCAGTCGATGGTGGCGGATGTAGCGCAGCCCGTCGCGCAGTTCGCGGCCGGCCGGCGGCCGTACGGCCGGCGCGGAGGCGGAGGCGGGCAGCGGGCTGATCCTCGTGCCGAGCAGCAGTGGGACGGACGTCGCGAAGAGCAGCCCGGCGACCGCGAAGGCGGCGGAGGCCCCGCCGAGGCCCATCGCGAGGCCGCCCATCGGCGGCCCGACGACCGTGCCGAGCCGTATGGTCAGCGCGCGCAGGCCCTGGAGGCGTACCAGCTGGTCGGGCGTGGTGATCCGGGGCGGCAGCGCCCCGACCGCGGGCATGAAGAGCGCGTCGACCACGCCGAAGGCGAGCGCGACGGCGACCAGCAGCCACAGTCCGGGCGACGCCAGCGCGAGCGCCGCGGCCGCGGTGATGATCAGGGCGCAGCGGACGGCGTCGCTGCCGATGACGACCAGGCGCGGGCCGAAGCGGTCGGCGATCACCCCGCCGCCGAGCATGAGGACGGCCCGCGGCACCGCGCCCGCGGCCATGACGAGGCCGACCTGGGCGGGCGCCGCGACCTTGGCGGCGGCGAAGCCGAGGGCGACGAAGTAGACGGAGTCGCCGAGGAGCGACGCGGTGTAGGCGGTGAGCCAGCGCAGGACGTTGCCGTCGCGGTAGGCGGGCCGCGTGAGGGGGCGGGTTGTCGTGGTCGCCGTCATGGGCCTTCCCTGTGTCAGGGGCGGAAGGGGAAGCCGTACATCTGTACGGCGACGTGCTCGCGGCCTTCGGTGTCGCCCGCGTCCTCCGCGGCCCGGCCGCGGTCGGTCCAGCGCTGCATCAGCTCGCCGATCTCCTCGGCCATCCGCTGCAGCTCGGCCGCGTTGAGCAGCGGCATGTACTCGGAGGAGAAGGACGCGTCGGTCCACTCGCGGGGCCAGGCGGACTGCTGGTCCAGGTACTGCTCGTAGCGCTCGGCGCGGGTGGCGAGCAGCTGCCTGGTGACCTGGGCGAGGACGGCGGCGCCTTCCGGCCGGTCGTGGAAGTCGGCGCTGCGGAAGGAGAACCCGCGCTCCGCGGAGACCTTCCACCAGCGCTCGCGGCCGTCCGTACCGTGCTCGGGGGCCTCGACGATGAAGCCGTGCGCGGCCATCTTCCGCAGGTGGTAGCTGACCAGTGAGACCGCCTCGTCGACCTGGTCGGCCAGGTGGGAGGCGGTCGCGGTGCGGGCGGTGAACAGCGCGCGGTAGAGGCGGATGCGGAGCGGGTGGGTGAAGACCTTGAGGGCGTCGAGGTCGGTGATGCGCTGGGAGCGGTCCTGATCGGTCACATCCCCAGACTAGATGCGCAAATAAATTTGCACAACGGAAGTTGCGCAACTTTTCTTTCTCACCTGATCGCACCCGTCCGCCCTGCCGGTCCCGGCAGGATGACCGCCATGTCTCTCGACGGCACCCGAGCGCACCTCAGCGGCCCCGGTGATCTGCCGCCCCTGGTGGAGCGCGCCGCCCTCACCGCGACCCGGCTGGACTTCCCCTACTCCTGCCGGCCCGAGCACGGCCGGCTGCTGCGCGCGCTCGCCGCGGGCGCGGAACGCATCGGCGAGACCGGCACCGGCTGCGGGGTCGGCCTGGCCTGGCTGGTCTCCGGCATGCGGGGCGGCGCCTCCGCGGTCAGCGTCGAGAGCGACGCCGACCGCGCCGGGGCCGCGGCGGACCTCTTCGGCGCGCACGGGCCCCGGGTCCGCGTGCTGCACGCCGACTGGACGGCGATCGCCGAGCACGGCCCCTTCGACCTGCTGGTCCTGGACGGCGGCGGCCAGGGCAAGGGGGACGGCCCGGCGGCCGACCCGGCCGCGCTGCTGCGGCCCGGCGGCGTCGTGGTCGTCGACGACTTCACCCCGTCGCGGGGCGCGCCCCCGGTCCACGACGGCCGCCCTGACACCGCCCGCCTGCACTGGCTGGACCACCCGGCGCTGCGTACGGTCGAGATCCCGCTGGCCCCCGACCTGGCGGTGCTGGTCGGGACGCGGCGCTGACCCGGCTCAGCGCACCGGGTGCCCGGCGGAGCGCAGCGCGGACTTGACCTCGGGGATGCGCAGGTCGCCGAAGTGGAAGACGGACGCGGCCAGGACCGCGTCGGCTCCCGCAGCGACGGCCGGCGGGAAGTCGGCCAGCCGTCCCGCGCCGCCGGAGGCGATGACCGGGACGGACACCCGGGAGCGCACCGCCGCGATCATCTCGGTGTCGTAGCCGTCCTTCGTGCCGTCCGCGTCCATGGAGTTGAGCAGGATCTCGCCGGCGCCCAGCTCGGCCGCCCGCTCGGCCCATTCGACGGCGTCGATGCCGGTGCCGCGGCGGCCGCCGTGGGTGGTGACCTCGAAGCCGGCGCCGGAGGCGGCCCGCCGCGCGTCCACCGACAGCACGAGCACCTGCCGCCCGAAGCGCTCCGCGATCTCCCGGATCAGCTCGGGCCGGGCGATGGCCGCGGTGTTGACGCCGACCTTGTCGGCGCCGGCCCGCAGCAGCTTGTCGACGTCGTCGGCGCTGCGCACCCCGCCGCCGACGGTGAGCGGGATGAAGACCTGCTCGGCGGTGCGGCGGACCACGTCGTAGGTGGTCTCGCGGTCGCCGGAGGACGCGGTGATGTCCAGGAAGGTCAACTCGTCGGCGCCCTCGGCGTCGTAGAGCCTGGCCATCTCGACCGGGTCGCCCGCGTCCCGCAGGTTCTGGAAGTTGACGCCCTTGACGACCCGTCCGTTGTCCACGTCGAGGCAGGGGATGACGCGCACCGCGAGGGTCATTCGGTGTCTCCTCGGACATCTCGGAAGGCTTCGATCTCGACTTCCACCAGCACCCGGGAGTCCATGAAGCCGGCCACCACGACCATCGTCGTGACCGGGCGGATGTCGCCGAACAGCTCGCGGTGGGCGCGGCCAGCGTCGTCGGCGTCCCTGGAGTGGCTCAGGTACATCCGGGTGCGGATGACGCTGTCCGGCCCCAGGCCGAACGGCTCCAGTGCGGCCAGCGCGTTGCGGAAGGCCAGCAGCGTCTGCTCGTACGGGCTGCCCTCGCCCCTGACCGCGCCGTCGACGAGCGGCATGGTGCCGGCGACCAGCACCAGGTCCCCCGCGGCGACGGCACGGGCGAAGCCGATCGTCTCCTCCAGCGGGCTGTCGGACTGATCGCGCCGTACTGCGGGGGTTCCGGTCATCGTGACACTGCCTCCAAGGCCTCTTCGAGAGTGAACGCCTTCGCGTAGAGCGCCTTGCCGACGATCGCGCCTTCCACACCCTGCGGAACAAGAGACGCGATGGCGCGCAGGTCGTCAAGGCTGGAGACGCCGCCGGACGCGACGACCGGGCGGTCGGTGGCCGCGCACACGCCGGTGAGCAGCTCCAGGTTCGGGCCCTGGAGGGTACCGTCCTTGGCGATGTCGGTGACGACGTAGCGGGCGCAGCCTTCGGAGTCCAGCCGGGACAGCGTCTCGTAGAGGTCGCCGCCGTCGCGGGTCCAGCCGCGGCCGCGAAGGGTGGTGCCGCGCACGTCGAGGCCGACAGCGATCTTGTCGCCGTGCTCGGCGATGACCTTGGCGACCCATTCGGGGGTCTCCAGCGCGGCCGTGCCCAGGTTGACCCGGGTGCAGCCGGTGGCGAGCGCCGCGGCGAGGGTGTCGTCGTCGCGGATGCCGCCGGACAGCTCGACCTTGATGTCCATGGTGCGGGCCACCTCGGCGATACGCGCCCGGTTGTCGCCGGTGCCGAAGGCCGCGTCGAGGTCCACCAGATGCAGCCACTCCGCGCCCGCGCCCTGCCAGGCGAGCGCCGCGGCGAGCGGGTCGCCGTACGACGTCTCTGAGCCGGACTCGCCGTGCACGAGGCGTACGGCCTGGCCGTCGCGTACGTCGACGGCGGGGAGCAGTTCGAGCTTGGTCATCGGGGTGCGTCCTCGCGGGTGGGGCGGATCGGTGGGCTAGAGGGTGTCGAGCCAGTTGGCGAGCAGTCGGGCGCCGGCCTCGCCGGACTTCTCCGGGTGGAACTGGGTGGCCCACAGCGGGCCGTTCTCCACCGCGGCCACGAAGGGCTCGCCGTGGGTGGTCCAGCTGACCTTGGGGCCGCTGATGCGGTCGCTGCGCGACTCCAGGTCCCAGCTGCGCACCGCGTAGGAGTGCACGAAGTAGAAGCGGGCGTCCTCGTCGCTGCCCGCGAACAGCCGGGAGCCCTCGGCGGCCTTGACCGTGTTCCACCCCATGTGCGGGACGACGGGGGCCTGCAGCGGCTCGACGGTGCCCGGCCACTCGTCCAGGCCCTCGGTCTCGACGCCGTGCTCGATGCCGCGGGCGAAGAGGATCTGCATGCCGACGCAGATGCCCATCACCGGCCGCCCGCCGGCCAGCCGGCGTCCGACGATCCACTCGCCGCGTACGCCCCTGAGGCCGGCCATGCACGCCTCGAAGGCGCCGACACCGGGCACCAGCAGGCCGTCGGCCCGCATCGCCTTGTCGAAGTCGGCGGTGATCTCGACGTCGGCGCCGGCGTGCGCGAGGGCGCGCTCGGCCGATCTGACGTTGCCGAAACCGTAGTCGAGGACGACGACGCTCTTGCCCATCCCTGCCCCCTAGAGCTGTAGCAGGCCGGTGACGAGTGCCATCACCGAGCCGACGGCGAGCAGCGCGATCAGGCTCTTGGACTGCTTCTGCTGCCAGAACGAGTACACCCCGCCTGCCAGGAACAGCCCCAGCAGGATGAAGAGGGTCGATCCCTTGCTCACTGTGTTTGTCCGTTCGCTTCTCCGCCCGCGCGGCGACAGCTCGCGCGGCGTCCTGACTGCGGCTGAGTGGCCTTGCGCGCGTCGCTCACAGCGCGCCCTTCGTCGACGGCAGAATCCCGGCGGCGCGCGGGTCGCGCTCGCTGGCGTAACGCAGCGCCCTGGCGAGGGCCTTGAACTGGCACTCCACGATGTGGTGCGCATTGCGCCCGTAGGGCACGTGCACATGCAGGGCGATCTGGGCCTGGGCGACGAAGGACTCCAGGATGTGCCGGGTCATCGTGGTGTCGTACGAGCCGATCATCGGCGCCATGCCCTCCGGCTCGGTGTGCACCAGGTAGGGGCGTCCCGAGAGGTCGACGGTGACCTGGGCGAGCGACTCGTCCAGCGGGACCGTGCAGTTGCCGAAGCGGTAGATGCCGACCTTGTCGCCGAGCGCCTGCTTGAAGGCGGCGCCCAGCGCGAGGGCGGTGTCCTCGATGGTGTGGTGGGTGTCGATGTGCAGGTCGCCCTCGGTCTTCACCGACAGGTCGAACAGCCCGTGCCTGCCGAGCTGGTCCAGCATGTGGTCGTAGAAGCCGACGCCGGTGGACACGGCGACCTGCCCGGTGCCGTCGAGGTCGATCTCGACGACCACCGACGTCTCCTTGGTGGTGCGCTCGACGCGGCCCACGCGGGTCATACCTGCTCCTCTGTAGTGCTGTGTTCCTTGAAGACAGCCCGCGCCGCGTCCAGGAACGCGTCGTTCTCCGCGGGTGTGCCGACCGAGACCCGCAGCCAGCCGGGCACCCCGTTGTCCCGGACCAGCACGCCGTGGGCGAGCACCGCCTCCCAGGCGGTGTGGCTGTCGGCGAACCGGCCGAACTGCACGAAGTTCGCGTCGGAGTCGACCACCTCGTAGCCGGTGGCGCGCAGCTCGCGGACCAGGCGGTCGCGTTCGGCCTTCAGCTGGTCCACGTAGCCGAGCAGCGTGTCGGTGTACTCCAGCGCGGCCAGCGCGGTCGCCTGGGTGACCGCGGACAGGTGGTAGGGCAGCCGGACGATCTGCACCGCGTCGACCACGGCGGGGTCGGCGGCCAGGTAGCCGAGCCGCAGCCCGGCGGCGCCGAAGGCCTTGGACATCGTGCGGGTCAGCACCAGGTTGGGCCGGCCCTCGATGAGCGGCAGCAGCGAAGGGCGGTGCGAGAACTCGCCGTAGGCCTCGTCCACCACGACCAGCGAGGGGCGGGCGGCTTGCGCCGCCTCGTAGAGCGCCACGACGGTGTCGGCGGCGACCGCGGTGCCGGTCGGGTTGTTGGGCGAGCAGACGAAGACCACGTCGGGGCGGCGCTCGGCGATCTCCCGCACGGCCGCGGCCAGGTCGATGGTGAAGTCGGCCCTGCGCGGCCCGGAGATCCAGCCGGTGCCGGTGCCGCGGGAGATCAGCGCGTGCATCGAATACGACGGCTCGAAGCCGATCGCGGTGCGGCCGGGGCCGCCGAAGGTCTGCAGCAGCTGCTGGATGATCTCGTTGGAGCCGTTCGCCGCCCACACCTGGGCCAGGCCGACCCGGTGGCCGGCGGTCCTGGTGAGGTACGCCGCGAGCGCGGTGCGCAGCTCGACCGCGTCCCGGTCCGGGTAGCGGTTCAGGCCGCGGGCGGCCTCGGCGACCCGCTCGGTGATCCTGGCGACCAGGGCCTCGGGCAGCGGGTACGGGTTCTCGTTGGTGTTCAGCCGCACGGCCACGTCCAGCTGCGGGGCCCCGTACGGGGACTGGCCGCGCAGCTCGTCACGGATGGGCAGGTCCTCGATGCGCGTCACGCCGTCCCCCCGTCGAACCTGATCCGGACCGCCTCGCCGTGCGCGGGCAGGTCCTCGGCGTTCGCCAGCGTCACCACGTGGGCGGCGACCTCGGCCAGCGCGTCGCGCGAGTAGTCCACCACGTGGATGCCGCGCAGGAAGGACTGCACGGACAGGCCCGAGGAGTGGCAGGCGCAACCGCCGGTGGGCAGCACGTGGTTGGACCCGGCGCAGTAGTCGCCGAGCGAGACCGGGGCGTGCGGGCCGACGAAGACCGCGCCGGCATTGCGCACCCGGGCGGCGGTCGCGGCGGAGTCCCTGGTCTGGATCTCCAGGTGCTCGGCCGCGTAGGCGTCGACCACCGCGAGGCCCTGGTCGAGCGTGTCGACCAGCACGGTCGCGGACTGCCGGCCGGACAGCGCGGCGGTGATCCGCTCGCGGTGCTTGGCGGCGGCGACCTGGACGTCCAGCTGCTTGTCGACCGCGTCGGCCAGCTCGGGCGAGGTGGTGACCAGCACCGCGGCGGCCAGCGGGTCGTGCTCGGCCTGGCTGATCAGGTCGGCGGCGACGAAGGCGGGGTCGGCGGAGTCGTCGGCGAGGACCGCGATCTCGGTGGGCCCGGCCTCGGCGTCGATGCCGACGCGGCCCTTGAGCAGCCGCTTGGCGGCGGCCACGTAGATGTTGCCGGGGCCTGTGACCAGGTTCACCGGGCGGCAGTCCTCGGTGCCGTAGGCGAACATCGCGATCGCCTGGGCGCCGCCGGTCGCGTAGACCTCGGTCACCCCGAGCAGGGCGCAGGCGGCGAGGATGGCGGGGTGGGGCAGGCCGCCGAAGTCCTTCTGCGCGGGCGAGGCCACCGCGATGCCCTCGACTCCGGCCTCCTGGGCGGGCACCACGTTCATCACCACGGAGGACGGGTAGACCGCCAGGCCGCCGGGCACGTACAGCCCGACGCGCTCGACCGGCACCCACCGCTCGGTGACCGTGCCGCCCGGCACCACCTGGGTGGTGACGTCGGTGCGGCGCTGCTCGCGGTGCACGATCCTGGCCCGCCGCACCGACTCCTCGAGCGCTGCCCTGACCGCAGGGTCCAGCTCGGCCAGCGCGGTCTCCAGCGCCGCCGCGGGCACCCGCAGCGAGGCGGGGCGCACCCCGTCGAAGCGCTCCCCGTGGTCGAGCACCGCCACCGAGCCCCGATGGCGGACGTCATCGCAGATCGGCCGCACTGCCTCCAGCGCGGCCTCCACGTCGAAGTCGGCACGGGGCAGCAGGTCGCGGTCGATCCCGCCCTCGGGGAAGGCGGCACCACGCAGATCGATTCGGGAGATCACGGTGCCAAGTGTAGAGACCCAGGTCTGCGGGTCGGTCGCAGGTTCCAGTCCGTGATACGCCGCCGTCGCACCGACCCGCTACGGTGTGCGGCGCGACGACGGGGAGGGGAATCCGATGGCAGAGGCGGCCGGCGGGGCACCGCCGCAGGGCTGGACGCCGGTGGAGCAGCGCATGTGGCACGCCTTCCGCGAGGGCCGCACCTGCGACCTGCGCACCGGGCGCGCCGACGCGGACGATCCTCCCCCATGGCTTCGCGTGGGGGTACCCCCAACCGGCCCCGCCTGGGGCGCCGACCGCACCGTGCGCGCCCAGGCCGTCGCCGAGCTGCTGCTCGACGGGCCGCCCGCGGTCCCGGGGCGGGTGACGGCGCTGAAGCTGGCCGGGACGCGGATCACCGGCGGCTGATGCTCTCCGGCGGCACGGTGACGCCGTACGTCCAGCTCGACGACTGCCGCTTCGACGACCCGCTGATGCTCCAGGAGTGCCGGGTCGGCAGCATGCGCATGGTGCGCTGCCGGATGCCCAGGATCGACGCGGCCAGGATCCAGGTCGACGGCGACCTGCACCTGCCGCAGTGCCTGGTCACCGGGGGTGTCCGGATGGCCGACGCGCAGATAGGCACCGACCTGCTGCTCAACCAGCTCACCGTGCTGCGCGGCCGGGCCGCCCAGGCGTTCGCCGCCGACGGGCTGACCGTCGGCCAGGACGTCGACGCCGAACTCATCGACATCACCGGGGAGTTCAGCCTGCGCAGCGCCCGCATAGGCGGCCGGCTCAGCCTGCGCGGCGCCACCCTGCGCAATCCCGACGGCCGACAGGCGCTCAACGCCGCCCGCATCGCCGTCGAGCACACGCTGTACCTGTCCGGCGGATGGAACGCCAGGAGCGTCGGCGGCTCGTCCGCGCCGCCGCCCGGGGGCGTCACCGTGCGGGAATTCACCTGCCACGGCGGGCTCCGCCTCGACGACGGACGGTTCGGCAATGCGGTGATCATCAGCCGGGCGCGCTTCCATCTCACCGGCGACCAGCAGGTGTCGCTGCGGCGCGTCCAGACGCCCGAGCTGTGCTTCACGCTGCCGCGGGCCCCCGAGGGCCCCGTGGTGCTGTCCGGCTCGAAGATCGGCAAGCTCAACGACTCCGTCGGGGCGTGGCCCGCGGCCGGGCGGCTGCGGATGACCGGCTTCAGCTACGACACCCTCACCCCGCTCGCCGAATTCCCGCTCCGCGAGCGGCTCGACTGGCTCCAGGCGGCGACCCCGGAATTCCGGCCGGAGCCGTACGAGCGGCTGGCCGCGGCGCTGCGGGCCGCCGGCGAGGACGCCGAGGCCCGCGAGGTGCTGCTCGCCCGGCAGCGCCGCCGCCGCGACACCCTGCCGGCCGCCGGGCGGGTCTGGGGCTGGCTCCAGGACGTCACCGTCGGCTACGGCTACCGCCCGGGCCGCGCCGCGGTCTGGATGGGGGTGCTCTGGGCACTGGGCGCCGTCTACTTCGCCCTCCACCACACGCCCCCGGCGGCGGACGCGGGCGGTTACCGGCCGCACTGGAGCCCGGCGCTCTACGCCCTGGACCTGCTCCTCCCGGTCATCGACCTGGGCCAGGACAACGCGTGGCGCGAGTCCGGGCTCGCGCAGTGGGTCGCCTCCCTGCTCACCCTCCTCGGCTGGATGCTCGCCACCACCGCCGCGGCAGGCGCCACCCGCCTCCTGCGCCGCACTTCTTGACCGGGGCCCCGGGGGGAGGGGGAAAGGAGCGTACTGGCTCGCAGAAGAGGCCGTACGCTGGCTCATTGTGACCGATCGGATTCCGCTCTTCCCCCTGGGCACGGCACTGTTCCCCGGCCTCGTGCTCCCGCTGAACGTCTTCGAGGAGCGCTACCGCTCCCTGGTGGCGGATCTGCTGGCCCTCCCGGAGGACGGCCCGCGGCGATTCGGCGTGGTCGCGATCAAGAACGGCCAGGAGGTCGCCCCCACCGGTCAGGAGGGCAGGGCCGCGGGCCCGGCCGCAGGTCTCGGCGAGGACCCGCTCGCCGCCCTGCACGGCGTCGGGTGCATCGCGGACGCGACGGGTATCGCCGAGCGCGACGGCGGCGGCTACGAGCTGGTCGCCACCGGGCTGCTCCGCTTCAAGCTGCTCTCGCTGGACGTCAGCGGCCCGTATCTGACCGCGGAGATCGAGGAGATCCCGGAGGACCCGGGCGGTGGCGCGGGCGCGCTGGCGTCGGAGGTGACCCGGGTGTTCGGCACCTACCAGAAGCGGCTGGCGGGAGCGCGGGAGCGCACTCTGGCGCCGGGCCAGGAATTCCCCGACGACCCGACCGTGCTGTCGTATCTGGTCGCGGCCGCGCTCATCGCGGAGACGCCGGTGAAGCAGGCACTGCTCGAAGAGCCGAGCAGCGCGGCCCGGCTGGCCGCGGAGCTGCGGCTGCTGCGCCGCGAGACCGCGGTCATCGAGAAGCTGCCGTCGCTGCCCGCGGTCGATCTGACCAGCCAGCCGATCAGCGCGAACTGACATGGCCAGGAAGCGGAGCGGCTCCGCCGGGGGGACTCCGGCGACGGTGGCCCTGGAGAAGGCCGGCGTCCCTTTCAGCGTGCACGCCTACGAACACGATCCGTCGTCTTCACTCTCGTACGGCGACGAGGCGGCGGCGGCCCTCGGTACGAGCCCTGACCGGGTGTTCAAGACGCTGGTCGCGGAAGTCGACGGCACCCTGACCGTCGCGGTCGTCCCGGTCGCCGGCTCGCTCGACCTCAAGGCCCTGGCCGCGGCGGTCGGCGGCAAGCGCGCCGCGATGGCGGACCCGGCGGTGGCCGAACGCACGACCGGCTACGTCCTGGGCGGCATCTCCCCGCTGGGCCAGCGCCGCCCCCTCCCCACGGTCCTGGACACCTCGGCCCTCCCCTTCCCGACGGTCTTCGTCTCCGCGGGAAAGCGCGGCCTTGAGGTCGAGCTGACGCCCGCCGACCTCCGAGCTCTGACGTCGGCGACGTCCGCACCCATCGCCAGGGCCTGACGCCCTCCAGGGGCGCGAGCAGCCCGCGGTCCCAAGGGGCTGTTCGGTCCGTCCCGGACCACCGGCGGGTGGTGGGCTGCGCGCGCCGTTCCCAGCGCCCCTGGGTGGTTGCCCTCTGCGGCAGAGCCGAGCCCGCAGGGGCGCGGGGAACTGCGCGACCAGCCGTCGACAAGCTGCACGTCGCCACCGTCCGAAAGGGGCTGTTCGGTGCGTCCCGGACCACCGGCCTGCGGGGGCTGAGCGCGCCCACGCGGCGCCTGCCGCGGAAATCGGCGCCCGGCGGCGCGGTCAGTCGTCGTGGGGCGGAGGGGTGTGCGGGTGCGCCGCAGGTGGGGGCGGGGGTGAGGTCGGGCCGGGGGGCCAGTACGGGCCGGACGAGTCGGCGGACTTGGACGGCTCGGCCGGGTCTCGCGGGCCGAACGCGGACGTCAGCGCGAGGTGAACGATCATGGCGGCCACCGACCACGCGACGAGCGCGGACTTGGCCCGCAGTTCGAGGGGCGCGTCGAAGACGACCTTCGGGCCGACCGCCGTGGCGTGAGCCACGATGTCGGTGTCGGGGCCGAGCCAGACGCCGAGGCGCCAGCCGACGACGGAGGCCAGGACGCCGCCGGCCGCGAGGCCGAGGACGACGCCGACCCCGCCGCGGCGGTAGCGCCAGAAGACCACCGCGGCGGTCAGCACACCGAGCCCGGCCGCGATGAGCGCGAAGGTGCCGTCGCCGCCGATCGCCTCCTCGCCCTCGGTGTCCTTGAGGTAGACCGCCTTGCCGTCCGAGACCAGCGGGACCCGGGGGGACAGCCACAGCCAGAGCAGGCCGAGGGCGATTCCGCACACCGTGACCAGCAGCGCGACGAGCGCGCCTCTGCGGACCTCGGAGAGCACCGCCTTCCTGCGGTTCTCGCCCATGCCGGGGTCGGACCCGGAGCCCGGATCGGGCGGCAGGTGCGGCGAGTGGTCGTGGGGAGTCAGGGGAGCGGTCACCCGACCATCGTGCCAGGTCCGGGCGCGGGACGCCTCACCGGCAGGCGGCCCTGCGGTAGGCCCAGGTGGCGACGGCCAGCGAGGCGACGCCGACGGCCGCGCACACCGACAGGTCGCCGAGGACCGCCGCCCAGTCGGTGCCCGCGCTGCCGCCCAGCGTGCGGGCGAAGGCCTCGACGCCGTAGGTGGACGGCAGCAGGTCGCGCACCCAGCCGATGGGCGCGGGAAGGTGCGAGGCGGGCAGCACACCGAGCAGCAGGGCCGCGGACATGCCGAGCTGCCCGAAGAGCGTGGCGATCTCCTGGCGGGGCGCCAGCAGCCCCAGAGCGGCACCGAGGCCGGACAGGGCGGCGCCGGCCAGCGGGATGACCACGGCGAGCACCCACAGGGTGGTCAGCGTGAGGTGGAAGAGCACGCACCCGACGACCGCGGTGAGCAGGGTGCCGGGCACGGTGAAGGACGCGTAGGCGCCGGCCGCGCCGAGTACGACGGCGGCGGGCGGCACCGGCAGGGTGGCGTAGTGGTCGAGGCCGCCGGAGGCCCGCAGCTGCCCGAAGTACTGCGCCAGCAGGTTGAGGGCGACGAAGGCCACGACGAGGACGCTGGAGCCGGCGACGACGGCCCGTGCGGCCTCGCCGTCGCCCGCCTCGACGACCCCGCGCATCATGACCATGATCCCGACGGACTGGAAGGTGGCCACGAACAGCAGCGGGATCCGCGCGACCCGGGCGCGGGAGAGCTGCGCCCGGTAGACGGCGGCGAAGGCGGACCAGAACCGGGCGCGCGGCGCGAGCGGCGCGGCTTCCACGGCGCCGGCGGCCGCGGCGGTGGCCCCGCCCCGCCCGGGGCCGGCCTGTGCGATGACGGTCATCTGCGGCCTCCGGGCCTGAGAGCCGAGCCGACCGGGACCGGTGCCCCCCGGCCGCCCGCGGGGCGGCGAACCGTGTTCACGACTTCACCAGGCCCTTCGAGCGGCCGCCCAGGGCCAGGTAGACGTCTTCCAGGCTGGGCGTGGCCAGGGTGAAGTCGTCCAGGGAGGCGTAGGCGGGGCCGGCGGTGAGCTGGGCGACGGTGGTGCGGGCGTGGTCGTGGGGCAGCCGCAGGGTCCAGCGGCGGCCCGCGATGTCGGCCAGCGGGTGGAGTGCGGCGATCTCGGGGAGGTCGAGCGGCGGGTCGGTGCGCCACACGAGGTCGAGGCGCACCTCGTCGGCGACCAGGGCGCGCAGGCCCGCGGGGGTGTCGCAGGCGATGACGCGGCCGTGGTCGAGCACGGCGACCCGGTCGAGGACGGTCTCGGCCTCGATGACGTTGTGCGTGACGAGCAGCACGGTGGCGCCGTTCTCCGTCCTGCGGCGGCCGAGCGCGGCCCACACCGCCCGCCGGGCGACGGGGTCCATGCCGGTGGTGGGCTCGTCGAGGACCAGTATCGGCCGCTCCCCCACCAGGGCCGCGGCGAAGCAGGCCAGCCGGCGCTGGCCGCCGGAGAGGCGCTTGATGGGGCGGGACGCGATCGTGCCGAGTTCGAGCTCGTCCAGCACGGCGTCCCTGGCGGCGCGGGCGGCCGCCGCGTCGAGGCCGCGCAGCCGTCCGGTGGTCTCGGCGGCCAGCGACACGGTCAGTTCGTCCAGCGCGATGGACTCCTGGCCGAGGTAGCCGATCAGCCGGGCGGCCCGGTCGGGGTGGCGTACGAGGTCGTGGCCGAGCAGGTCGATGCTGCCCGCGTCCGGCCGCAGCAGGCCGGTGAGCTGGCGTACGAGCGTGGTCTTGCCCGCCCCGTTGGGGCCGAGGATGCCGAACAGCTCGCCGCGCCGCACATCGAGGTCGATGCCGTCGCTGGCCCTCACGACGGCGGGCTCGGCGGCGGGGCCGCGGCGGCGCAGCCCGCGGCGGCGCGCGCCGGAGCCTGCCGGGTACGTCCTGATCAGTCCGCGCACGGTGCACACCGCGTCGCGGGCCGCGGCGACCGCCGGGGGCGCCTCGTCCTCCGTGCCCGTATTCACGAGGATCGAGACTACGCGGCGCGGACGGCTCGTGGGGCAACGGGGGTTGTACGCGTGGACCCGCACCGCGGGTCAGTCGCCGCCCTGGCTGTGGTCGACGCCGGTACGCGCGTCGATCTCGCGCCAGAATCCGGCCCTGATCGCGTACCGGTCGTGCTCGTCGATCTGGTCGTCCTTGTGGGCGAGCAGGCCGAAGCGGGCCGCGTATCGCAGCAGCTCGCCGTCGATGCGGTGCGGGACCCGTGGGTAGTGGGTGGACAGCTGCTGGAGCTGGCCGGTGTCGGGCAGGCGGGCGATCCAGCGGCGGGCGAAGACCTGGCCGACTTCGTAGGGGTCGCCGCTGACCGCGGTGATGTCGGCCTCCCGGTCGGCCCAGCGCTGCTCGGCGCTGGTCAGCTGGGCCAGGGTGGGCAGGCCGCTTGTGTCGGGCAGGTCGGGGCCGCCCGCGCGGTCGGTCCAGCCCTTGTCCGACGACCAGCGCAGGGTGGCGCTGGGTGCGGGGTGCGAGGGGGCCGGCGGGGCGGCGTGCTGCTTGCCGAGGCCGGCCAGATCCTTGGGGGTGGGTACGGCCTTGCTGCCGGGTCCGGCCGGCTCCGCGGGCTCGGCGGCCGGCGTGGTGCCGTTGTCCGCGGGGTGGGGGTGCGTGAGCGGGTGCGGGGGGTGGGGCGGATGGGCGGGATGGGCGGGGTGGGCGGGGTGCGGCTCCTGCGGGGGCGGGCCGCCTGCGGACTCGGGCAGCGGCGCGGAGAGGATCGCGGCGATCTCCGGGCCGATGTCGGGCCGCGTACCGCCCGCCGGGGGACAGATCCCGTCCCTGGCCCTGATCGCGGCGGTGATCCACTCCCGGTCCAGGACCCGGCGCTCGTCGGCCTCGGCGACCAGGTCCTCCGACTGGTTGTAGTCGCCGTCGGCGGCCTGGACGGCCCACAGGTGGACGGCGACGCCGTGCTCCTTGGCGGACATCATGCCGGGCAGCAGGTCGCCGTCACCGGTGACCAGGACGATGTCGGAGCAGGCCCGGTTGCGGGCCAGTTCCGACAGCTCGGCGTGCATGGCGGCGTCGACGCCCTTCTGCGCCCACCGGCCGTCCGTCCGGGTGAGTGCGCCGAGCCGTACGGTCACCCGGGGCATCACCCGCAGTCTGCGGTGCTCGGGTTGCGGAACGCGGTCGGGTGCGCCGTCGAACCAGTAGATCCGCAGCAGTGGCTGCCCGGTCTCGAGTTCGGCTCTTTCCCGCAGGCCAGCGACGACGCCGGCATGATCCACGACGATCCGGGAACGGGAGGGTTCACCGGCCAGAAGGCTTGCTGCTGCGCCCAGTAGATACCCGGCGTCCACCAGGACGACGCAGCGGTCCATATCGCACCTCTTCCGGTCGCCCCCCTCGGCCCTGAATCCCCCCAGGTCTCCACGAGTCTGCCCGAATGCGGGGGCGTTATGAGCTGGAACACGATCTTCGGCGTGGCGGTCATGGCATTTTCGCCACACCCACCCCGCCAACTGTCCGAAATGCGCCCTTCGTACTCCCGTGCAAATCTGATGTCGGCCGCTCGGCCACCAGCCCCACCGGGGCGGAGAGCCCGCTGGGCGTCAAGCCCGCAGTGGCGGCAGGCCGATCGGCCGACATCCCCTCATCAGGAAGGCACGAAAGTGGCTAAGAACCGGAACCAGAACCCGAACCGCCGGCCCGAGCAGAACCAGGACCAGCAGCGCAACTCCGGCGCGGAGGAGCACGAGCAGGACCGCGCCCACCAGTCGGAGGAGCGCATGATGCCCGCCGCCGGCCAGGCGCCGCGCGGCAAGCAGCAGAAGCGGTTCGGCCACAACTGAACGTGCCGCCCCTGCCGTTGGGCATGAGGCAATGAGGCAACGCAGCATGAGCGGGGGTGTCCCTTTCGGGGCACCCCCGCGCCCGTCGTACGGCGGTCAGCCCGCCTGCTGGCCCGCACCCAGGCAGGCAGGCCCCAGCAGCGCCTTGAGGTCGCCGAAGAGCGACGGGGCGGCGGTCACCCGGTGCCGGTCGAGCCGCAGCACCGTGGTGGACCGCACGCCCTGCAGGCGCACCCGCACCTCGGTGTTGCCCTTGTGGCTGGCCAGCACCTCGCCGAGCCTGGCGACCAGCGGCGGGGTGACCTTGACCGTCGGGATGGAGATGCTCACCGGCGCGTTGGTGCCGACGTCGGTCAGGTCGGGGACCATCAGCTCCATGGCGACCAGCCGCGGGATGTCCTCGCGCTTGTCGAGCCGGCCCTTGACGAAGACCACCGCGTCCTCCATCAGTTGGGTGGACACCAGCTGGTAGGTCGCGGGGAAGAACATGCAGTCCACCGAGCCGGCCAGGTCCTCGACGGTGGCGATCGCCCAGGCGTTGCCCTGCTTGGTCATCTTGCGCTGGAGGCCGGAGATGATGCCGCCGATGGTGACGATGGCGCCGTCCTGGTAGTCGCCCGCGAGTGCGGCGATGGCGGTGTCGGTCTTGTCGCCGAGGATGTGCTCGATGCCGAACAGCGGATGGTCGGACACGTACAGGCCGAGCATCTCCCTTTCCTGGGCGAGCAGATAGGCCTTGTCCCATTCGATGTCGGAGAAGACGACGTCCATGCCGAAGGCGGGACCGTCGTCAGCGTCGCCGTCGCCCATGCCGCCGAAGAGGTCGAACTGCCCCTCGGCCTCCTTGCGCTTGACCTGCACCACGTTGTCGATCATCGACTCGAAGTGCTCGGTCAGGCCGCGCCTGGTGTGCTTCATGGTGTCGAAGGCGCCGGCCTTGATCAGCGACTCGACCGTCCGCTTGTTGCAGACCACGACCTCGACCTTGTCGAGGAAGTCGGGGAAGCTCGCGTAGCGGCCCTTGGACTTGCGGCACCTGACGACGGACTCCACCACGTTCTGCCCGACGTTGCGGACCGCGGTGAGGCCGAAGACGATCGTGTCGTCGCCGCGCGGGGTGAAGTTGGCGTTGGACTCGTTCACGTCCGGGGGCAGCACCTTGATGCCCATCCGGCGGCACTCGTTGAGATAGAGCGCCATCTTGTCCTTGTCGTCCTTCACGGACGTCAGCAGGCCGGCCATGTACTCGGCCGGATAGTTCGCCTTGAGATAGGCCGTCCAGTACGACACCAGGCCGTACGCGGCGGAGTGCGCCTTGTTGAACGCGTAGCCCGCGAAGGGCACCAGCACGTCCCAGACCGCCTGGATGGCCTGGTCGGAATAGCCGCGCTCGCGCATGCCCGCCTGGAAGGGGATGAACTCCTTGTCCAGGACCTCTTTCTTCTTCTTGCCCATCGCCCGGCGCAGCAGGTCGGCCTGGCCCAGCGAGTAGCCGGCCAGCACCTGGGCGGCCTTCTGCACCTGCTCCTGGTAGACGATCAGGCCGTAGGTGACTTCGAGGACCTCGCGGAGCGGTTCTTCCAGCTCCTTGTGGATCGGGGTGATCTCCTGCTGCTTGTTCTTGCGCAGGGCGTAGTTGATGTGCGAATTCATGCCCATCGGGCCCGGCCGGTAGAGGGCCGAGACGGCGGAGATGTCCTCGAAGTTGTCGGGCTTCATCATCCGCAGCAGGGCCCGCATGGGCCCGCCGTCGAACTGGAAGACGCCCAGCGTGTCACCGCGGCCCAGCAGGGCGTAGGTGTTGGGGTCGTCGAGCGGCAGCGAGAGCAGGTCGATGTCGACGCCCTTGTTGGCCTTGATCGACTTGACCGCGTCATCCATGATCGTCAGGTTGCGCAGGCCGAGGAAGTCCATCTTGAGCAGGCCGAGCGACTCGCAGCTCGGGTAGTCCCACTGCGTGACGACCGCGCCGTCGTTCTTCGGCGAGAAGATCGGCACATGGTCGATCAGCGGCTCGGCGGACATGATCACACCGGCGGCGTGCACGCCCATCTGCCGGACCAGGCCCTCGATGCCCTTCGCCGAGTTGATCACCTTGGTGACGTCCGGCTCGTTCTCGTACATCGCCCGGACCTCGCCCGCCTCGCTGTAGCGGGGGTGGTCCTTGTCGGTGATGCCGGACAGCGGGATGCCCTTGCCGAGGACGTCGGCGGGCATCGCCTTGGTGATCCGGTCGCCCATCGAGAACGGGTAGCCCAGCACCCGGGCCGAGTCCTTGATCGCGGCCTTGGCCTTGATGGTGCCGTAGGTGGCGATCTGCGCGACCTTGTCGGAGCCGTACTTCTCGGTCACGTACCGGATGACCTCGCCGCGCCTGCGCTCGTCGAAGTCGATGTCGACGTCGGGCATGGAGACGCGCTCGGGATTCAGGAACCGCTCGAAGATCAGCCCGTGCGGGACCGGGTCGAGGTCGGTGATGCCCATCGCGTAGGCGACGATCGAGCCGGCCGCGGAGCCGCGGCCGGGGCCGACCGCGATGCCGTTGTTCTTCGCCCACATGATGAAGTCGGCGACCACCAGGAAGTACCCGGGGAAGCCCATCTGGACGATGGTGTCCATCTCGTAGTCCGCGAGCTTGCGCCGGTCCTCGGGGATGCCGCCGGGGAAGCGCCTGGCCATGCCGCGGGCGACCTCCTCGCGGAACCAGGTGACCTCGGTGTAGCCCTCGGGCACGTCGAACTTGGGCATCAGGTTCCTGAACTGGAACATGCCCTCGGTCTCGACCCGGTCGGCGATCAGCAGCTGGCTGTTGCGGCAGCCCTCCTGCCAGGCGTCCGAGGAGTCGATCGCGTACATCTCGGCGGCGGACTTGAGGTAGTAGCCGGAGCCGTCGAACTTGAAGCGGTCCGGGTCCGACATGTTCGAGCCGGTCTGGATGCACAGCAGGGTGTCGTGCGCGGACGACTCCCCGGCGTAGGTGTAGTGCGAGTCGTTGGTGACCACGAACGGCGCCTGGATCTTCCTGGCGATCTCCTCCAGTCCCTTGCGGGCCCGGCGGTCGATGTCGATGTCGTGGTCCATGATCTCGACGAAGAAGTTCTCCTTGCCGAAGATGTCCTGGTATTCGCCGGCGGCCTTGATCGCCTCGTCCATCTGCCCCAGCCGGATCCGGGTGGAGATCTCGCCGGACGGGCAGCCGGTGGTGGCCATCAGGCCCTCGGCGTATTCGCCGAGCAGCTCGCGGTCCATCCGGGGCTTGCGGAAGTAGCCCTCGAAGGAGGCCCGGGACTGGGCGCGGAAGAGGTTGTGCAGCCCGACGCTGTTGCGCGCCCAGATCGTCATGTGGGTGTACGCGCCCGCGCCGGAGACGTCGTCGCCCTTCTGGTGCGGCGCGCCCCATTTGACCGGTTTGTTGTACCGCCGCGACTCGGGCGCCAGATACGCTTCGATCCCCATCACCGGGGTCACACCGGCGTCCTTGGCCTGGTGGAAGAAGTCGTAGGCGCCGTGCAGGTTGCCGTGATCGGTGATGGCCACATGGCTCATCTCCATCTCGTTGCACGCCTTGAACATGTCCTTCAGTCTCGCCGCTCCGTCCAGCAGCGAATACTGGGTGTGGACGTGCAGATGAGTGAAGGGCTGATCGGTCAAGGCGGCGACACCTCCGGCGAGAACGGGCCATCGGAACGGGTTGTCTGGCGGCGTCGGTGAGTCTACGACCCGGGTCCGACAGAGCGGGCCGCAACCCGGCGGCGGCACCCCCCAGGACCGGACAGGAGGCAACCATCGCGCCGCGCCCGTCGTCCCCCCTGTCGTGGCAGACATCACTGCGGGCGACGGCCCGCGCGGAGCGCACATCCTCTCCGTCTTCGACAGCGCCTTCGGCGAGCTGCTGGCCGCCGACCCGGCCGCATTCCGGGTGAAGTTCCGAAAGATGGCCGCGTCGGCCTTCGCCTTCTACCGGGGCACCGCGTGCCTGTTCTACGCCGACCTGGACGGCGAGCAGGACGCGGGGCCCTATGTGACGGACCGCACCGGCCGGGTGTGGATCCACGGCGACCTGCACGCCGAGAACTTCGGCACCTACCTGGCGTCCAACGGCCGGCTGGTCTTCAACGTCAACGACTTCGACGAGGCCTTCGTCGGCCCCTTCACCTGGGACCTCAAGCGCTTCGCCGGCTCCGTGGCGCTGCTCGGCTATGTCAAGGCGCTCGGCGACGACATGATCAGCCGCCTGGTGACGGTCTACGCCGCCGCCTACCGCGAGCAGATCCGGCTGCTGGCCAAGGGCGAGACGGTGCCGCAGCTGACCCTGGACACCGCGCGGGGCCCGCTGCTCGACGCCCTGCGCAGCGCCCGCACCCGGACCAGGGTGGGGCTGCTCGACTCGCTCACCGAGGTGCGCGACCACGACCGGCGCTTCACCGCGGACGGCGGCGCCGTCGCGCTGGACGCGGCCACCCGCGGCGCGGTGCTGACCGCCTTCGGGGCGTATCTGGAGACGCTGCCGGAGGCCAGCCGGGTGCGCCCGGACAGCCTGCGGGTCAAGGACGTGGTGGGGCGGCGCGGGGTCGGCATCGGCAGCGCGGGCCTGCCGTCGTACAACCTGCTGCTCGAAGGCACCACCGACGCGCTGGAGAACGACGTCGTCATCTACATGAAGCAGGGCCAGACCCCCGCGGTCTCCCGGCACATCACCGACCCCGCGGTGCGCGGCTACTTCCTGCACGAGGGCCAGCGCACGGTCGTCTCGCAGCGGGCGCTGCAGGCGCACGCCGACGAGTGGCTGGGCTGGACCGAGCTGGACGGGGCAGGGCAGCTGGTCGCCGAGGTGTCGCCCTACGCGGTGGACCTGGACTGGTCGGACCTGGACGACCCGGCGCAGATCGAGGCGGTGGTGGCGGACCTGGGCCGGGCCACCGCGACGATGCACGCGGCCGCGGACGACGAGAGCGGGCACTCGCTGGTGCCCTTCTCCACCGAGGACGCCATCGACGAGGCGATCGGCGCGGACGAGGAGGGCTTCGCGCCGATGCTGGTGGACTTCGCCCACTCCTACGGCGACCGGGTCCGCTCCGACCACCGGATCTTCGTGGACCTCTTCCGCAACGGCCGCATAAGGGGCCTGTAGGGGGCCCGCCGCCGCCTCCCGTACCTCATCTGTTACGCGCTCTTAGGTCACACCTACAGGTACCCGTGGCACACTCTGTCGCCATGGAGGCGATACGACCGCGGCTGAGGGCACTGCGTGCCGCCCTCTTCGCCGCGCTGTGCGTCACGCTCTCCTCGACCTCGCACGTCCTGATGGCCAAGGCCCCGCTGCCGCTGCCCGCGGTGGCCGGGGCCTTCGGCGCGGTCTTCGCGCTGGTGTACCTGGCCACCGCCCGCCCCGAGTGCGGCTTCTGGACGCTGGCCGGCCTGATGGTGCCGCTCGAACTGGCCGTGGACACCCTGCTGACCACCGGGCAGCAGGCCTGCTACGGCGCTTTCGGCGGCCCGGTGACCGGCCCCTGGCGGTCCTTCAACGAGGCCTTCCTGTGCCACAACGGCCATGTCGGCCCGACCCCGGACACCCCGCTCGCCGCGGTGCCGGGAAGCGCCCAGGCGGCCGCCCAGCTGCAGTCCAGCGCGCTGCCCTGGCTGCTGCTCGCCGTCCATGTCGGCGTGGGCCTGCTGGCCGCCTGGTGGCTGCGGCGAGGCGAGGCGGCCCTGCACCGGACCGTGCGGGCCGTCGCGCTGGCCGCCTTCCGCCCGCTGCTGTTCGCCGCTGCCGCCATCCGCAGCGTGCTCACCGCGGTGCCGCACCGGGTGCGCCCAGCCCGCACCCCCGTGGCGGGCGGCCGGTCCGCCCGCTGGCTGCACCACGCCGTCGTACGCCGTGGTCCGCCCGTCCCGGCCACCGCCTGACCGCGGTACCGGCTCGGCACCACCCCCTGTCATCACCACGCGTACTCACGGAGATCCGTCATGAGCAACCGCAACAGCAAGGCCAGCAAGGAAGCCGCACGCGAGCGGCTGCGCGCCCAGCGCGAGAAGGACGCCAAGCGGGCCAAGGTCCGCCGCCAGCTGGCCGTCGGCGGCGGCGTCGTGGCCCTGCTGGCGATAGCCGGCGGCGTCGCCTTCGCCGTCAACGAGATGAACAAGCCCAGCTACTGGTCGGCGGCCGCCAAGAACACCCTGGTCAAGCCGGCCAACACCTCGGGCACCGACGGCACCACGATCGTCATCGGCGACGCGGGCAACAAGAACGTCGTCCACGAGTTCGAGGACCCCCGCTGCCCCTACTGCGCCGCCTACGAGCAGACCGCGGGCGACGCGGTACTGCAGGGCGCCAAGGACGGCAAGTACCAGATCAACTACACGTTCGGCACCTTCATCGACGACAAGGACAACGGCTCCGGCTCGAAGAAGGCGCTCAGCGCCATGGGCGCCGCGCTGAACGTCTCCGTCGACGCCTTCGAGCAGTTCCACAAGGCGCTGTACTCCAAGGCCAACCACCCCGACGAGACCTCGGACTCCTACAAGAGCGCCGACAAGCTGATCTCCATCGCGCAGCAGGTCCCGGCGCTCAAGGGCAATGCCAAGTTCTCCGACGCGGTGAAGAAGGGCACCTTCGACAAGTGGGCGCTGGCCATGACCGCCGCCTACAACAAGGACCCCGCGTCCGCGAAGGGCACCCCCTACGTCCTGGTCAACGGCACCGCCGTCGAGGTCAACGGTGTGGCCTCCGACAAGGTGGTGGCGGGCATCGCCGCCCAGCTGAAGAAGTAGCCCGCAGCGTGCGGCTTCCTCCGGCGGGCTACAGCTCCCGGAGGAAGTCCAGCGCGACCGCCCAGGTGCGCGTCGCGGCCTCCTCGTCGTAGTCGGGCAGCCCGGGGTCCGTGTAGAGGTGGCCGGCGCCGCGGTAGCGGTGGACCTCCACGTCGGCGCCCGCCTTGCCCATCCGCAGATACCAGGCGTTCAGCCAGTCGTCGGGCTCGAAGGGGTCGGGGTCGGCGACGTGCAGCTGCACCGGGATGTCGGTGGCCGCGTCGTCGGCGATGTCCGAGGTGCCGTGCAGGAGCAGCAGCCCGCGGGCCCGCTCGTCGCCGAGTGCCAGGTTCTGCGCGACCGAGCCGCCCAGCGAGAACCCGGCGTAGACCAGGCCCCGGTCGGACAGCGGCGCCGCCGCGGCGACCGCCCGGCGCAGCAGCTCGTCCTTGCCGATCTCGTCCTTGATCCGCATCCCCTCCTCGGCGTCGGTGGTGGTCCTGCCGTCGTAGAGGTCGGGCACCAGCACCTCGTGCCCCGCGGCCCGCAGCCGGTCGGCGGCGGTGTGCACGGCCGGCCGCAGGCCGTACATGGAGTGGAACAGGACGATCGTCACAGGGTTTCCTCCGGCAGGTCGGGTACGCGTCCATGGTGCCATTGGGACGTCGGACCTGAGAGGTGACCATGGAAGGCGCGTTGCGGCCGGTGATGGTGGTGGGAGTGGCGCTCACGCTCACCCTGGCCGTGGGGTGGGCCGTGGACAGATCGCTGCGCGCGGCGGACGCCCGGCACCCGGAGACCCCGCTGTGGCACCTGCTGCGGCGCTGCGGGCTGCCGCTCCAGGTGGCACTGTGCACGGCGATCCTGCGCGGCGCCTACCGGACGGCGCACGTCGGCGGGAGACACAGCGCGGCCGTCGGGCAGGGCCTGACCCTGGTGCTGATCGGCGCCACCGCCTGGCTGCTGGTCAGGGTCGCGACCGCCGGCACCGACTCCTCCTACGCGCGCTACGCGGCGGTCTCCAGGGACGTCGCGAAGATCCGCCGGCTGCGGACCCAGTCGGCGCTGATCCAGCGGGTGTTCACCGCGATCGTCGGGGTGATCGCGGTCGCCTCGATGCTCTTCAGCTTCCCCGAGATGCGCACGGTCGGGGCGTCGATGCTGGCGTCCGCCGGCATCATCGGCATCGTCGCCGGTGTCGCGGCCCAGGCCACGCTGGGAAATCTCTTCGCCGGGCTGCAGATCGCCTTCGGCGACATGGTGCGGATCGGCGACACGGTGGTGGTGGACGGCGAGTGGGGCACCGTCGAGGAGATCACCCTGACCTACCTGAGCGTCCGCACCTGGGACGAGCGGCGGATCACCATGCCGGTGTCGTACTTCACCAGCAGGCCCTTCGAGAACTGGTCGCGGGGCGACGCCCGGATGACCGGCACGGTCTACTTCCACCTGGACCACGCGGTGCCGGTCGAGGCGATGCGCAAGCGGCTGTACGAGGTGCTGGAGCAGACCCGGGAGTGGGACCGCAGGGCGTGGAATCTCGTGGTGATCGACACCACGCCCACCACCGTCCAGCTCAGGGCCCTGGTCACCGCCAAGGACGCCGACGACGTCTTCAACCTGCGCTGCCTGGTGCGCGAGCAGATGATCGAGTGGCTGCGCCGCGAGCACCCGTACGCGCTGCCGCGGGTGAGCACGACGTCCGCGCCCGGCGCCTCCTGACCGCGGGAGGGCCGCTCAGGTGCGCATCGAGCGCAGGTCGAGGTGACGCAGCACCCGGTCGACGACCTCCGGGTCGTTGCCCGGCTCACTGCGGGCCGCGAGCACCTCGTGGCGGGCGGCGGACAGCATGTCGTCCTGGATGCGGCCCAGCGCCTTGACCCGCTTGACCCGGCGGGCGTGCGACTCGCGGCGCTCCTCGTCCACGATGTCGGGTGAGATGCGGGCGCCCATGTCGAAGGCCCTGCGGTGCAGCATCTCCGACAGGTCGTCGTCGATGGGCTCGCTCCGCTCGATCTCCTTGAGCCGGGCGCGGGCCGCGGCCATCGCCCGCACCGCGAGGTCGTGCTCCAGGGCGTGCTCGGCGTCGATGTCGCTGCTCACCCCGAGCCGCCTGACCAGCCAGGGCAGCGTCAGGCCCTGGACGACCAGGGTGGCCAGCACCACGGCGAAGGCGATGAAGAGCAGTTCCGTACGGGCCGGGAAGGCCCCGTCGTGGTCGGTGGTCAGCGGGATGGCCAGCGCCAGCGCGACCGACGCGACCCCGCGCATGCCCGACCACCACATGATGACGGTCTCCTGCCAGGTCATCGGGATGTCCTCGTCCATGTCCCGCAGCGTGTGCAGCCTCCTGGCGATCCAGGCGGCCGGCAGCAGGTAGAGCAGCCGTACACCCACCACCACGGCCACGACCAGGCCCGCGTGCCGGGTCATCGGCCCCCAGTTGCTCGAGCCGACGCTGAAGACATGGTGCAGCTCCAGGCCGATCAGGCCGAAGGCGATCCCGGTGATCAGGGTCTCGACGATCTCCCAGAAGGTGGTGCCGGCCAGCCGCGCGGTGACGTCGTCGGCGGCGAAGGCGTATTCGGCCAGGAAGAGGGCGCTGGTGAGGACCGCGAGGACGCCGGACCCGGAGAGCTCCTCGGCGAGGGCGTAGGACGCGTAGGGCACCAGCAGCGACAGGCTGATCTGCAGGGTGGGGTCGCCGACCGCCCCCATCAGCTTGTTGGCGCCCCAGCCGAGCACCAGGCCGACGACGAGCGCGACGACCGCGGACAGCACCAGTTCGAGCACCGCGTGCGGCAGCGAGAAGTGCCCGGAGACGGCCGCTGCCACGGCCACGTGGTAGAGCACGATCGCGGTGACGTCGTTGAAGAGCCCCTCGCCCTCCAGGATGGAGATCATCCGGCGCGGCAGCCCCAGTGCCCCGGCCACCGCGGTCGCCGCGACCGGGTCGGGCGGCGCCACCAGGGCGCCGAGGGTGAAGGCCGCGGCCAGGGTGATGCCGGGCACCACCGCGTCCGCCACCGCGGCGACGGCCGCGGTGGTGATGAAGACCAGCGCCACCGCGAGCAGGAAGATCGCCCGCCGGTTGGCCGCGAACTGCCGCCAGGAGGTGCGCTGCACCGCCGCGTACAGCAGCGGCGGCAGCACCAGCGGCAGGATCAGGTCGGGGTCGATCTGGACGTTGGGGACCTGCGGGATCAGCGCGAGCACCCCGCCGATCAGCGTCATCAGCACCGGTGACGGCAGGCCCGTACGATCCCCGAGCGGCACCACCACGACGGCCGCGAGCATGAGCGAGAAGAACAGGGCGAGCTGATCCACGCCCGTCAGAGTGCCACGCGGCGCCGCCGCGGCCCTCGGGCCGCGCCGAGCGCCGCCACGGCCGCTGCTACGGCCGCCAGATGCGCCGCATGGCGCGGTGGGCGATGCCGGCGTCCTGGAATTCCGGGCCGGAGGCGGCATAGCCGAGCTTGAGGTAGAAGCCGATGGCGTGGACCTGGGCCTCCAGGTAGACGCCGGCCAGGCCGAGCCTGGCGGCCTCGTCCTCCAGGGCGCGCACCAGCAGGGCGCCCAGGCCCGTACCGCGGGCGGGTTCGAGCACGGCGAGCCGCCCCAGCACCGCGAGGTCCGGATCGCCGCCGTTCTTGGCGGCCGCGTCGGCGCCCAGCAGCAGCCGCCCGGTGCCCGCGCCCGGGGCCAGCACGTGCACGGCCCTGCCGTCCTTGCCGTCCCACTCCAGGTCGGCCGGCACGTTCTGCTCCACCACGAAGACCTCGTGCCGGATCGCGTGCACCGCGGCCATGGCGTCGGCGTCGTCCGCGGCGACCACCCGTATCCGGGGCCCCGCGGACTGCACGGCGGTCATCGGCTGTCCGCCCGCACGGTCTCCAGCGCCTGCCTGAGGTCGTCGGGGTAGTCGCTGTCGAACTCGACCCACTCGCCGTCCGCGGGGTGCTCGAAGCCCAGCCGCTTGGCGTGCAGCCACTGCCGGGTCAGGCCGAGCCGCTTGGCCATCACCGGGTCGGCGCCGTAGGTGAGGTCGCCGACGCAGGGGTGGCGGTGCGCGGACATGTGCACCCGGATCTGGTGCGTGCGGCCGGTCTCCAGCTTGATGTCCAGCAGGCTCGCGGAGCGGTAGGCCTCGATGAGGTCGTAGTGCGTCACCGAGGGCTTGCCGTCGGCGGTGACGGCCCACTTGTAGTCGTGGGTGGGGTGCCGGCCGACGGGGGCGTCGATCGTGCCGCTCATCGGGTCGGGGTGCCCCTGGACCAGGGCGTGGTAGCGCTTGTCCACGACCCGGTCGCGGAACTGCTGCTTGAGCCGGGTGTAGGCGCGCTCCGACTTGGCGACCACCATCAGGCCCGAGGTGCCCACGTCGAGCCGGTGGACGATGCCCTGGCGCTCCGCGGCGCCGGAGGTGGAGATACGGTAGCCCGCCGCGGCCAGGCCGCCGATCACGGTGGTGCCGGTCCAGCCGGGGCTGGGGTGGGCGGCCACGCCGACCGGCTTCATGATGACCACGACGTCGTCGTCGTCGTGGACGATCTCCATGCCCTCCACGGGCTCGGCGACGATCTGCACCGGGGCCGCGGCCGCCGGCATCTCGACCTCCAGCCACGCCCCGCCGTGGACCCGCTCCGACTTGCCGGCGACCGACCCGTCGAGGGAGACCTTCCCGCCGGCCGCCAACTCCGCGGCCTTGGTGCGGGAGAAGCCGAACATACGGGCGATGGCGGCGTCGACCCGCTCGCCTTCGAGGCCGTCGGGCACGGGCAGGGAGCGGACTTCAGGAACGGTACTCACCCGACGAGTATGCAGGACCCGCCCGGCCTCCCGGCCCGCCCCTGGTGGGCGCCCCCTTGCGGGAGGGGGCCACGCAGCGCCGTGTCCGGGGATCGGGGCCTAGTCGCGGTGGCGGGTGCCGTCCGGGTCGATGCCGCGGAAGGACAGCAGCACGATCAGCACACCGCCGCAGGTGATGGCGGAGTCGGCGAGGTTGAAGACCGCGAAGTGGGCCGGGGCGATGAAGTCCACCACCCGGCCCTGGAAGCCGCCGGGGGCGCGGAAGACCCGGTCGGTCAGGTTGCCGAAGGCGCCGCCGAGCAGCAGGCCGAGCGCGATGGCCCACGGCACGCTGTAGAGCCGCCGGGACAGCCGGGCGATCACCACGATCACACCGGCCGCGATCACCGTGAAGACGATCGTCATGCCCTGGCCGAGGCCGAAGGCCGCGCCGGCGTTCCTGATCGCGTCAAACCGCAGGTAGTGGCCGAAGACACTGATCGGGGCGTGGTTCTCCAGGCTGGTGACCACCCATATCTTCGACAGCAGGTCGAGCAGGTAGGCGAAGGCCGCGACGCCCACCAGCACCAGGACGCGGCGCCGGCGCCCGGCCGCGAGGTCGGCGGTGCCCGCGCCGTCCGCGGCGCCGGACGCCACGGAGGTGCCGGACGCGGACTCCGCGGCCCCGTCCGGGGTGTCGCCGTCCGGCGTGATGATGATGCGCTCCGCTTCCGTCACGTGGTCCCTCAGCCCTCAGCCCGTGTGTGCTCCGACGCTCGCCTGCTGACGAGGGTACGGCACACCCCGCGGGCCGGTCATCGGCGCTCCTGGCGCTGTTTGTCGTCCAGGCAGAGGGTCGCCCGGGGGAAGGCCTGCATCCTGGCCTTGCCGATCGGGTTGCCGCACACCTCGCACAGGCCGTAGGTGCCCTCCTCCAGCCGCTGGAGCGCGTGCTCGGCCTGCACGAGCATGTCGCGGGTGTTCGCGGCGAGCGCCAGCTCCGACTCCCGGCTGATGTTCTTCGCGCCGGTGTCGACCTCGTCGCCGCCGCTGTCGGCGGAGTCGCGGAGCATGCCCGCGACCGCCGCCTCCGAGGCCGCGATCTCGGCATTGAGCCGCTCGACCTCGGAGACCAGCTCGGATCTCGCCTCCTCGACCTCGTCCGCCGTCCAGGGGTCCTCCCCCGGCAGGACGGCGAGCACCCCGGCCTCGGCTGCCCCGCGCGCCGCGGGCACGCCGCTCGCGGCCGTACCTGCCGCAGTCTTCTCCACACCCACAGTGCCAGCTCCCGTCTCGGACCCATCCCGGCCAACGCTTTCCCCGCCACCGGCCGCCGCCTCGGCCGCGGCACGCCTGCCCACGCCCTCCCCGTCGCCCGCAACCCGCTCGTCGGGCGCCGCCTCCCTGGCGGCGGCCTTCTTGCCCGCTGCCTTCTTGGCGGGGGCCGCCTTCCTGCCTCCGGCTTTCTTACCCACGGCGGGCGCTTCCCCAGCAGAAGCCGCCGTACTTGCTGCGGCTTTCCCCCGTGCGGCCGCTTCCGCCGCCGCCTCCCCGGCCGCAGCGGCCTTCTTGCCTGCGGCTTTCTTCGGGGAGGCCTTCTTGGCGGCCGCCTTCTTCGGGGCCGCCTTCTTGGCGGCCGGCTTGTCCACGACCATGGGCGCGGCCCCTTCACGTCTGTGATCCTCTGCGCGGATCACGCCGGCGACGGCGGTCCGCGCCGGACCTGCGGCAGCGGGGCACTGACCGGCCGACCCGGCCGGCCCGGGGCGGGGCGGACAGGTCTGCATCCGTTGTGCCCAGCTCACCGCCAGGTATTCCGGTACCTCCGTAACGATGCGTGACGACCGGCTGCCTGGCGCGCGGAGCAGGCCATTCGGGTCAGCCGGGCCACCCGGCGCGGGCGGCCGTAATCGCGGCGACGCCGCACCCCGTGCCCCCGTACACTTGCGGCAGCGAAACGTGTGGATGGGACGAGTAGCGCCGCACGCAGCCATGAGCGACCCGGGGACGGTGGAAGCCCGGGGGTGTGCGCGGGGTGAAGATCAGCCCGGAGCCGCCGGAAGAAAGCCCGCTGGGCGAGTAGAACCGGCATCGCTGACCCCAATGAGGGGGCGGTGGGAAGTCCTCCACCGCCAAGAAGGGTGGTACCGCGGGAGCGCATGCGCGCCCTCGTCCCTTCGACGGAGTCTGTCCCAGTGTCCGCCGGAGGAAGTCCCCGATGAGCCCGAACAGCCAGCCGCAGTACCGCCAGGTGCCCGCGCAGGTCGACCTGCCCGCCCTCGAACACGAGGTGCTGGCGCTGTGGGACGACCGCAAGACCTTCGCCCGCTCGGTCGAGCAGACCCGCGGCCTGCCCGACTGGGTCTTCTACGAGGGCCCGCCCACCGCGAACGGCATGCCCGGCGCCCACCACATCGAGGCCCGGGTCTTCAAGGACGTCTTCCCGCGCTTCAAGACGATGCGGGGCCACCACGTGACCCGCAAGGCCGGCTGGGACTGCCACGGCCTGCCGGTGGAGCTGGCCGTGGAGAAGGAGCTGGGCTTCACCGGCAAGCAGGACATCGAGGAGTACGGCATCGCGGCCTTCAACGCGAAGTGCCGCGAGTCGGTGACCCGGCACACCGACGCCTTCGCCGAGCTGACCACCCGGATGGGCTACTGGGTGGACCTGGACCACGCCTACCGCACCATGGACCCGGAGTACGTCGAGTCGGTCTGGTGGTCGCTCAAGCAGATCTTCGACAAGGGCCTGCTCATCCAGGACTACCGGGTCGCCCCCTGGTGCCCGAAGGACCAGACGGGCCTGTCGGACCACGAGCTGGCGCAGGGCTACGAGACGGTCGTCGACCCCTCGGTCTACGTGCGCTTCCCGCTGACCGGCGGCCCGCTGGCCGGCCGCGCCTCGCTGCTGGTGTGGACGACGACCCCCTGGACCCTGGTGTCCAACACCGCGGTCGCCGCGCACCCGGACGTCACCTACGCGGTGGCCACCGACGGCACCGAGCAGCTCGTGGTGGCGGAGCCGCTGCTGGGCAAGGCGCTCGGTGAGGGCTGGGAGCCGACCGGGGAGACCTACACCGGCCGCGAGATGGAGCGCTGGACGTACGACCGGCCCCTCGACCTGGTCGACATCCCGGACGCGCACTTCGTCCTCAACGCCGACTACGTCACCACCGAGGACGGCACCGGCCTGGTGCACCAGTCCCCCGCCTTCGGCGAGGACGACCTCAAGGCGTGCCGCGCCTACGGCCTGCCGGTGGTCAACCCGGTGCGCAGGGACGGCACCTTCGAGCCCGAGGTGCCCCTGGTCGGCGGGGTGTTCTTCAAGAAGGCCGACGAGGCGCTGGTCGGCGAGCTCCAGGCGCGCGGCCGGCTCTTCCGGCACGTGCCGTACGAGCACAGCTACCCGCACTGCTGGCGCTGCCACACCGCGCTGCTCTACTACGCCCAGCCGTCCTGGTACATCAGGACCACCGCGGTCAAGGACGCGATGCTGCGGGAGAACGAGCGGACCAGCTGGTATCCGGAGTCGGTCAAGCACGGCCGCTTCGGCGACTGGCTGGACAACAACGTGGACTGGGCGCTGTCCCGCAGCCGCTACTGGGGCACCCCGCTGCCGATCTGGACCTGCGAGGAGGACCACCTGACCTGCGTCGGCTCGCTGGCCGAGCTGAGCGAGCTGACCGGCACCGACCAGTCGGGCCTCGACCCGCACCGCCCCTACGTCGACGCGGTGACCTTCCCCTGCGGCACCTGCGGCGGCACCGCGACCCGGGTGCCCGAGGTCATCGACGCCTGGTACGACTCGGGGTCGATGCCCTTCGCACAGTGGGGCTACCCGTACCACAACAAGGACGTCTTCGAACGGACGTACCCGGCGCAGTTCATCTCCGAGGCGATCGACCAGACCCGCGGCTGGTTCTACACGCTGATGGCGGTCGGCACGCTGGTCTTCGACCGGTCCGCGTACGAGAACGTGGTGTGCCTGGGCCACATCCTGGCCGAGGACGGCCGCAAGATGTCCAAGCACCTGGGCAACACCCTGGACCCCATCCCGCTGATGGACCAGCACGGCGCCGACGCGGTGCGCTGGTTCATGGCGGCCGGCGGCTCCCCGTGGGCGGCCCGCAGGGTCGGGCACGGCACGATCCAGGAGGTGGTGCGCAAGACGCTGCTCACCTACTGGAACACGGTGGCCTTCCAGGCGCTCTACGCCCGTACGTCCGGCTGGGCGCCCTCCGCGGCCGACCCGGCGGTCGAGGACCGGCCGGTGACCGACCGCTGGCTGGTCGGCGAGCTGAACGTGCTGGTGCGCGACGTCACCGACGCGCTGGAGTCGTACGACACCCAGCGCGCGGGCAAGCTGCTGTCGTCCTTCGTGGACGACCTGTCCAACTGGTACGTGCGCCGGTCGCGGCGCCGCTTCTGGCAGGGTGACGCGGCGGCGCTGCGCACGCTGCACGACGTGGTCGAGACGGTGACCCGGCTGATGGCGCCGCTGGTGCCTTTCATCACCGAACGCGTGTGGCAGGACCTGGTGGTGCCGGTGGTGCCCGGTGCGCCGGACTCGGTGCACCTGTCGACCTGGCCCGAGGCCGACGCGTCCCTCATCGACCCGGAGCTCTCGGCGCGGATGCTGCTGGTGCGGCGGCTGGTGGAGCTGGGCCGGGCGACCCGGGCGGAGTCCGGCGTCAAGACCAGGCAGCCGCTGTCGCGCGCGCTGGTCGCCGCCGCGGGCTTCGAGGACCTGTCGGCCGAGCTGCGCGGGCAGATCGCCGAGGAGCTGAACGTCTCCTCGCTCGCCGGGCTCTCCGAGGTCGGCGGCTCCCTGGTGGACGCCAGCGCGAAGGCCAACTTCCGGGTGCTGGGGCGGCGTTTCGGCAAGGGCGTCCAGGCGGTGGCCGCCGCCGTGGCCGCGGCGGACGCGGCGGCGCTCTCGGCGGACCTGCGGGAGCGCGGTGCCACGTCCGTGGTGGTCGACGGTGAGACCGTCAGCCTCTCCCCGGACGAGGTCATCGTGACCGAGACCCCGCGCGAGGGCTGGTCGGTGGCCTCCGACTCGGGCGCCACGGTCGCCCTGGACCTGGAGATCACCCCGGAGCTGGAGCGAGCGGGCCTGGCCCGCGAATTCATCAGGCTCGTCCAGGCGGAGCGAAAGAGTCGCGGTTTCGAGGTGACCGACAGGATTCGCGTCGCGTGGGCCCCGACGCAGCCGAAGACCGGCGAAGCGATTCGTGAGCACTCAGCCATGATCGCCGAGGAGGTGCTGGCCGAGGAGATGACCGAGGGTCGTTGGGATGACCCGCAGTGGCCCACGGCAGTGACGCAGGAAACCGGGCAGCCGGTCGCCCATGACGCGCAGCACGGCTTCGCGTTCGGCATCCGCAGGAGCTGAGGGCGGTTCGCCCCGGGTTGTCACAGGCCTCTTCTAGGCTTGGGGACGCGCCTGGGGCGTCTCTCCGCGTGAGCGGAGGTGATCCGAGCGGCCTTGGCGTCGCCGACCGGATGGCTTGCCCCAGGCAGGCAAAAGGGCCGGGCCTCGCCGGGGGAGGAATCCCCGGGAGGCCCGGCCCTGAAAAGCTGACCGCAGCGGTCAGTTGTCGTCCTCGTCGATGAGGAAGCCGCGCATCGGCGTCGGTGCCTGCTGGAGCGGCGAGGGGCCGCCCTGCGGGCGGACCGGAGCCATCGGCTGGGTCATCGCGGGCTGCATCTGCTGCTGGCCGCCGTAGGTCGGGCCGGGGGTGTGGCCGCCCATGCCCTGGCCGCCGCCGTAGGAGGGCGCGGAGGCGTTGTGCCCCATCGCCCCGGCGCCGGCGGGAGCCATACCGCTCATGCCGTTGCTCATCGAGCCGTTGCCCATGGAACCGTTGCCCATGGAGCTGCCTCCCATGGAACCGGCCATCGAAGCGGACGGCAGGGAGGGCGCCGGCGGAGTGGTGCGCGGCGGGGCGAGCGAGTCGTCCGCCTGGTTCTCCAGCTGGCGCAGCTGGGACTCCAGGTAGGACTTCAGCCGCGTGCGGTACTCCCGCTCGAAGCCGCGCAGGTCCTCGACCTTGCGCTCCAGCGTGGCGCGGGCGGACTCCAGCGAGCCCATCGCCACGCGGTGCTTCTCCTGGGCGTCCCGCTCCAGCGCGTCGGCCTTGGCGCGGGCGTCCCGCTCCAGACCCTCGGCGCGGCTGCGGGCCTCACCGACGATCTTGTTGGCCTCGGACCGGGCCTCGGCGATGGCCTGGTCGGCGGTCTGCTGGGCGAGCGAGAGCACGCGGGCGGCACTGTCGCCACCGGGGCCCTGCTGCTGCATCGGGTGCCCCTGCTGCTGCATGGGGTGCTGGCCCATCGGACCAGGGCCCTGCTGCTGCATCGGGTGCTGGCCCATCGGACCAGGGCCCTGCTGCTGCATCGGGTGCTGGCCCATCGGACCGGGACCCTGCTGCTGCATCGGGTGCTGGCCGGGGCCGGGGCCGTGCTGCTGCGAGCTGGGGCCGGGGGGCAGTTGGGGCATGCCGCCCTGCTGCTGCGGCGGGCCCATCTGCTGCGGCATCTGCTGCTGCACGGGCTGCGGTCCTGATATGGCCGCCGGGACCGGTCGGTCCTGCGGTTCGGGTTTGCGCATGCCCTGCTGGTTCTGGGCTGCGGCACGAGTGGCTGCGGCCAGCTTGGCCCGCAGGTCCTCGTTCTCGCGGAGCAGTCGGGTCAGCTCCGACTCCACCTCGTCGAGGAAGGCGTCGACCTCATCCTCGTCATAGCCCTCTCGGAGGCGGACGGTCGTGAACTGCTTGTTCCGAACGTCCTCGGGGGTCAACGGCATCTCTTCACCTCAACGTGATCGTCGACATATCGGGAGCTAGCACCGTTCACATGAAGCTCCCAACAACGTAGATCAGGATGTAAACGATGATCATCAATACGAAGAAGGACAGGTCGAGCGCCACGCCCCCGAGGCGCAGCGGCGGGATGAACCGCCGCAGAAGCTTGAGTGGCGGATCGGTGACAGTGTAGGTGCCCTCCAGGACCACCACCATCGGCTTCCCAGGGTGCCATGAACGGGCGAACTGGAAGACGTAATCCATCACCAATCGGAAGATCAGCACAAAGAGGAAGCAGTACAACGCGATGTACAGCACCTGGAGTGCGACACTCATCGCGCTTCCCTCTCCCCTGCTCGTCGGCCAGTTGGCCGGTCCCTACGTTGCGTTTCGCTCAGCTCTGGTTGAAGAACCCGCCCTCGGCGATCCGGGCCTTGTCCTCCGCCGTGACATCGACGTTAGCAGGCGAGAGCAGAAAGACCTTCTGCGTCACCCGCTCGATGCTCCCGTGGAGGCCGAACACCAGACCGGCCGCGAAGTCGACAAGTCGCTTCGCATCCGTGTCGTCCATCTCCGTCAAGTTCATGATCACCGGGGTGCCTTCACGGAAGTGTTCCCCGATGGTACGGGCTTCGTTGTAGGTCCGGGGGTGAAGTGTCGTGATCCGGTACGGCTCGCGTTCTGACACGACCTTGGGCATGATCACCGCTGCGTTCTTCTCCAGGCTGTGACGTTCGGGTGTGATGGACGCCACGGGGGCGATCCGCGGTTCGCGGGGTGCCGGGGCGTGCACGAGCCGCGGCGGCTCGACCTGCTGCGGCTGGTGCTGGCTCGGTGGCACGTGCTGGCTGTGCGGGCGGCGGGGGGCGCGCTCCTGCTCGGTGACGGCACGCGCGGGTGGCGCGGCCATCTCCGGCTCGAACTCGTCATCCGGGTCGAAGCCCGGGCCGTCGTATCCGTCGTCCTCCACGAGGCCGAGGTAGACCGCCATCTTGCGCATCGCGCCGGCCATGCTCTGCGTCCTCTCAGCGGGGTTGCGGTCCTCGGCCGCCGTCGGGGACGGCCGCCACACCATATTTATGCTGTGGTCCGACTTGTTTGGTGACGTTACCGGAGCCCGGGACGGACTCCGAGTACCGCCGTTCCGACGCGTACATGTGTCGCTCCGGCCGTCACCGCTTCGTCGAGGTCCTGGCTCATCCCCGCCGAGACCATGGTGGCAGCCGGATGAGTCTCGCGCAGGCGGGATGAGATTTCCATCAACCGGTCGAAGGCCGCGCGGGGTTGGCCCGCGTATTCTCCGGCCAGCGGCGCCACCGTCATCAGCCCGTCGAGCCGCAGCCCGGGAGCCGCCGCGAGGGCGTCGGCCAGCGCGGGCACCGCGTCGGGTGCCACCCCGCCGCGCTCCCCGCGATCCCCCGCCGCCGCGTCCAGGGCGACCTGGACGAGGCAACCGACCTGCCGCTGCGCGGCGGTGGCCGCCGAGGACAGTGCGGTGACCAGCCGGAGCCGGTCGACAGAGTGCACGTGATCAGCGTAACTGACCACGGAACGGACCTTGTTGGTCTGCAACTGGCCCACGAAGTGCCAGCTCAGCGACAGATCGGCGCAGTCTGCGGCCTTCGCGGCGGCCTCCTGGTCGCGGTTCTCCGCGACCTCGCGCACGCCGAGTCCGGCCAGCAGCCTCACGTCGCTTGCCGGGTAGGTCTTGGTGACCACGATCAGGGTCACCTCCTTGCGGTCCCGCCCCGCGTCCCGGCAGGCGTCGGCGATGCGCTGCTCGACCCGGGCGAGGCTCGCGGCGAGCTGCCCGCCGCGGCCGATGTCCTGCGAACCGCTCACCCGGTGCCGTCCAGCCATACGTAGCCGGCGAGCCGGCCGGTGACCCGGTCGCGGCGGTAGGAGAAGTGGTCGGCGGACTCCAGGGTGCAGGCCACCGGTCCCTCGACCGTCCGCACCCCGGCGCGCAGCAGCTGGGCGCGCACTCCGGCGGCCACGTCGACCGCCGGAGTGCCCCAACTCGTCTCGGCGTACGCCGCCGCTTCGACCGCGGCGACCTCGTCCCGCAGCGCGGCGGGCACTTCATAGCATTTGCCGCAGATCGACGGGCCGAGTACGGCGGTCGTCCTGGCCGGGTCCGCGCCGAGTGTGATCATCGTCTCAATCGCGGCGGTGGCGATCCCGGCGACCATTCCGGGCCGCCCGGCGTGCGCCGCGGCGGCGACCCCGGCGACCGGGTCGGCGAGCAGCACCGGGACGCAGTCCGCGGTGAGCACCCCGAGGGTCAGGTCGGCGCGGGTGGTGACCAGGGCGTCGACCTCCGGCGCGGGGGCGGCGCCCCACGGTTCGCGCACGACGGCGACCTCGCGGCCGTGCACCTGGTTCATCCACACCGTCCGGCCGGGGTCGCGGCCCAGCTCGCGGGCGGCAAGGTCGCGGTTGCCCCGGACGGCGTCCGGGTCGTCGCCCACCGCCCCGCCGAGGTTGAGGCTGTCGTACGGAACGGCGCTCACCCCGCCCCACCTGTCGGTGAAGGCGAAGTGCGCGCCGTTCGCGGAAATGCGGTGCCCTATCACGTCCTGGCGGTCACTTCAGGAAGTCGGGGACGTCGAGCTCTTCGGCCGCGCTGTCCTGGTACGGCCGGGCCGGCGGCACGACCGGCGTGCTCGGCGCGGCCGGGGCCTCGGCGACCGGCTCGGACTCCCGCTCGCCGGGTGCGGCGGACGGGACGCTGCCCAGGCCGCCGAAGGAGGGCGCGGGACGCTGGATGTCGCCGGGGGCGCCGGTCCTGGGGCCGCCGGCGGCCGGGGTGTCGTCGCGGCCCGCGTAGGGCGAGTTGAGCACCTTGTCGCGGCTGCCCTTGGTGGGCGGCTGGCCGCCGTCGAAGCCGGCCGCGATGACGGTGACCCTGACCTCGTCGCCGAGCGCGTCGTCGATGACCGCGCCGAAGATGATGTTGGCCTCCGGGTGGGCGGCCTCGCTGACCAGCTGGGCCGCCTCGTTGATCTCGAACAGGCCGAGGTCGGAGCCGCCGGAGATGGAGAGCAGCACTCCGCGGGCACCGTCGATGGACGCTTCGAGCAGCGGCGAGGAGATCGCCATCTCCGCGGCGGCGACGGCCCGGTCGTCCCCGCGGGCGGAACCGATGCCCATGAGGGCGGAACCGGCTTCGGACATCACGGACTTCACGTCGGCGAAGTCCAGGTTGATCAGACCGGGGGTGGTGATCAGGTCGGTGATGCCCTGGACACCGGACAGCAGCACCTGGTCGGCGGAGCGGAAGGCGTCGAGCACGCTGACCTGGCGGTCCGAGATGGACAGCAGCCGGTCGTTGGGGATCACGATCAGGGTGTCGACGTTCTCGCGCAGCCCCGCGATGCCGTCCTCCGCCTGGTTGGCGCGGCGGCGGCCCTCGAAGGTGAAGGGGCGGGTGACCACCCCGATGGTCAGGGCGCCCAGCGAGCGGGCGATGTTGGCGACCACGGGGGCGCCACCGGTGCCGGTGCCGCCGCCCTCGCCGGCGGTGACGAAGACCATGTCGGCGCCCTTGAGCACCTCTTCGATCTCCTCGCGGTGGTCCTCTGCGGCCTTGCGGCCGACGTCCGGGTTCGCACCGGCGCCGAGGCCCCGGGTCAGCTCCCGGCCGACGTCGAGCTTGACGTCGGCGTCGCTCATCAGCAGGGCCTGCGCATCGGTGTTGATCGCGATGAACTCGACGCCCTTGAGACCGACCTCGATCATCCGGTTGATGGCGTTGACGCCACCGCCGCCGATGCCGACGACCTTGATGACTGCGAGGTAGTTCTGCGGTGCTGCCACGTCGAAGGCCTCTCGCCTCGATTTACGAATCGTGTGGGACGGTCGGTACGCTCGCCGGGACCGTTCCGAACCCTGACCCTGAGGTTTAGGGTTACCAGTATGCCTGTCCCGTGTGTTCCTTTGGGACGAGACACTAAGTCGACAAGCGGTGGTGGTTCAACGAACACGCCGAACCTCCCGTTTTTCTTTTGACCCTATGTGATCACGCAGGTGCTCCGTGAACCAGGGGTCGAATACTACCGAAGCGGACGTCCCGCACACATCAACTTCCGGAAGCCGCAGGTGCGGTGGGGGCGCTGACGTCGTAGTGCGTGGCGTGCGGCTCCGCCTTCATCAGCGCGGTGAGGACCGCCGCCTTGCGGGCGGCGTCCTCCTGGCTCCCCCACATCACGTCCCGGCCGCCGGTGAGTTCGACGGTGATGGCGTCGTAGGAACGCACCCGGATCGCGGTCGCCCGGCCGGTGAGCGATTCCGGCAGCCGGCCCGCGACGGTAATCGCGGCCTGCAGAAGTCTCTTTGTTCCGAAATGCCGAAGGCTCGCCGACTGATCCGGCGTCAATTGCACGACCGGCACTCCGCGCGGCCGCTGATCGACGGTGGCGAACCTGACGCCTTCCTTGTCGACTTCGATGAACTTCGCGCCGCTTTTCAGGACCGCGGAAGGAGTGCGTTCCGTCACCTCGACCCGGATCGTGTGCGGCCACGACCGGTGCACCGACACGTCGAGCAGCCGGGGCAGCGCCTTGAGCAGCCGCTTCCTGACCGCCCCGGTGTCGACCGAGACAAGCGGGCCGCCGAGCGGTACGGCGGCGGCCCGCTGGACCTGCTGCTCGGTCAGCACCCGGGCGCCGCTGACCGCGACCTTGTCGGCCCGCAGCCACGAGGAGCCGTAGACCGCCCAGGTGCCGCCGCCGAGCAGCACGGTGAGCACGGCCAGGGCGATCAGGACCGTACGCCTGGCGGGCGCGGTCAGCCGCGGCCCGCGGGGCGCGGCGGCGGCCGGGCGGGCCGCCGCGTGCGGCAGCCGCGGACGGTCCTGGCCGCCGCGCTCGGCGGGTCTGGCTCCGGCACCGGCTCCCGGTCCTGTCACGTCGGCCTCCCGTGTGTTGACGCCCGGCGGGGTCTATCGTGCCCGGCGCGCGGCCACCGCCTCGTACACCATGCCGACGAGCAGGTCGTCCGCGTCGCGGCGGCCGAACTCGGCGGCGGCGCGTGACATGTCGTACAGGCGGTGCGGATCGGTGAGCACCGGGAGCACATTGCCGAGCACCCAGTCCGGGGTCAGCTCCGCGTCGTCGACCAGCAGGCCGCCGCCTGCCTTGACCACCGGCTGCGCATTGAGCCGCTGTTCGCCGTTGCCGATCGGCAGCGGCACATAGGCGGCGGGCAGGCCGACCGCGGACAGCTCCGCGACCGTCATGGCGCCGGCGCGGCAGAGCATCATGTCGGCGGCGGCGTAGGCGAGATCCATCCGGTCGACGTAGGGCACCGGGCGGTAGGGCGGCATGCCGGGCATGTTGTCGGCCCTGGGCAGCTCGTTCTTGGGGCCCACCGCGTGCAGGATCTGCACCCCGGACTGCTGGAGCCTGGGGGCGACGGTGGCGATCACCTCGTTGAGCCTGCGGGCGCCCTGCGAGCCGCCGGAGACCAGCAGGGTGGGCAGGTTCTGGTCGAGGCCGAAGGCGTGCCTGGCCTCGGGGCGGGCCGCGGCGCGGTCCAGGGTGGCGATGGAGCGCCGCAGCGGGATGCCGATGTAGCGGGAGTCGCGCAGCTTGCTGTCCGGAGTGGAGACGGCGACCGCGTGGGCATACCGCGAGCCGATCTTGTTGGCGAGCCCGGGGCGTGCGTTGGCCTCGTGCACCACGATCGGCACGCCGAGCCGCTTGGCGGCCAGGTAGCCGGGCAGGGCGACATAGCCGCCGAAGCCGACGACGCAGTCCGCCTTGGTGCGCTCCAGGATCTGCTCGGCGGCCTTGATGGTGCCGCGCAGCCGCCCGGGGACGGTGATCAGCTCGGGGGTGGGCCTGCGCGGCAGCGGAACGGCGGGGATCAGCGCCAGTTCATAGCCGCGTTCCGGCACCAGCCTGGTCTCCAGGCCCTTCTCGGTGCCGAGGGCGGTGATGCCCACGGTCGGGTCCTGCCTGCGCAGGGCATCGGCGAGCGCGAGCGCAGGCTCGATGTGGCCGGCGGTCCCCCCGCCGGCGAGTACGACATGCACCGAAATTCACCGCTCTCCGGACGGCCGTCGGGTGACGTACCGTCGCATCGTCCGTGTCATTGCCCGGCTCGGGGAATTGCGCCCGCTCCGCCGCCCCCGCACGGCCAGCGCGGCTCGTGCCGCCGGCTCGTTCTTGGCGAAGGAGATCAGCAGCCCGATCGCGAACATGGTCGGCAGGAGGGCTGAACCTCCGTAGGAGAACAGCGGGAGCGGGACTCCGGCGATCGGCAGCAGGCCGAGCACCGCACCGATGTTGATCACGGCCTGAGCTGTGATCCAGGTGGTCACGCCACCCGCTGCGAACCTGACGAAGGGGTCCTCCGTACAACCGGCCACGCGGATACCCGCGTAGCCTAGTGCCGCGAAGAGGGCGAGTACCGACAGTGTCCCCGCAAGGCCCAGTTCCTCCCCTGTCACGGCGAAGATGAAGTCGGTGTGAGGTTCGGGGAGTTCGCCCCATTTCTCCACGCTCGCCCCGAGCCCGGAACCGAACCAGCCGCCGGAGGCGAGGGCGTAGATCCCGTGCACGGCCTGCCAGCACCCGTTGTCGGGGTCGGAGGCGGCGATGCAGTGCAGCCGGTCCATCCGGTTGGGGCTGGTGACGATGGCGAGCCCGGCCAGCGCGCTCGCCCCGCCGAGCACCCCGGCGAACAGCCGGGTCGGCGCCCCGGCCAGCCACAGCATGCCGAAGAGGATCGCGGTGAGGATCACCGTGGTGCCCATGTCGCCGCCGAGCATGATGAGTCCGAGCAGCAGCACGGTCACCGGGATCAGCGGCACCAGCAGGTGCTTCCACTGCACCAGCAGGCCCTTGTCGCCCTTGCGGGCCAGCAGGTCGGCGCCCCACAGCACCAGCGCGAGCTTGCCGAACTCGCTGGGCTGCAGCTGGAAGGGGCCGCCCACCGAGATCCAGTTGGTGTTGCCGTTGACCGACTGCCCTATCCCCGGCACCTGCACCAGGCACATCAGGAAGACCGAGCCGAGCAGCAGCGGGTAGGCCAGCGCCCGGTGCGCCCTGACCGGCATCCTGGCGGCCGCGTAGAGCAGCACCGAGCCGATCGCGACCGCGAGCAGCTGCTTGCGGAAGTAGTACGTGGACGGCAGCCCGTAGCGCAGCGCCTGGATCATCGACGCGGAGTAGACCATCACCAGGCCGAGCACGGTGATCAGCAGGGCGGCGCCGAGGATCACGTAGTAGGCGGTCAGCGGCCGGTCCCAGGCCTCCCGCAGCCGCCCTGGCAGCCGGGCGGCCCCGCGCAGGGCGCTGGGCGCCCTGGCGGGGCGTGCGGCGCCGCGCGGGGTGGAGCCGTGTGCCGTCATGCGTCCCCTCCGTCGGTGCGGTGCGCCGCGGCCTGCGGGAGGCGGCCGCGGCGGCTAGTGCGCCGCGGAGTCCGGCAGTGCGGCGCGCACGGCTTCCGCGAACAGGTCGCCGCGCTGGTTGTAGTTGCTGAACATGTCCATCGACGCGCAGGCGGGCGCCAGCAGGACCGTGTCGCCCTCCGTGGCCAGCTGCCGGGCAGCGTCCACCGCTGCGGACATCGCCCCAGTGTCGGTCCGTTCCAGGTCCACCACCGGCACCTGGGGGGCGTGTCGCGCCAGGGCTTCGCGGATCAGCGCGCGGTCGGCGCCGAAGAGCACCGCCCCGCGCAGCCGCCCGGCGGCCGCGGCCACCAGCTCGTCGAACTCGGCGCCCTTGGCGAGTCCCCCGGCGATCCACACCACGCGCTCGTACGCCGCCAGCGAGGCCTGCGCGGCATGGGTGTTGGTGGCCTTGGAGTCGTCGACATAGGCCACCCCGTCGAGCACCGCGACCTCTTCGATGCGGTGCGCGTCGGGGCGGAAGGCGCGCAGGCCCTCGCGGACCGCGCCGGCCGGCACCCCGTAGGCGCGGGCCAGGGCGGCGGCGGCCAGCGCGTTGGCGATGTTGTGCGGGGCCGGCGGCTGGACGTCGGCGGTCTCGGCCAGCTCCTGGGCGCTGTTGCGGCGGTCGGCCACGAAGGCCCGGTCCACCAGCAGCCCGTCGACCACGCCCAGTTCGGACATCCGCGGCGCGTCGAGCGTGAAGCCGATCGCCCGGCAGCCCTCCTCGACGTCGGCCTCCTCGACCAGCCGCTCGGTCTGCGGGTCGGCGGCGTTGTAGACGCAGGCGACCTTGTTGCCGTGGTAGATCCGGCCCTTGTCGGCGGCGTAGGCGGCCATCGAGCCGTGCCAGTCCAGGTGGTCGGGCGCCAGGTTGAGCACCGCCGCGGAATGCGGGCGGATGCCGGGCGCCCAGTGCAGCTGGTAGCTGGACAGCTCCACGGCGAGGACGTCGTACTGCTCCTCGCCCAGGACCACGTCGAGGAGCGAGACGCCGATGTTGCCGACCGCGGCGGTGCGCAGGCCCGCCGCGGTGAGGATGGCGGCGAGCATCCTGGTCGTGGTGGTCTTGCCGTTGGTGCCGGTGACCGCGAGCCAGGGCGCCGCGTCGGGGCCACGCAGCCGCCAGGCCAGTTCGACGTCGCCGATGACCTCGACGCCCGCCTGCTCCGCAGCGGCGAACAGCGGGCTCGACGGCTTCCAGCCGGGCGCGGTGACGACCAGCTCGGTGCCCTCGGGCAGGCTCTCGCCGTCGCCGAGGCGCACGGTGACGCCCAGCGCCTCCAGCTCCGCCGCCTCGGCCCGCTGCCGCTCCCCCGCGACGCCGTTGACCACGGTGACGCGGGCGCCGAGCGCGTGCAGCGCCTTGGCGGCGGGCACTCCGGACACGCCGAGCCCGGCGACGGTGACCCGTACGCCCTTGAACGCGCCGTCCTCGTACCCGCCGCCGGCCGTCATGACGCGGCCACCCACGCGGCGTAGAAGACACCGAGTCCGACGGCCATGCACATGCCCTGGATGATCCAGAACCTGACCACGACCAGCACTTCGCTCCAGCCCTTCAGCTCGAAGTGGTGCTGGAGCGGTGCCATCCGGAAGACCCGCTTGCCGGTCAGCCGGAAGGAGCCGACCTGGATGACCACCGACATGGTGATGATGACGAACAGGCCGCCGAGGATGGCGACCAGCAGCTCGGTGCGCGAGCAGATCGCCAGGCCGGCGAGCGCCCCGCCCAGCGCGAGCGAACCGGTGTCGCCCATGAAGACCTTCGCCGGCGAGGTGTTCCACCACAGGAAGCCGAAGCAGGCGCCCACCAGGGCCGCCGCGACCACCGCGAGGTCGAGCGGGTCGCGGACCTCGTAGCAGGCACCGTTGGCGCTGACCTGGGCGCCGCACCACTGGCCGTACTGCCACACGCCGATGACGGTGTAGGCGGCGAAGACCATCACCGAGGCGCCGGTGGCCAGGCCGTCGAGGCCGTCGGTCAGGTTCACGCCGTTGGACATCGCCAGGATCATGAACAGCGCCCAGATCACGAAGATCACCGGGCCGATCGACCAGCCGAAGTCCGTGGTGAAGGACAGCTTCGTGGACGCCGGGGTCTGGTTGCGCGAGTCGGGGAAGTTCAGCGCGAGCACCGCGAAAGTGACGCCGACGATGAGCTGGCCGGCCATCTTGGCCTTGGCCCGCAGGCCCAGGCTGCGCTGCTTGACCAGCTTGATGTAGTCGTCGAGGAAGCCGACCAGGCCCATGCCGGCGGTCAGGAAGAGCACCAGCACACCCGACATGCTCGGCTTGTCGCCGGTGATGAGCTTCGTCGAGGCGTACGCGACCAGCGTGGCCAGGATGAAGGCGATACCGCCCATGGTGGGTGTGCCGCGCTTGCTGTGGTGGGTCTGCGGGCCGTCGTCCCGGATCATCTGCCCGTATCCCTTGCGGGCCAGCAGGCGGATCAGCAGCGGGGTACCGATCAGCGACAGGAAGAGCGCGATCACCCCGGAGACCAGGATCTGCTTCATCGCGCGGCACCCTCACGGGCCGCCGTACCGCCGGGATCGCCTTCGGTCAGCGCCAGGGCGACGGCCTCCAGGCCGACCGACCGTGATGCCTTCACCAGCACGACGTCACCTGGGCGCACCTCTGCGCGCAACAGGTCGATCGCCGCCTCCGCGTCGGACACGTGCACCGACTCCTCACCCCACGAACCCTCGTTATAGGCGCCCATTTGCAGCCACGCGGCTTCCGTGCCGCCGACCGCAACGAGCTTGCTGACGTTGAGCCGGACGACCAGCCGCCCCACCGCGTCGTGCTCGGCGAGTGCTTCCCCGCCCAGTTCGGCCATCTTTCCCAGCACCGCCCACGTCCGTCCCCCCGCGGCCTGTGCGGACCGGCCCATCGCGGCGAGTGCGCGCAGGGCTGCCCTCATGGATTCGGGGTTCGCGTTGTAGGCGTCGTTGACGACCGTCACGCCGTCGGGGCGCTCGGTGACCTCCATCCGCCAGCGCGAGAGCGGTCCCGCCGCGCAGAGCGCGGTGGCGATCTCCTCGGCGGGCATGCCGAGTTCACTGGCGACGGCGGCTGCGGCGAGCGCGTTCGACACGTGGTGCTCACCGTACAGGCGCAAGGTCACGTCGGCGCACCCGGTGGGTGTTCGCAGGGAGAAGACCGCCTGACCTCGGTCGTTGAGGTGGATGCCGGTGGCCCGCACGGAGGCCTGCTCGCTCTCCCCGAAGAGCACCACCCGGGCCTTGGTACGTTCCGCCATGGCCAGCACCAGCGGATCGTCTGCGTTCAGTACGGCGATGCCGCCCGCGTGCCCGTCGGGCAGCGACTCGACCAGTTCCCCCTTGGCCTGGGCGATCTGCTCGCGGCCGCCGAACTCGCCGATGTGGGCGCTGCCGACGTTCAGCACCAGGCCGATGCGCGGCGGCGTCAGGCCGGTCAGGTACGCGATGTGACCGATGCCACGGGCGCCCATCTCCAGCACCAGGTGCCGGGTGCCCTCGTCGGCCTGCAGCGCGGTCAGCGGCAGGCCGATCTCGTTGTTGAGCGACCCGGGGGTGTAGACGGTCGGCGCGAGGTGTTCGAGGAGCTGCGCCAGCAGGTCCTTGGTGCTGGTCTTGCCGGCGGAGCCGGTGAGCGCCACCACGGTCGCGCCGAGCGAGTCGATGACATGCCGGGCCAGCGCGCCGAGCGCGGCCTGCACGTCGTCCACCACGATCGCGGGCACACCCAGAGGGCGGCCCGCGAGCACCGCGACCGCCCCGGCCTCCACCGCCCCCGCGGCGAAGTCGTGGCCGTCGACCCGCTCGCCGGCGAAGGCCACGAACAGCGAGCCGGGCACCACCTCGCGGGAGTCCCTGACCACCGGCCCGGTGACCAGCAGTGTGTCGTCCGGTATGTCGTACGTAGTCCCGCCGACCGCGCGTGCGACCTCGGCGAGGGTAAGGGGGATCACGATGCTTTCCGGTCCTTCTCGATCGCGGCGCGCAGCACCTCTCGGTCGTCGAAGGGGCGCACCTCTCCGGCGATGTCCTGGCCCTGCTCATGGCCCTTGCCCGCCACCAGCACGATGTCGCCCGGCTCGGCCGCGGCGACGGCGGCGGCCACCGCGGCGGCCCTGTCGGGTTCGACGACGACCCGGGCGCGCTCCTCGGCCGGCACCTGGGCGGCCCCGGCCAGCATCGCGCTGAGGATCGCCAGCGGGTCCTCGGAGCGCGGGTTGTCCGAGGTGAGCACGGCGGTGTCGGCGAGCCTGGCCAGCGCGGCGCCCATCGGGCCGCGCTTGGTGGCGTCGCGGTCGCCGCCGCAGCCCAGCACGGCGTGGATACGGCCGCGGGTGGTGGTGCGCAGCGCCCGCAGCACGGACTCCACGGCGTCGGTCTTGTGCGCGTAGTCGACCACCGCGAGATACGGCTGCCCGGCGTCGACCCGCTCCAGCCTGCCCGGCACCCCGGGGACCGCCGCGACGCCCTCGGCGGCGCTCTGCGGGTCGAGGCCCGCGGCGGCCAGCGCGGTGATCGCGGCGAGGGTGTTGGCGACGTTGAAGGGGCCGGGCAGCGGCGCGGCGGCCCGCAGCCGCTCGCCCTTGGGGCCGAGCACCGTGAAGGTGCTGCCCATCAGGTCCGCCTCGACGTCCTCGGCCCGCCAGTCGGCGTCCAGCCTGCCCCGCGCCGAGAAGGTCACCAGCGGCACGGTGGCCTCGGCGACCAGCCGGCGGCCGTACTCGTCGTCCAGGTTGACCACGCCGAGCCGGCTGCGGTGCGGGGTGAAGAGCTGCGCCTTGGCCTGGAAGTAGTCCTCCATGCCGGTGTGGAATTCCATGTGCTCGGGGCTGAGGTTGGTGAAGACGGCCACGTCGAAGACGGCGCCGTCGACCCGGCCGAGCACCAGCGCGTGGCTGGAGACCTCCATGACGACCGAGCCGACCCCGCGTTCGCGCATCACCGCGAAGAGCGCCTGCAGGTCGGTGGCCTCCGGGGTGGTGCGCTCGCTCTTGACGCGGTCCTCGCCGATCCGGGTCTCGACGGTGCCGACGAGGCCCGTGGCGCCGCCGGTGGCGGCCCGCAGGCCGCCCTCGACCAGATAGGCGGTGGTGGTCTTGCCCGAGGTCCCGGTGATGCCGATCCGCAGCATCGCCTCGCCGGGCTCGTCGTAGACGGCCGCGGCCAGCGCGCCCATCACCGACCTGGGCTCGGGGACGGTGAGCACCGGCAGACCGGTCTCGGCGGCGCGCTGTTCGCCCGCCGGGTCGGTGAGCACGGCGGCGGCTCCGGCGGCGGCCGCCTGGGCGGCGAAGTCGGCGCCGTGGAAGCGGGCGCCGGGCAGGGCGGTGTAGAGGTCCCCGGGGCGGACCGCGCGCGAGTCGTGGGTGATGCCGGTGACCGCGGTGTCACCTCCGGGGTCCGGCAGGCCGAGCCGCCGGGCGAGGTCCGCCAGCGGTTTGGGGCGGACCCGCGTCGGCCGCGGCAGGCCCGGCTGGGTGAGGGTGGTGGCTTGATCAGGGTTGGGCACGGCGGTGAGATTACCGGGCTGGCCGGGCTCGGGGCCAAAACAGGCAGGGTACGGCGGCCGCGGGTCGTGGTCCGTGCCCGCCGGGCGGGGCGGCCGCAGGTCGCGGGCCGTGCCGCCGGGGACGCCGGGCCGGTCGCGGCCGGTGCCTGTCATGATCACCGCGCCTTGGCGCCGGTCGCCGCGGGGGCGGCGGGCTCGGCCGGGTCGAAGGTGATCGGCAGCTGCGGGGCCGGTACGCCGGACGGCGGCACCTGGAGCGTCTTGAGGGCGAATTCCATCACCTGTTTGAAGACCGGGCCGCAGATCGAGCCGCCGAAGTAGCTGCCCTTGGTGGGGTTCTGGATGACGCAGGAGACGGTGACCCGCGGGTTGTCGGCCGGCGCGAAGCCCATGAAGGACGCGGTGTAGCCCTTGTAGGTGCCCGTTTTCGGGTCCACCCGGTTGGCCGTACCGGTCTTGCCGGCGACCCGGTAGCCGTCGATCCGGGCGTTGATGCCGGTGCCCTGCTCGCTGCCGACCACCGACTCCAGCATGGTGGACAGCGTCTTCGCGGTCTGCGCGCTGACCACCCTGGTCTTCTTCGGCGGCGCGGCGGGCACGAAGCGCCCGTCCGGCCCGGTGATGCCGCGGATCAGGCTGGGCTCGACCCTGACGCCGCCGTTGGCGATCGCCGCGTAGACCGAGGTGGCCTGCAGCGCGTTCAGCGACAGGCCCTGGCCGAAGGGGATCGTGTACTGCTGCGAGGCGTTCCAGTCCTGCGGCTCGGCCAGGATGCCGGGGGTCTCGCCGGGGAAGCCGATGCCGGTGGGGTCGCCGATGCCGAACTTCTTCAGGTACGAGTAGAGCACCCGGTTGGCCTGCGGCTGGGTCTTGCCGAGCAGCCCCGAGGCCTCGATCGTGCCGATGTTGCTGGACTTGGCGAGCACGCCGTTCAGCGTCAGGTACCAGGTGCCGTGGTCGACGTCGTCGTGGAAGACCCGGTCAGCGCGCGGCAGCGTGCCGGGCACGGTCACCCGGGTGGTGGGCGTCGCGGTGCCGGTGTCGATGATCGCGGCCATCGACATCACCTTGCTGACGCTGCCCGGCTCGTACGCGTCCTGCATCGCGGCATTGCCGAGCGCCTCGGGGTCGGCGTGCGCGAGGTCGGCGGGGTCGAAGCCGGGGGCGTCGGCCATCGCCAGCACCTCGCCGGTCCTGTTGTCCATCACGGTGACATAGCCGCGGTCGGCCCTGGACTTCCTCACCTGGGCGCTGATCGCGCTCTGCGCGGCCCACTGGATGTCGCGGTCCAAGGTCAGCTCCACGTCGGAGCCGGGCACCGCGGGGTGCTCCTGGACGCCGGCGGTGGGGACCTGACGGCCGTTGGACTGGGCGTAGCGGATCTTGCCGTTCCGGCCGGCGAGCTGCTTGTCGAACATCGACTCCAGGCCGCCGCCGCCGGCGCCCTTGCTGTTGACGAAGCCGAGCACCCCGGCGGCCAGGTCGCCGCCGGGGTAGACCCGCTTGGTGTGCGGCTCGCTGAAGATCCCGGCCAGCACGTCGGCGCCCGGCTGCTTGACCGCCTTGGCGGCGAGCGCCTTCTTGAGGTCGGAGATCTGGTTCCAGGCCTGCGGGGTCTGCCGGCTGGCCAGGACCTGGTAGCGGGAGCCGGGCGTGGACAGCTGCCGGGCGATCGTCGTCGCGTCCCCGCCGACGATCGGCGCCAGCAGCTCCGCCGCCTGCGCGGGGGCGTCCTTCACCTTGGCCTGCGCCGGGGTGAAGAGATACGGGTCCGCGGTGATGTCGTACGCGTCCACGGTGGTGGCCAGGGCCACTCCCGAGCGGTCGGTGATCGTGCCGCGGTCGGCGGTGACGTCGTGGGTGACCCAGCGGTTCACCGCCGCCTTCGAGGCATAGGCCGACGCGTCGACCGCCTGCACCTGGAGCAGGCGCACGACGAAGACGCCCATGACCACGGTCAGGGCCAGCGCGACGAGGCGGAGCCTCGGGCGCGGGGTGCCCAGCCGCACCATGCGGGGCCGCCGCCGCGGTTGCCGCGGCGGCGGCACAGGCCGTCGCACCGGGCGGCCGGCGGGGCGGCCCGCCGCCCCGGGCCCCGCGGCCGGGCGAGGCCGCCTCGCGGGCGGGCGAGGGGCGCTCACGGCCGCGCCCCGGCGCTTGCGGTGCGTACGTGCCCGCGGCCGCGTGGTGGCTTGTCGCGCGGTTCCCCGCGCCCCTGGTGGCTGCCCTCCGCCGCAGAGCCGAGCGCCTCAGGGGCGCGGGGAACCGCGCGCGCAACCACGACGGTGGTGAAGGCGACAGGCCACCGCGAGCGGCAATCACCCAGGGGCGCGGGGAACTGCGCGCCCAGCCGGGACGGACCGTCGTGTGGACGCAACGGAACCGCGCGGGACATCGCGTCACCTACCGGAGGGAGTGGTCGGAGTACCCGGGGGCGTACCCGGGGACGGGGTCGGAGGAGCGGCCGGATTCGCCGGCTTGGGCGGGGGCGGCGCCGCCGTCGCCCGCTCGGGAGTGCCGCGGACCGAGCCGTCCGAGTCGAGGAAGGCCGGGTTCCCGCCCGGGACCATCCCGAGCTGCCGGGCCTTGCCCTCCAGCGTCCCCGGCGCCCCGTACTGATCGACCTCCTGCTGCAACTGCTGCTGCTCGTCCGTGTAACCCGTGGTCTCCTTCTCCAACTTGTTCAGCTGGAAGGAGTCCTGGTTCACCGCGGCATTGAGCAGCAGCAGCGAGATCAGGCCACCGGCGAGGAGGGTCACGACAAGGATGACGAAGGGCGTACGCGCCGCGGTTGCGGACCGGGCGCGGACCGGGCTCACCGGGCCTCCTCGCGGATGCGCTCCGCGCCGCGCAGCCGGGCCGGCGCGGCCCTGCGGTTCTCGGCGACCTCGTCCTCGCCGGGCAGTTCGGCGCCTCGGGTGAGCAGCCGCAGCCGCGGCTGGTACTGCTCGGGCACCACCGGCAGCCCCGGCGGGGCCGTATTCGCCGCGCCGGCCGCGAAGACCTGCTTGACCAGCCGGTCCTCCAGGGAGTGGTAGGCCAGCACGGCGATCCTGCCGCCGACGGCGAGCGCCGAGACGGCCGCGGGCACGGCCCGCTCCAGCACGGACAGCTCGCCGTTGACCTCGATCCGCAGCGCCTGGAAGGTGCGCTTGGCCGGGTTGCCGCCGGTGCGCTTGGCGGCCTGCGGCAGGGCGTCCCTGATCAGCTCGACCAGCCTGGCGCTGTTGCGGAAGGGCTCGGCGTCCCGCTCCCGCACGACCGCGTCCACGATCTTGCGGGCGAATTTCTCCTCGCCGTAGGCGCGCAGGATGCGGACCAGGTCGCCCGGCGGGTAGGTGTTGAGCACCTCGGCCGCGCTGATGCCGGTGGTCTGGTCCATCCGCATGTCCAGCGGGGCGTCCTGCGCGTAGGCGAAGCCGCGGTCGGCCTCGTCCAGCTGCATGGAGGACACGCCGAGGTCGAAGAGCACGCCCTGCACGCGCGGCACGGACAGCCCGGCGAGGACGTCGGGCATCTCGTCGTAGACCGCGTGGACCAGGGTGGCGCGGTCGCCGAAGCGGGCGAGCCGGCGGCCGGAGAGCTTGAGCGCCTCGGGGTCGCGGTCCAGGGCGATCAGCCGGGCGGCGGGGAAGGTGGTCAGCAGCGCCTCGCTGTGCCCGCCGAGGCCCAGCGTGGCGTCCACGACCACCGCCCCGGGCTCGGCGAGCGCGGGCGCCAGCAGGTCGAGGCAGCGCCGCAGCATCACCGGGACGTGCCGCGGCTCCGGTGGCTGCGGGGTGGTGTCGCTCATGGGGCCGGCCCTTCTGGGACTGTGCTGGCACGCGGCCGGCCCTGGGGTGGCGGCCGGCGGGTGGACGTAGAACCTGGTCCCCGCCCGCTCGGCAGAGACGTTCCCCTGGCACCGGGGAAGTGGTGCCAGCGCAACGGTGGAGCGGGAGGAGGCCGAGCCGTACGTCCGCGCGGGTGATTCGCAAGGGGGAGGCGCGCGGTGCGGGGGCCGCGCTCACAGTAATCCGGGCGGAACCTCCTGCGAGAGGGCCGAGAAGGTGTCCTCCTGGGCGGCCAGATAATCGGCCCAGGCGGTCGCCGACCAGATCTCCACCCGGGTGTTGGCACCGATGACGGCGCAGTCCCGCTCCAGCCCCGCGTAGTCCCGCAGCGGCTGCGGGACGGTGACCCGGCCCTGCTTGTCGGGGATCTCGTCGTGCGCCCCGGCGAACAGCACCCGGAGGTAGTCGCGGGCGGACTTCGAGGTCAGCGGGGCCGCGGACAGCTGCTCGGTGGCCACCTTGAAGCCCGCGACGGGCCATACGCACAGGCACCGCTCCTGGCCGCGGGTGATCACCAGCCCCTCGGCCAGCGGCTCGCGGAAGCGGGCCGGCAGCACCAGGCGGTGCTTGTCGTCCAGCCGTGGGGTGTACGTCCCGAGGAACATCGCACCTCCCGCAGACGCCACTTTTCACGCACCACTTCGCGCCACTTTACTCCACCATGCCCCACCGTCAACGTTGGCCCGGCGCGGGCGCGTCACCCTGCCGGGCGACCCGGCCAGGGAACCCCGCGACCCGTGTGGGTTACATCACATCCACTGGATTGACCCATATTTAACTTTTCGTCGGAACTCACAACAGGTGACCGGGCGGTCCGGGCCTTAACGTCGGAGCCATGTCGATATCTGCCGCAGACGGCCCGTCCGAGACCTCGGCCCCGGCCGCCACCGCGTCGGTCACCGACCGACTGGTCGATGCCAACCAGAGCTATGCCGCCGCCTTCGCCGACCCGGGCATGGATGCCAGGCCGGTGCTCAAGGTCGCCGTCGTGGCGTGCATGGACGCCCGCATCGACCTGCACAAGGCGCTCGGCCTCGCGCTCGGCGACTGCCACACCATCCGCAATGCCGGCGGTGTGGTCACCGACGACACGATCCGCTCGCTCACCATCAGCCAGCGCGCGCTGGGCACCCGCTCGGTCGTGCTGATCCACCACACCAACTGCGGCATGCAGAGCATCACCGAGGACTTCCGCACCGAACTGGAGGCGGAGGTCGGCCAGCGGCCGACCTGGTCGGTGGAGTCCTTCACCGACATCGACCAGGACGTCAGGCAGTCCATGGCCAGGGTCAGGACGTCCCCCTTCCTCGCCCACACCGACGACGTCAGGGGCTTCGTCTTCGACGTCCACACCGGTCTGCTGCGCGAAATCACGAACAAGTAACGGCAGTCGAGTGACGTGGAGTGCCGCGTAAGGGAAGAATGCACAGTGCGGTACCGCATCGCCATCGGCGGGCGCGGGCACACGCACATTCGGGGAGGGCCGGTCCAGGGATGACCGAGTCCCGCGGAACATGGCCTAGGAGTACCGGGTGACGACGTTTGATGCACGAGCAAGCCTGAGTGATCTGACCACGACCGCGGACCGGGTTCGCCGCAGTGTGGAGAGCGTGATCGAGGGCAAGCCCGAGGTCGTACGTGTCGCGCTGACCGTCCTGCTGGCGGAGGGGCACCTGCTGATCGAGGACGTGCCCGGTGTCGGCAAGACGATGCTGTCCAAGGCGCTGGCGCGTTCGATCGACTGCTCGGTACGGCGGATCCAGTTCACGCCGGACCTGCTGCCCTCGGACATCACCGGGGTGAGCGTCTTCGACCAGCAGCAGCGGGACTTCGAGTTCAAGCCGGGTGCGATCTTCGCGCAGATCGTGGTGGGCGACGAGATCAACCGCGCCTCGCCCAAGACGCAGTCGGCGCTGCTGGAGTCGATGGAGGAGCGCCAGGTCACCGTCGACGGCACCACGTACGAACTGCCCAGCCCCTTCATGGTGATCGCCACCCAGAACCCGGTGGAGATGGAGGGCACCTACCCGCTGCCCGAGGCGCAGCGCGACCGCTTCACCGCCCGGGTCTCCATCGGCTACCCCAGCCCGGAGGCCGAGCTGAAGATGCTGGACGTGCACGGCGGGGTCTCGCCGCTGGACGACCTCCAGCCGGTCGCGCACGCCCACGAGATCGTCAAGCTCATCGAGGCGGTCCGCCAGGTGCATGTCGCCGACCCGGTGCGGCGCTACGCGGTGGCCCTGGTCGGCGCCACCCGCGACCACCCCGACCTGCGGCTCGGCGCCTCCCCCCGGGCCACCCTGCACCTGATCAGGGCGGCCAGGGCCTCGGCGGCCCTGGACGGCAGGGACTTCGTGCTGCCGGACGACGTGCAGGCGCTGGCCTCCGCGGTCCTGGCGCACCGCCTGCTGCCGACCGCGCAGGCCCAGCTCAACCGGCGGACACCGGAGCAGGTCGTGATCGAGATCCTGCAGCGTGTCCCGGTCCCCGATCCGTCGGCGGGCCGCCGGCCCGGCATGCCGGGCGCCCGGACCCTGTGATGGCCACCCCCGCCCCCGGGGGGCCGCCACCGCCGCCCCCGCAACCGCCGCGGGTCGGCCGTCCCGGCGGTTCCGACCTGCCCGGCGGCGACCCGCGGCCGGGCACCGGCGGCTTCCGTACCGCGCTCGGCGGGCTCACCACCCGCGGCCGGTCCTTCGTGGCGGCCGGTATCGCCGCGGCGATATGCGCGTACGTCCTCGGGCAGCCCGACCTGCTGCGGGTCGGACTGCTGCTGGCGATCCTGCCGCTGGTGTGCGTCGCGGTGCTCTACCGCACCCGCTACCGGGTCGCGGGCAGCCGCCGGCTGTCGCCGTCGCGGGTGCCCGCGATGTCGGAGGCCCGGGTGCACCTGCGGGTCGACAACGTCTCGCGGATCCCCACCGGCCTGCTGATGCTCCAGGACCGGGTGCCGTACGTCCTCGGGCCGCGCCCGCGCTTCGTGCTCGACCGGGTCGAGCCCGGCGGGCACCGCGAGGTCTCCTACCGGGTGCGCTCCGACCTGCGCGGCCGCTACCCGCTGGGGCCGCTGCAACTGCGGCTCACCGACCCCTTCGGCATGTGCGAGCTGACCCGCTCCTTCAGCTCCTACGACACCCTCACCGTCGTCCCGCGGGTCGAGGCGCTGCCGGCGGTGCGGCTGGCCGGCGAGGCCAACGGCTACGGCGAGAGCCGCACCCGGGCGCTGGCCTTCGCCGGCGAGGACGACGTCATCCCGCGCGGCTACCGGCACGGCGACGACCTGCGCCGGGTGCACTGGCGCTCGACGGCCAAATACGGCGAGCTGATGGTGCGCCGCGAGGAGCAGCCGCACCGGGCGCGCTGCACGGTGCTGCTCGACACCCGCGCCTGGGCCTACTTCGGCTCCGGGCCCGACTCGGCCTTCGAATGGGCGGTGTCCGGGGCCGCCTCGGTGTCCACCCACATGCTGGAGCGCGGCTACGCGGTCCGGCTGCTGACCGACACCGGCACCAGCGTGCCGGGCCCCGAGGGCACCGCCGGATTCGGCGGCGACTCCTCCGACATGGCGGGCGTCCTGCTCGACACCCTCGCGGTGGTGGCCCACTCCGAAGGCGAGACGCTGTCGCCCGCGTACGAAGCGCTGCGCTCGGCGACCGAGGGCCTGATAGTGGCCTTCCTCGGCGACCTGGACGAGGAGCAGGCCACGAGCGTCGCGCGGATCAGGCAGCGGACGGGCGGCGCGGTCGCGTTCGTCCTGGACAGCGACGACTGGATGGCGCGGGACGCCGGCGGCCGGCTGGTGCCGGCCGGCGACGCGGACGCCGTAGCCGTCGAGGAGCAGGACGGCACCCGGCGCGCGGTGCGGATGCTGCGCGAGGCGGGCTGGACGGTGGTCGAGGTCGCCGCCGGCGACACGCTGCCGGAACTGTGGCAGCGGGCCGACCGCTACCGCACGCGGGAGGAGTCCCCGGACACCCCGCAGGGACGGCACGAAGCGGGGGCGACGACATGAGCGGACGTGCACGGCTGACGGTGTTCGCCGCACTGGCCTCCCTGATGGCCGCGGCGGCCCTGCTGCCGCTGGCCAGCCCGCGCGGCTGGTACGTCAAGGCGGTGCTGTGCGTGGTCCTGCAGGCCGGGGTGGGCGCGGGCGCCCGCCGGGTGCCGCTGGCCAGGCCGCTGACGGTCGTCGCCCAGCTGCTGGTCTCGCTGCTGGTGCTGACCGCGATGTTCGTCCCGCACCAGGCGGTCGGCGGTGTGCTGCCCGGCCCGCAGGCATTCCGCCAGCTCGGGCAGCTGGTCCAGGACGGGATGACCGACGTCACCAACTTCGCGATCCCGGCGCCGGTCACCCCCGGCATCAGGTTCCTGCTGGTCGGCGGGGTGCTGCTGATCGCGCTCGCGGTCGACGCCATAGCGGTGACGTACAACAGCGCGGCGCCCGCCGGGCTGCCGCTGCTCGCGCTCTACGCGGTCGCCGCCGGCCTGGAGGACGGCGGCAGCCAGTGGTTGTACTTCCTGATCGCCGCGGCCGGCTATCTGCTGCTGCTGCTCGCCGAGGGCCGCGACCGGCTCTCCCGCTGGGGCCGGGTCTTCGGCGGCGCCCCGCGGCAGGGCGGCTGGGCGGGACCGGCCGGCGCCGCGGGCGGCGGCGCGCCGCTGGCCCCGGTGCGCACCGGGCGCCGGATCGGGGCGATGGCGCTGGGCATCGCCCTGGTGCTGCCCGTCGTCCTGCCCTCGCTCAGCGGCGGCCTGCTGGGCTCCACGGGCAGCGGCGGCGGTGACGGCCTGGGCGCCGGCGTGGGCAATGCCACGTCGGTACGCCCCGAGGTCGCGCTGCAGGACTACCTGAACCAGCCGGACAACCGCGAGGTGATGACCTACAAGACCAACTCCCCCGACGCCAGCGGGATGTATCTGCGGATCCTGTCGCTCGACCAGTTCGACGGCACCCAGTGGTCGGCCTCCAAGGACGACAAGCTGGACATCCCCGACGTCCTGCCGACGCCGCAAGGTCAGGCGGGAGACGTGAAGTACACCGAGGTCGACACCTCGGTGGCGGTGGACCGGGACTACGCGCAGGGCTGGCTGCCGATGCCGTACCCGGCGCTCCGGGTGCAGGCCGACGGGGACTGGCGCTACGAGCCCGAGGGCCGGATGGTCATCGGCGACCACGGGCAGACCACCTCGGGCCTGCAATACCAGGTCACCAGCATGCAGCTGGCGCCGACCGCCGCGCAGCTCGCGGCGGCGCAGCCGGCCGCCGGGAAGATCGCCGAGCAGTACGAGAAGGTGCCCGACTCGCTGCCCGCGGTCGTGGCGGACACCGCCCGGCAGGTCACCCAGTCGGCCACCAACGACTACGAGCGGGCGCTCGACCTCCAGCGCTACTTCACCTCGGGGCAGTTCGTCTACGACACCGAGGCCAAGTCCGGTACGGGCGTGGACGCGATCGCCCGGTTCCTGCAGACCAAGCGGGGCTTCTGCGTGCACTTCGCCTTCACCATGGCGGCGATGGCCCGCACCTTGCACATCCCGGCCCGGGTCGCAGTCGGCTTCACGCCCGGCTCGCTCACCACCGACGGTTCCATGTCGGTCGGGCTCAAGGACGCCCACGCCTGGCCCGAGCTGTACTTCGAGGGCATCGGCTGGACCCGCTTCGAGCCGACGCCCTACCGAGGTACGGCGCCGTCCTACACGCTGGCGACCAGCACCGCGGGCGGCGGCGACGCCCCCGACCCCGCGGAGCACGGCGCCGGCAACACCGCCCGCCCGACGCCGACCGCCTCGTCCCAGTGCGCCGAGCAGCACAACCTCGGCCCTGCCGAGTGCGGCTCAGCGGCCGCCGCGGGCGGCGGCGGCTCGGGCGGCTCCGGCTTCGACGGGCTGCGGCTCGCCGGGATCGGGCTGATCGCCCTGCTGGTGGTCATGGTGCCCACGCTGCCACTGCTGTGGCGAAGCCGGGTACGGGCCGGACGGCTGTCAGGCGGCAGAGAGAAAGCGGGCGGACTCGTGCTGTCCGCGTGGGACGAGGTGCTCGACACCGGGTGGGACTACGGCATCCCGCCGGACGAGTCCGAGACCCCGCGGCGGGCGATGTCCCGCCTGGTCACCGAGGGCAGGCTCAGCGGGCCCGCAGCCGAGGCGGCGACCTCGCTGGCCACGGCGGTGGAGCGCACGCTGTACGCGCCACGGCCGCAGGCTGCCACCGGCCTCGCGGCCGACGTCCACGCGGTCCGCGCGGGCCTCCACTCCTCGGCCACCCGCGGCGGCCGCATCCGCGCCCGCTTCTTCCCCCGCTCCTTCGCCCGCGTCCTGTGGAGCGCGTCCGCGATGACGTCAGCGGCGTCCGCGAGGCTCTCCCACACGACAGAACGCCTCACGACCCCCCTCCGCCGCCGCCTGACCCGCCCCTCCTGACCCCCCCCCGATCCCGGGGCCGCCCCCCACCTGGGGGGCGCCCCCGCGGGCGGCGCGAGTCGTGCGGTTCCCCTTGCGCACGGGCGCGCCCCCCAGGGGGCACGGGGCCGCATCCGCCCTGCGGGGCGGCCTCCCCCGGCCGCGGGGTCGTGCGGTTCCCTTGCGCAGGGGGTGCCTGACAGGGGCGCGGGGCTGCATCCGAATCTGCGGCCGGCGCCGCGTGGGCGCGACCGTCACGTGGCGACGGACCGCCGCCACCAGGGGCGCGGGGAACTGCGCGCTCAGCCGTCCACCGGCCGGTGGTCCGTCTTCGACAGCAACAGCCCCTTTGGGTCGGTGACGACCCGCGCGCGGTCGATGGCTGGTCGCGCAGTTCCCCGCGCCCCTGTCAGGCAGCCCCTGCGCAAGGAACCCCGCAGCCACCGCGCCCGGCGGAGAGGCGCCCCCTCTGCGCAAGGGGAACCGCACGACCCCCGCGTCCGGGGAAGGTCACGACCTAGGCGGAGACACCGCACAACCGCCCGCGCAGCGGATTGCGCGGGCGTACGGAATGGCTCAACCGAGCTGGAAGCTACTGGCCCTGCTGGTCGCGGCGCCGCTGCCACCGCTCTTCGATGCGGTCCATGACCTTGCCCTTGCGGGGCTGGTGGTGGCGGCGGCCGAGCCGCCCGCCTCGTCCGGACGCCGCGACGGCCGGCGGCATGGAGTCCCCCGGCTTGGCGGCCTTGCGCCACCCGGTGACCGCGAGGACCGCGCACACCAGCATGACGAGGAAGCCTGCCACGCCGACCAAGGTCAGCTTGGCGATCATGCCGCCCATGAGCAGCGCTACACCGACCAGAAACCCTGCGACAGCCAGATAGACCCGGCGCCGGGTGAACGTGCGCAGCCCGGTTCCCTCGAGCGCCGACGCGAACTTGGGATCTTCGGCGTACAGCGCTCGCTCCATCTGCTCGAGCATGCGCTGCTCGTGCTCCGAGAGCGGCACGGAGACCTCCTACTCGTCGGTCGCGGAAGCGACCGGTCCGACCCTTTCAGGATAGGCAGGGAATCGCCCCCGTGAAACCCACCCCGATGCGCCAACCCCGACGGGTGCTTCATTCCCCGTCCGCAGTCGCGTCATGCCAGCATACGGTCAGGAATGGCGTGACGGACGGGGCCGCGGCCCGGTCCCCGCACGCGGGGGCCGTGCGGGGGCTCGACGACCCCCGCACGTCAACCGGGCGTGACCGATCAGTCGCGCTCCGCGAGCATGTGCAGCTGGGTCGCGACCGCGTGGAAACCGGGGTCCTCAGCGGCCGCAAGCTCCAGCCGGAGCAGCGCGTCCAGCGCGCCCGGCTCGGTGTCGACGAGCACTCCCGGCACCAGGTCGGCGAAGATCCGCACCCCGTGCACGGCGGCGGCCCGCAGCCCGGCGTCGGTCACCAGCCGGGTCAGCTCCTCCGCGGTGAAGCGGCGGGGCAGCGAGTCGCCGTCGCCCCATCGCCCGTCCGGGTCGCCCAGGGCGTGCTGTGCCTCGGCGAAGTGCCCGGCGAGTGCCCTGGCCAGGACGGCGCCGCCGCGGCCCGCAGCGAGCAGGCTGAGCGCGCCGCCCGGACGCAGGGCGCCGGCGACATGGCGGATGCCCTCGGCCGGGTCGTCCACGTATTCCAGGACCCCGTGGCAGAGCACCATGTCGTAGGCCCCGGGGGTGATCACGTCCAGCAGCCCCTGGGCGTCGCCCTGCACCCCGCTGACCCGCTCCGTGACACCGGCCTCGGCGGCCCGCCGCTCCAGGCCGAACAGCGCGTCCGGGCTGGGGTCGACCACGGTGACCCGGTGGCCGAGGCGGGCGACGGGCACCGCGAAATTGCCGGTGCCGCCGCCGGTGTCGAGCACGTCGAGGACCGCGGTGTCCGCCGCCTTCGCCCGCCGCTCCAAGGCGTCGCGCAGCACTTCCCAGACCACGGCGGTACGCAGGCTGGCACGGGGGCGCATCGGGTCCACCCCTCCTTGACGGGACATGGCGGACGGCTCCTCGCGGCTGCGGGTGACTGGTGCGGCTCCAACTCTAGGTGTTCTGTCCATGGAGGTTGGTGACAGTGATCACGACTGGGGGATCTTGAACGAGTGAGGGCCTTCCGGGTTCGGTGTGGATTGCGACATCGCCACCGAACGATCAGAAGGCCCTCATGCCCCACCGTAATGCACCCCTGACCGAGACTGGTCGCCTGCGTCTGGCCCGCTGCGTCGTGGACGACGGCTGGCCCCTGCGCCGCGCGGCTGAGCGCTTCCAGGTCTCGCCCACAACAGCTCACCGGTGGGCGTCCCGCTACCGTGAGCTCGGCGAGGCCGGGATGTCCGACCGCCCATCGCGCCCGCACCACAGCCCGACCCGGACGCCGACCCGGACCGAGCGGCGGATCATCAAGGTCCGTGTCCTGCGCCGGTGGGGACCGGCCCGTATCGCCTATCTGCTGGGGCTGAACCCGGCCACCGTGCACCGCGTCCTGACCCGCTTCGGCCTCGCCCGCCTGGCCCACCTGGACCGCGCCACCAGCCAGGTGATCCGGCGCTATGAGCACGCCGCCCCCGGCGACCTTGTGCACGTCGACATCAAGAAACTCGGCAACATCCCGGACGGCGGCGGCCACAGGGCCCTGGGCCGGCAGGCAGGCCGCAAGAACCGGGCCAAGGCCGGGATGAGCTTCCTGCACAACGCCGTCGATGACCACTCCCGCCTGGCCTACAGCGAGATCCTCACCGACGAGAGGAAAGAGACCGCCGCCGGGTTCTGGCAGCGCGCCCACACCTACTTCGCCGAAGCCGGGATCACCGTCCAGCGCGTCTTGACCGACAACGGCGCCTGCTACAAGTCCCACCTGTGGCGCGACACCCTGGCAGCGGCTGGGATCACTCACAAGCGCACCCGCCCCTACCGGCCACAGACCAACGGGAAGGTCGAGCGGTTCAACCGGACCCTGCTGGACGAGTGGGCCTACGCCAAGCCATACCGGACCGAGACCGAACGACGCGAGGCATACCCCCTCTGGCTCCACACCTACAATCACCACCGCGGACACACCGCACTCAAAGGCCAACCACCCGCCAGCCGCATCCCCAACCTCACGGGTCAGTACATCTAGGGCGTGTCTGACAAATAGCGTCGTCCGCCCTTGGGGCGGGGCTGGCGGAGTCTGGTGCGTGCGATCGCAAGGCGGAGGGTGGGGGCACCACCCGGGCCGCCAGGCCCAGGGGGACAGAGCGCAGCGGGCCGCGCCGACGACCGACAACGCTGGGGGCACCTCCCGCCGAAGGCAGGGGGAGAGCGTGCGTGCCAGGCCCCGCCAGCCAGACGGGATTCGTCAGACACGCCCGAGGCCCCGGCTGTCATGGGCAGCGGGGCCGCACGCCGGTCACTCGGGTGCGGGGGCCGGTATCAGGGGCGGGGCGCCGTCGAGGGCCGGGCGGAGCAGCAGCATGCGCTCCACCAGGCGCAGGAACATCGTGACGGAGCGGACCAGGTCGTCGGCCTCCCGCGGGCCGGCCGCGGTGGCTATGCCGGCTTCTGCCCTGGCCCTGCGGTCGGCGCCGGCGGCGAACAGCGCGCTCCATTCGGACAGCTCGGGTGCGATCTCCGGCAGCACCTCCCACACGCTGCGGATCCTGCGGCGCCGCCGCGGGGTGTCCTCGGGCCTGCCGCGGGCGGCGAGCACCGCGGCGGCGGTGCGCAGGGCGGCGAGGTGGGCGGTGGCATAGCGCTCGTGGGGCGCGTCGAGCGCGGCGGCCTCGGTGAGCCCGAGGTGCGCCTGGGTGAGCAGGTCGAGGGCGGCGGGTGAAGCGGTGGCGCGGCGCAGCACAGGGTGGACGTCGCTGAGCGGAACTGCCATGGCGAGCCTCACTTTCTCCGTACGTGTGTCCGTACGCCCCATACTGGGGCCGACCACTGACAATCGGCTCTGACCTGCGAATACCGCCTCTTCCTTGATGATCGGGTCACCTCGCCCCACCGCGGGCGGGCAGAATCGGTGCCATGAGCACCGCACGACGCCAGGCCACCCGCCGCAAGCTCTACGCGGCGGCCGTCACTCTCATCGCCGAGCAGGGTTTCTCCGCCACCACCGTCGACGAGATCGCCGAGCGGGCCGGTGTCGCCAAGGGGACCGTCTACTACAACTTCGCCAGCAAGAACGACCTGTTCGAGGAGCTGCTGCGGGACGGTGTGGACCGGTTGCGGGACGCGCTGCGGCAGGCCGCCACCACCGCCACGGCGTGCGGCGGCAGCGGGGTGGACGCGCTGGACGCGATGATCCACGCCGGTCTGCGCTTCATCGTGCGCTATCCGTCCTTCACCCAGCTCTACGTGGCCGAGCTGTGGCGGACCAACCGGGCCTGGCAGGACACCTTGACGCTGGTGCGGCGGCAGGCCGTCTCGGTGGTCGAGGAGGTGCTGAGCGCGGCGGTGGCGGCGGGTGAGCTGAGCGAGGACATCGACGTCCAGCTGACGGCGTCCGCGCTGTTCGGCATGGTGCTGGTGGCGGCCCTCGACTGGCAGGCGTTCCAGCCGGAACGCAGCATCGACGATGTGCACGCGGCACTGTCGCGACTGCTCCAGGGCCGGGTCGGAGGCGCGGCGCTCGACTCGGCGGCACCGCGGTCCTGAGAACCGGTCCTGGCGGCCGGGGGAAGCCGGGGGCCAGGAGGCGCCGGAAAAGTCGAGTGCGATGTCCTGGCACGGACCGGTCCCCCACCGAGCCGTGCCGGGACAGCGCCTCCCCCATGCAACCCCCGTTGACGACCGGGAGGCCTTCCGTACCGCCGCCCCGTGTCGGCGGTGCGTTCGGCCTGCCCGTCCGCGGCTCCACTCTCCCGTCCCCCGACGGGCTGCGGCTATCCGTGCGGCTACTCAACGGCGGGTCTAGGTAGTGATACTCAGATCCCGGGGGTTTCACTCACCTTCCCCCGGTTCCGGTCACCGTCCGGCCTGTTCTGGCTAGAGTTCCGGTCATGTCCGTACTCCCGCTGGTCTTCACCAGTGGCTGGGCGAGCGGGATCAACGCCTATGCCGTCGTGCTGCTGCTGGGCCTCATGGGTGCCACCGGGGCGACCGACGAGGTCCCGCACGCGCTGCAGCGCCCTGATGTGCTCGTGGCCGCCGCCGTGCTCTTCCTCTGCGAGGCCGTCGCCGACAAGATCCCCTACATCGACACGGCGTGGGACACGGTGCACACCGCAGTCCGGCCGGTCGCGGGGGCGGTGGTGGCCGCACTGCTGGCCGGCCACGACGGCTCGCTGCCGCAGCTGGCGGCGGCCGCGGTCGGCGGTTCCACAGCGCTGGCCAGCCATCTGGTGAAGGCCGGCACCAGGATGGCGGTCAACACCTCGCCTGAGCCCTTCAGCAACATCGTGGTGAGCCTGGCCGAGGATCTGGGGGTGGGGACGCTGATGGTCTTCGCCCTCTTCCACCCGGTGGCGGCGGCGCTGATCGCCGGCACACTGCTGGCGCTCGGCCTTGCCACGGTGGGCTTCCTCTTCTCCCGCATCCGGCGCTTCTGGCGGCGCCGCAGGGAGCGCCGGGCGACCCGCGGCGGCCCGGGCACCCCGGCCGCCGTCTGAGCCTGTGCCCGCCGCTACAGTCCGTGGCATGGCACGGATTGCGGTGACAGGCGCAGGCATGGCGTCGCTGGCGGCGGCGGCCCGGCTCGCCGTCGGGGGCCACCAGGTGGTGGTGCTCGAACGCACCGCCACGTACGGCGGCGGTGTCGGCCGGCTGGCCAGGGACGGCTTCGCCTTCGACACCGGGCCCGGCCTGCTGACACTGCCCGCGGTCTACCGCGATCTGTTCGTGAAGACCGGGAAGCGGCCCCTGGAGGCCTGCGTCGACCTGGTCGAGGTGAACCCGGCGGCACGCCATGTCTTCGCCGACGGTACGGACCTCACGCTGCCGAACGCGTCGCGGTCGGGCACGATCGCCGCCATGGACGCGGCCTTCGGGCCCGGCAGCGGTGAGCGCTGGAGCGACCTCATGGTCAGGGCGCGGGAGACCTGGGAGGCGATGCGGCGGCCGATGCTGGAGGAGGCGCTGCCCGCCGACCCGTCGGCCTTCGCCCGCGACCCGTATCCGGCGGTCAGGCGCGGCCTGGGCCCCGGCCGCAACCGGCCGTCGCTGGCCAGGATCGCCGCCGCGGAGCTGCGCGACCCGCGGCTGGTGGCGCTGCTGGAGAGCCATCTGCTGGCCCAGGGCGTCGACCCGCGCGAGGGCCCGGCGTCGGCGGCCGTCCTGCCGTATCTGGAGGAGACCTTCGGCCTCTGGTATGTCCGCGGCGGCATGCGGGAGCTGGTGCGGGCGGTCCACGAGCGGTGCCTGGAGCGCCGGGTGGAATTCCGCTTCGACACGCAGGTGACCGGCCTGCTGGTGGCGGACGGCCGTACGGCGGGTGTGCGGCTGGCCGACGGCAGCGAGGTGGCCGCCGACATCGTGGTGGCAGGCACCCCGGCGCCGGCCCTCCACGCGGGCGCGGCGGGCCGGGACACCGACGGCGAGCCGTGGCCCTTCGACGGGCCGCGCGACGAGGGCAGCCGCCTGACGGTGCATCTGGCGCTGCGCGGCTCTCGCCCGTCGGGCACCGCGCACCGCACGGTGGTGCACGCGGCGGACCGGGGCCGGGCGCTGGACTGGCTCACCGCCCGCCACCCCGCGCCGCTGCCGCCGCGGGGCGCGCTGACGGTGACCGTGCTGCGGCCCGACGACCCGGCGACGCGTCCCGACGACGGCCACGAGGCGGTGACGCTGACCGCGCCGGTGCCCGCGCACGAGGCGGCGCGCGAGTCGGCGCGGACGCTGGACTGGAACGCGCCGGGGGCCGCCGACTCCTTCGCCGACCTGATGGTGGCCGCAGCGGAGGCGGCCGTGCCGGGGCTGCGCGCGCGCGAGCTGTGGCGGGAGGTCCGCACCCCGGTGGACATCGAGCGGGAGACCGGCGCCGCGCGCGGCGCGGTGCCCGCGCCCTCGCTGGCCGGGGCCGGCGGCATCCTGCTGCGGTCGGCGAACCGGTCGCCCCTGCCCGGTTTCTACCGCGTCGGCGGCTGGGCCCACCCCGGCGGCGGGCTGCCGCACGCGGGCATGTCGGCGGCGATCACGGCCGACCTGGTCGCCGGCGGCCCCGGCGGCAGCCGCTGAGCGCGACGCGTCACACAGGACCGCGTCCCAAGATCGTTAATCGGACACCCGCCTGAATTCAGCAGATCGGGCGGTTGTGTCCGCAGGCCCTCCCGGAGCGAACGGTCGATCACTTAGCGTGATCGCAGGCCCTTTGATCTCCTCAGTGGAAGGCCCTTGCCGACATGTCTCAGCCCTTCGAGCTCCCGCGGTTCTACGTCCCTTATCCGGCCCGCCTCAACCCCCATCTGGACCGTGCGCGCGTGCACACCAAGGCGTGGGCACGCGAGATGGACATGCTGGAGGGGTCGGGCATCTGGGAGGAGTCCGACCTCGACTCCCACGACTACGCCCTGCTGTGCGCCTACACCCACCCGGACGCCTCGGGCCCCGAGTTGGACCTGGTCACCGACTGGTATGTGTGGGTCTTCTTCTTCGACGACCACTTCCTCGACATCTACAAGCGCAGCCAGGACATGACGGGCGCGAAGGCCTATCTGGACCGGCTGCCCGCCTTCATGCCGGTGGACCTCGGGCAGCCGGTGCCCGAGCCGACCAACCAGGTGGAGGCCGGCCTGGCCGACCTGTGGGCGCGCACCGTCCCCACGATGTCCGACAGCTGGCGGCGGCGCTTCGCCGAGAGCACCAAGGCGCTGCTCGACGAGTCGCTCTGGGAGCTGGACAACATCAGCGCGGGGCGGGTGTCCAACCCGATCGAATACATCGAGATGCGCCGCAAGGTGGGCGGTGCGCCCTGGTCGGCGAATCTGATCGAGCACGCGGCGGCGGCCGAGGTGCCCGCGGTGATCGCCGCGAGCCGCCCGATGCGGGTGCTGCGGGACACCTTCGCCGACGGGGTCCATCTGCGCAACGACCTGTTCTCCTACCAGCGGGAGACCGAGCAGGAGGGCGAGCTGGCCAATGCGGTGCTGGTCCTCGAAAGGTTCCTCGGCATCGGCACCCAGGAGGCCGCCGAGCGGGTCAACCAGCTGCTGACCTCCCGGCTCCAGCAGTTCGAGCACACCGCCTTCACCGAGGTCGAGCCGCTGGCCGACCGGTACGGCCTGGGTCCGAAGGAGCGGGGCGACGTCTTCGCCTACGTCAAGGGCCTGCAGGACTGGCAGTCAGGCGGCCACGAGTGGCACATGCGCTCCAGCCGCTACATGAACGGGGCGAAGGACGGCGCCGCGGGTGAGGTGACCGGCGGCACCGGCGGGCTCGGCGGGCCGACCGGGCTGGGCACCTCGGCGGCCGGGGTGATCGGCTCGCTGGCCGCGACCATGCCGCAGCGGCTGCGGAGCTTCAGCCATGTGCCGCACCAGCAGGTGGGCGCGGTGCCGCTGCCGGAGATCCCGATGCCGTTCGAGACCCGGCTGAGCCCGCATCTGGACGCCGCCCGGGCGCACAACCTCGACTGGGGCAAGCGGATGGGCATGCTGGACCCCGAGCCCGGCTTCCCGGTCCCCGGCGGCCTGTGGAATCCCGACAAGCTGGTGGCCTACGACTTCGCGCTGTGCGCGGCCGGCATCCATCCCGACGCCGACCAGGACAGCCTCGACCTGACCACCGACTGGCTGACCTGGGGCACCTACGGCGACGACTACTACCCGCTGGTCTTCGGCCGGTCCCCCGACATGGCGGCGGCCCGGCACACCACCGACCGCTTCGGCCTCTTCATGCCGCTGGACGCGGGCCCGGTGCCGCCGCCGGTGACCGTGCTGGAGCGGGGCCTCGCCGACCTGTGGCAGCGCACCGCCGGGCCCATGGCGCCGGACGCCCGGCGCGCCTTCCGCTTCTCCATCGAGGACATGACCGAGAGCTGGCTGTGGGAGCTGGCCAACCAGAAGCAGAACCGGATCCCCGACCCCGTCGACTACATCGAGATGCGCCGCAAGACCTTCGGCTCCGACCTGACGATGAGCCTGTCCAGGATCGGCCACGGCGGCACCCTGTCGCCCGAGGTCTACCGCTCCCGCCCGGTGCGGGCCATGGAGTCCGCCGCGGCCGACTTCGCCTGCCTGCTCAACGACGTGTACTCGTACCAAAAGGAGATCCAGTTCGAGGGCGAGATCCACAACGGGGTGCTGGTGGTGCAGAAGTTCCTGGACTGCGACCCCGAGGAGGGCATGCGGGTGGTGGGCGGTCTGATGGCCGCCAGGATGGCCGAGTTCCAGTACATCACCGAGACGCAACTGCCCGCGCTCTTCGAGGAGTTCCAGCTCGACGGGACCGCGCGGCGGGCGCTGGAGGGCTATGCGCAGGAATTGCGGGACTGGATGGCCGGCATCCTGACCTGGCACAGCGGCTGCCACCGCTACGAGGAGGAGGCACTGCTGCGGCACTTCCCCTCGGCGGCGCCCCCGGCCGCGCCCGTCCCGGCGCCGGGACCGTCCTGGGCGGTCCCGGCCGGGCTCGGTACGTCGGCGGCCCGGCTGCCCGCGCTGCTGGGCCGCCGCTGACGGCCCGGGGCGGCCCGGCGGCTCAGTAGCGGTAGGGGTCGTAGGGGTCGGCGTACTGCGGTTGCTGCTGCTGGTCGTAGGACTGCTGCGGGGGCTGCTGGTAGTTCTGCTGCGGGTCGGACTCGTACGTCCCCTGCTGCTGCGGGATGTAGGCCGGCGGCTGCTCCTGCTGGTAGGGGTAGCCGTACGGGTCGGCCGGCTGCTGGGGCTGCCCGGTCCAGTCGCCGGTGGTCTGGCCGTAGTCGTAGCCGGCGGCGGGCTGCTGGTAGCCGCCCTGGTCGTAGCCGTAGCCCTGCTGCTGGCCGCCGTAGGAGGCGGCGTCCTGGTCGCCGGCCCAGCTGCCGGAGTCGCCGTAGCCGCCGTCCTGGCCGCCCTGGCCGTTCTGGTAGCCGTACGAGGCCGCCGCGGGCTGGGGTCCGGTGCCCCAGTCCTGGTAGCCCTGGGTGCCGTAGCCCTCGTAGCCGCCGCCGGCGTAGGGGTCGGCGGTGTAGGGCTGCTGGCTCTCGTAGAGCGGGTATTCGCCGCTGTCCTCGTGCAGCGGGACCGGCTGGTAGACGTCCTCCCGGGCGGCGGCCGACGGGTCGGCGATCTGCTCGGCGGCGGCCGCCCGGTCCGCGCCGGGGCCGCTGCCGGCCACCGCGAAGTCGTCCTCCTCGACCGGGCCGACCTCGATGACCGGCTCGGTGCGCACGGCGCCGCCCTTGCGGCGGCGGCTGGAGCCGGGCTGCCCGCCCAGCGCCCAGCCGGTGGAGAAGCCGCGCTTGTACGACAGGGTGACGAGGGTCTGCCCGGCGCCGAACGCCAGGGCGCCCAGCACGATCACCGCGATCTGCCCCATCGCGACCCCGGCAACCACCCCGATGAAGCCGCAGAAGGCCAGCACCCGCCAGCGAAGCCGCGCCTTGTACTGGAGCAGCACTTCGCCGAGCAGCCACAGCGCGACGATGCCGAAGGCGATGTAGAGCACCGACAGGCCCATGTGCCCACTTCCTCACCCGGTAGCCGCAGCGCGCGTCACGCCCGCTGGTGCAGCCCCAGATTCTCGTAGATCTCCAGAGATGCCGTGGAGTGGTTAAGAGTAATGAAGTGCAGCCCCGGAATGTCCTCGGCCATCAGACGCCGGCACATCTCGGTGGCGAACTCGATGCCGATCGCCCGGACCGCCGCCGGATCGTCCTGTACGGCGAGGATGCGCTCTGCCAGGTCAGGCGGGAAGGGGGCGTTGCCGAGCTGCGCGAAACGCTCGATCTGCTTGACGTTGGTGACCGGCATCACTTCGGGGATGATCGGGGTGCTGCAGCCCGCCGCGTCGACCCGGTCGCGCAGCCGCAGGTAGTCGTCGGCGTCGAAGAACATCTGGGTGATCGCGAAGTCCGCGCCCGCACGGCACTTGTCGAGGAAGTGCCGGGTGTCCTCGGCCGGGTCGGTGGAGCGCGGGTGCATCTCGGTGAAGGCCGCCACGCCCACGCAGAAGTCGCCGGACTCCTTGATGAGCGAGACCAGTTCCGCCGCGTAGGACAGCCCCTGCGGGTGCCGGACCCACTCGGCGAGCGGGTCGCCGGGCGGGTCGCCGCGCACGGCGAGGATGTTGCGGATTCCGGCGTCGGCGTACTGCCCGATGATGTTGCGCAGCTCGGCCACCGAGTGGTTCACCGCGGTCAGGTGCGCGCACGGGGTGAGGGTGGTGTCGGAGACGATCCGGTCGGTGGCACGGACGGTGCCCTCGCGGGACGAGCCGCCGGCGCCGTAGGTGACCGACACGAAGGTCGGCTGGACCGCCTCGATCCGGCGGATCGCGTTCCACAGCGTCCGCTCGCCCTTCTCCGTCCTGGGCGCGCCGAACTCGAACGAATACGACCGGTGGCCTGACGCGAGCAGCTCACGGATGGTGATCGCTCGGTCGGGTCGCGTGGACGAGATTCCCAGGGCCATGAATGCAGGCTAACCGTGACCGGCGACCGTGCGTCACCGTACCGGCGAATATGCCCGGCTACGTCCGATTCCCGTCCACCCTGTGGACAGCCTGAGGCCTCCCGCCGGCCCTGCGGACCGTGTCCGGGACGGCGGCCGCGCGTCCGGCTCAGCCGTCGTGGGAGCGGACCGCCGCCGCGAGTTCCTTCGCCGCCGCGTGCGGGTCGGCGGCCTCGGTGACAGCCCGTACGACCACGATCCGGCGGGCGCCGGCGTCCAGCACCTGCCCGACATTGCCCGCGTCGATGCCGCCGATCGCGAACCACGGGCGGTCCGTGCCGAGCCCGGCCGCATAGCGCACCAGGTCCAGGCCGGGGGCGGGGCGGCCGGGCTTGGTCGGGGTCGGCCATACGGGTCCGGTGCAGAAGTAGTCGGCGCCCGGCTCCACTGCGGCCGCCGCCACCTCGTCCTCGGCATGGCAGGACCGGCCGATGACCACCTGGTCGCCCAGCAGGGCGCGCGCGGCCGGCACCGGCAGGTCGCCCTGCCCCAGGTGCAGGACGTCGGCGCCGGCCGCATACGCGACGTCGGCCCGGTCGTTGACCGCGAGCAGCCCGCCGTGCCGGCGGCACGCGTCCGCCAGCACGGCGAGCGCGGCAAGCTCCTCGCGGGCCTCGATGCCCTTGTGTCGCAACTGGATCACGTCCACCCCGCCGGCGAGCGCCGCGTCGGCGAACTCCGCGAGGTCGCCGCGCCCGCTCCTGGCGTCGGTGCACAGATAGAGCCTGGCCGCCGCCAACCGCTCCCGGGCACTGCTGCTGGTCATACGGTCGGCTCCCCGGGGACATGCGGCGGCCACTGCCACCGCGGGCTACACGGCGAGCGCCTGCGCGCGGCGCTTCACCTCGGTCCCGCGATTCTCGCGCAACGCCTGGGCGGGGGTGCCGGGCAGGGTGTCATCGACGGTGAAGAGCCACTCGAGGGCCTCCTCGTCCGAGAACCCGTCGTCCTTGAGGACGGTGAGCGTGCCGGACAGGCCCTTGATGATCTTCCCGTCACCGATGAAGTCGCTCGGCACCATCAGGACCTTGTTCTCCCCGCGGCGGACCGCGATGAGCTGGCCCTCCTTGATGAGCGGCCGGATCCGGGTGATGTCGAGCCCCAGGCGCTCGGCGACCTCGGGCAGGTTGAGCCATGAGGGGACGAGTGCGTCGATGTGTGCGTCAACAGACGAGAAAACTGTCACGGACCAAGCCTGCCACCTGCCACCGACAAGCGCCGCAGAGCGCCGCCGTCCGGGGCCGCCGTCCGCCCGGTCCGCCCGCTCAGTCCGGCCCGGCCGCTCAGTCCGGCAGCACCGCCGACATCAGCGGCACCGACGGGTCCGCCACCAGCGCCGGGTCCAGCACCGCGGAACGGCGGATCAGCTTGCGGGCCTGCGCCAGGTCGCGCGGCCGGTCCACCACGAGCACCCCGGCCAGCACGCCGCCGCGCAGCCAGCACGCCGACCAGGACGTGGTGGCCGGGTCGCCGCGCAGCAGCAGCGTGTCGGTGTCGGAGTGGTGCCCGACATACTGCACGAACCGCCCGAACTGCTCGGACCAGAAGTACGGCACCGGGTCGTAGCGCTCGTCGCCGCCCAGCACGTTGGCCGCGGCCGTCCGCGGGCCCTGCAGCGCGTTGTCCCAGTGGTGGATCAGCAGCCGCTCGCCGTAGCGGGCCGACGGGAAGGACGCGCAGTCGCCGACCGCGAGGACGCCGGGGGCGGTCGTACGCAGCCGGTCGTCGGCCAGCACCGCGCTGTCGGCGCCCAGCTCCACGCCCGATCCGGCCAGCCAGCCCGTCGCCGGGCGGGCGCCGATGCCCACCACGACGGCGTCCGCCGCCAGCCGGCTGCCGTCCGCCAGCACCACCGCGCCGGGCTCCAGCACGGACACCGCCATACCGGTGCGCAGCTCGACGCCCGCCTCCTCGTACCAGGTCCGCATGTGCGCGGTGACCACCGCGGGCAGCGCACCGGCCAGCGGCCGGTCCGCCGCCTCCACGACCGTCACCTCGCAGCCGGCCTGGCGGGCGGCGGTCGCGAACTCCGCGCCGATCCACCCGGCGCCGACCACCACGACCCGCTGCCGCGCGTCCAGCACCGGGCGCAGCGCCGCCGCGTCGTCCAGCGTCCGCAGCAGGTGGACCCCGGGCAGGCCCGCGGTCCCCGGCAGCGCGACCGGATACGCGCCGGTCGCCACCACGAGGTGGTCGTAACGGAGCGGTCCGGCGTCCGTGACCACCTCGCGGTCCGCCGTGCGGAGCCCCTGGGCGCGCACGCCGATGCGCAGGTCGACGTCGAGCGCCTCGAAGTCCACGTCGAAGCGGACGTCGACAGCTGCGCTGTCGGGCTTCCCGAGCAGCACCGCTTTCGACAGCGGTGGACGGTCGTACGGCGGGTGCGGCTCGTCACCGATCAGGGTGATCCCCTCCCGCCAGCCCATTTCCCGCAAGGCCACGGCGGTCTGCACTCCGGCCATTCCGGCCCCGACGATCACCACGACAGCGCTGCGCTCGCTCACTCGATCACGGTAACCCGAGCCACTCCCTGCGGGGTGCTGTTACGGACTCCACACTCGCGCTGTGTGGGGGCTTGTCGCGCCGTTCCCCGCACCCCTGGAGTGCTGCCCCATACGGTGCGTCCCTCACCCGCCGCCCGGTGGGGGCTTGTCGCGCCGTTCCCCGCACCCCTGGAGTGCTGCCCCATGCGGTGCGTCCTTGCCTGCGGCCGCCGTCGTGGCCGAGCGCGCAGTTCCCCGCGCCCCTTTGGGCTCGAGTCCTCCTGCGCCCGCGTTCGCGCCCTGGCAGGGGCAGGGCTCTGCGCAGAGGGCACGAGTTTTTCAGGGGCGCGGGGAACTGCGCGACCAGCCCACCACCCGGGGAAGTCCCGGGCGTACCGCACACGGCAAAGCGGAGGGATGGGGATAAGGTGAGCGCGCAAGCGAACTCGCGGGAGTCCGGCGGACCGGGCTGAGAGGGCGGCTGGAGGCCGCCGACCGTAGAACCTGATCCGGGTCATGCCGGCGAAGGGAGGAGCGGTAGTCCCATGCGTACGCACAAGCACGACGTGCTGATCGTCGGCGGCGGAATCATCGGCCTGGTGACGGCGTGGCGCGCGGCCCAGCGCGGTCTGCGTACCGCCGTCGCGGACCCGGCGCCCGGCGGCGGCGCCGCCCACGTGGCGGCCGGGATGCTGGCCGCGGTGACCGAGTTGCAGTACGGCGAGCAGGCGCTGCTCGACCTGAACCTGGCGTCGGCGGCCCGCTATCCGGACTTCGCCGCGGAACTGACCGCGGCGACGGGGCTGGACACCGGTTACCGCCCGTGCGGCACCCTGGCCGTGGCGCTGGACGCCGACGACCGGGCGCAGTTGCGCGACCTGCACGCCTTCCAGACCTCGCTCGGGCTGGCGGCGCAGTGGCTGAGCGGGCGGGACTGCCGCCGGCTGGAGCCGATGCTGGCCCCCGGTGTGCGCGGCGGGCTGCGGGTCGAGGGCGACCACCAGGTCGACCCGCGCCGGCTGGCGGCCGCGCTGCTGCGGGCGGCCGAGCAGGCCGGGGTGGTCTTCCTGCGGTCCGCGGTGGTCCGCGTGGAGTGCGCCGCCGACCGGGTGACGGGCGCGGTGCTGGCCGACGGCACCTCGGTGGCCGCCGACCGCACGGTGCTGGCGGCGGGCTGCGAGAGCGGCCGGATCGCCGGGGTCCCGGCGGACGTCCTGCCGCCGGTGCGGCCGGTGAAGGGCCAGATCCTGCGGCTGCGGATTCCGCCGACGCACGCGCCTTTCCTGTCGCGCACGGTACGGGCGGTGGTACGCGGCAGCCACGTCTACCTGGTGCCGCGGGAGAACGGCGAGCTGGTGCTGGGCGCGACCAGCGAGGAATTCGGCTGGGACACGACGGTCACCGCCGGCGGGGTGTACGAACTGCTGCGGGACGCGCACGAGTTGGTGCCCGGCATCACCGAACTCCCGCTCACCGAGACGCTGGCGGGCCTGCGCCCCGCCACCCCCGACAACGCGCCGCTGCTCGGCCGTACCGCTCTCGACGGGCTGCTGCTGGCCACCGGCCACCACCGCAACGGCGTGCTGCTCACCCCGGTCACCGGGGACGTGATGGCCGAGGTGCTGACCTCGGACACCGGTGAGCTTCCGGCCTACGCCGGTGCCTTCGGGGCGCAGCGGTTCGCGCCGGCGCGGCAGGAGCAGACCGTATGACGATCACCGTCCACGTGAACGGCGTGGCCCGCACCGTCGACGCCCCGGTCGCCCTCGACACCCTGGTCGCCGCCCTGACGTCCGCTCCCTCGGGTGTGGCCGCCGCCCTCAACGACACGGTCGTCCCGCGCACCCGCTGGTCCGCCACCCCCCTCGCCGACGGCGACCGGGTGGAAGTCCTCACCGCGGTCCAGGGGGGCTGAGGCATGGCGGACGATCCGTTGCGGATCGGCGGGGCGGAGTTCTCCTCGCGGCTGATCATGGGGACGGGCGGGGCGCCCAGCCTGGAGGTGCTCGAACGGGCGCTGGTCGCGTCGGGGACCGAGATGACGACCGTCGCGATGCGGCGCCTCGACCCGACGACGAAGGGATCGGTGCTTTCGGTGCTGGCCCGGCTCGGGATCCGGGCACTGCCGAACACGGCGGGCTGCTACACGGCCGGCGAGGCCGTACTGACCGCGCGGCTGGCCAGGGAGGCGCTGGGCACCGACTGGGTCAAGCTCGAAGTCATCGCGGACGAGCGGACGTTGCTGCCCGACCCGGTCGAACTGCTCGACGCGGCCGAGACGCTGGTCGACGACGGCTTCACCGTACTGCCCTACACCAACGACGACCCGGTACTGGCCCGCAAGTTGGAGGACGTCGGCTGCGCCGCGGTCATGCCGCTGGGCTCCCCCATCGGGTCGGGCCTGGGCATCCGCAATCCGCACAACTTCCAGCTGATCACCGAGCGCGCCACCGTCCCGGTCATCCTGGACGCGGGCGCCGGCACCGCCTCGGACGTGGCCCTCGCCATGGAACTGGGCTGCGCGGCGGTCATGCTCGCCTCCGCCGTCACCCGCGCCCAGCACCCGGCCCTGATGGCCCAGGCCATGCGCCACGCGGTCACCGCCGGCCGCCTCGCCCACCGCGCCGGCCGCATCCCCCGCCGCCACCACGCCCTCCCCTCCTCCCCGACGACCGGCCTCCCGGCCCTGGATCCGGAGAGACCTGCCTTCTGACGGCACCCCCACTCGCCGGACGGAGTCCGGCGCAGCGGACCGAAGCAAGCGAAGCGCCCGCGAGGGAGGCGTGGAGAGGAACCGAAGCGCCCGCGAGGGGCGCGTGAAGAGGGTTCGGTCCGGAACGGCCCGCTTTCTGACGGCCACGCACCCGGCAAAAAGGATCCTTCATCACGGTTTGGTTCCGGAACACCACGGCACGGCCACAGTCCTGGCGCGGGGCAGCGATCGGGTCGGGGGCGGATCGTAGAATCGGGCGTCGTGGACACCACCGTGCAGGATCCGCTGGTCGGGCAGACGCTCGACGGGCGTTACCGCGTCGAGGCGCGTATCGCCGTCGGCGGGATGGCCACGGTCTACCGGGCCGTGGACACCCGCCTCGACCGGGTGCTCGCGTTGAAGGTGATGCATCCGGGGCTGGCGGCGGACAGCGGTTTCGTGGAGCGGTTCATCCGGGAGGCCAAGGCGGTCGCGCGGTTGTCGCACACCAACGTGGTGGGGGTCTTCGACCAGGGCACCGACGGGACGTATGTGTATCTGGCCATGGAGTATGTGGCCGGGTGCACGCTGCGGGACGTGATGCGGGAGCGCGGGGCGCTGTCGCCGCGGGCGGCGCTGGACATCCTGGAGCCGGTGCTCGCGGCGCTGGGGGCGGCGCACCGCGCCGGGCTCGTGCACCGGGACGTGAAGCCGGAGAATGTGCTGATCGGGGACGACGGCCAGGTCAAGGTCGCCGACTTCGGGCTGGTCAGGACGGTGGACACGCAGACCAGCGTGTCGGGGGCGCTGCTCGGGACGGTGTCGTATCTGGCGCCGGAGCAGATCGGGCACGGCATGGTGGACCAGCGTACGGACGTGTACGCGTGCGGTGTGATGCTGTACGAGATGCTGACCGGCGCGAAGCCGTACACCGGCGACACGCCGATGCAGGTGATCGTGCAGCGGCTGAACGAGGACGTGCCGCCGCCGTCCGCCGCCGTACCGGGGCTGCCCGCCGGGCTGGACGCGCTGGTGGCGCGGGCGGCGGCGCGGAACGCCGCGGGGCGGCCGGCCGACGCGGCGGCGATGCTCGCCGAGGTGCGGGTGGTGCGGGTCGGGCTGGGCCCGCAGGAGCTGGACGCGCGGCCGTACGAGGACGCGGTGCCGCCGGTGGGTTCCGAGGAGCCGACCAGCGTGGTCGTCAGGCCGCCCGCCCCGGCGGAGGGCGCGGGCGGGGACGCCCTGCACCGGACGGCCCGGCTGATGTTTCCGCCGCCGGGTCCTGCGGACCTGCCGGTGCCGCCGCCGCACCCGCCCGCCGCGGCGGCAAGGGCGGGCAGGAGCCGCCGGGGCCCGCTGGCGGTGCTGGTGGCACTGCTGGTCATCATCGGCGTGGGCGCCGGCGTCTGGTACATCAGCGAGGGGCAGTTCACCCGTGTCCCCGGTGTGCTGGCGCTGCCGCAGACGCAGGCGCAGCACAAGCTCAGCTCGGCCGGTCTGGACACCCGGGTCGAGCAGGACTTCTCGCTGACCGTGCCGCGCGGCAGCGTGATCTCCACCGACCCGGAGCCCGGCAAGCGGGTCCGCAGCAACGGCACGGTGACGCTGACGGTGTCGAAGGGGCCGCAGGAGATCAGGGTGCCCGACGTCAAGGGCCGCACCCTGGCGGAGGCCCAGCGGCAGATCAAGGCGGCGGGGCTGACCCCCGGCACGGTGCGGAAGTCGTTCGACGGCTCGGTCCCGCAGGGCCAGGTCGTCGCGACGGACCCGGCGGCCGGTACGGAGCGCTCCCCCGACACCCCGGTGGCCTTCACGGTCTCGCGCGGTTCGCCGGTGGACGTGCCTGACGTGATCGGCGAGTCGGTGGCCGACGCGCAGCAGGATCTCCAGGACGCGGGCTTCACTGTGGTCCTGGCCCCGGAGAAGGTCTTCTCCGACGAGGCGGACAAGGACACCGTCGCCCTGGAGTCCCCCGGCCGGGACAGCCAGGCTGCCACGGGCGACACGGTGACGATCACCGTGTCCAAGGGCCAGCAGCTCTTCGATGTGCCCGACGTCGAGGGCAAGAAGTCGGACGAGGCCGAGCAGATCCTCAAGGACGCCGGCTTCGATGTCCGGGTGATCAACCTCTTCTTCGGCGAGACCGTTTTCAACGAGTCCCCCGGCGGCGGCAGCCAGGCGCCGAAGGGAGCGACGGTCACCCTCTGGGTGCGCTGAGCCCCAGCGCGAAGGTGTTGGAGGGGGCGGCCCTAGATTTCCGGGCCGTCGCCCGGCTCCTCCTGGTAGGAGTAGCGCTGCTCACCCCAGGGGTCGCCGAGGTTGTGATAGCCGCGCTCCTCCCAGAAGCCGCGGCGGTCCGCCGTCATGTATTCGACGCCGCGGACCCATTTGGGGCCTTTCCAGGCATAGAGCCCGGGGACGACGAGCCGGACCGGGAAGCCGTGTTCCGCGGTAAGGGGCTGGCCGCCCTTGTGGGTCGCGAATATGGACTGGTCGTCGAGGAAGTCCTCGATCCGCAGGTTGGAGCTGAATCCGTATTCGGCCCAGACCATCACATGGGTCACGTCGGCGGCGGGCGGCGCGAGCTTCAGGACGGTCGAGGTGGCGACGCCGCCCCATTCGATGCCGAGCATCGAGAATTTCGTGACGCAGTGGAAGTCGGCGACGACGGTGTCATAGGGGAGCGCGGAGAAGTCCGCGTGATTCCAGCAGGTCTTGTCGCCGTCCGCGGTGGCGCCGAAGACGCGGAACTCCCAGCGGTCGGGCTTGAAGCGCGGTACGGGGCCGTAGTGCGTGACGGGCCAGCCCCGCTGGAGCCGCTGGCCTGGCGGCAGCTCCCCCTCGCGACGCTCGTACCGACCCATGTGTCCATGGTGACAGACCGGACGAGGTGCTCATGACGCGGGCGGACGCACAGCTCACCGGCGGTAAGGACCCGCTTACTGGATCGTGCCACCGCTCAGTGCGAGGATGCGCGCATCCATTCGCGCATCCACTCGTCAGAACGGAAGGACGGCGTTGCCATGCAGGGCGACCCCGAGGTCATCGAGTTCCTCAACGAACAGCTGACCGCTGAGCTGACCGCGATCAACCAGTACTTTCTGCACGCGAAGATGCAGGAGAACTTCGGCTGGGTGAAGCTCGCGAAGTACACCAGGTCGGAGTCGTTCGACGAGATGAAGCACGCGGAGATGCTGACCGACCGCATTCTCCTTCTCGAAGGCCTGCCGAACTACCAGCGGCTCTTCCACGTCAGGGTGGGGCAGACCGTCACCGAGATGTTCCAGGCGGACCGGCAGGTCGAGATCGAGGCGATCGACCGGCTGCGCCGGGGTATCGAGGTCATGCACGCCAAGGCCGACTTCACGTCGAAGAACATCTTCGAATCGATCCTGGCGGACGAGGAGCACCACATCGACTACCTCGACACGCAGTTGGAGCTGGTGGAGCAACTGGGCGAGGCGCTGTACATCGCGCAGCAGATCGAGCAGCCGGACAGCTGACCCCTGCGCTCCGTCCCGCGGCGGTTCAGGCCGCGCGCGCGTCGGGCTCCTCGGCCCGTGCCAGCACGGCGGGCACCTCGGCCGGCTCCGGCTTCGTACGGGTCGAGCAGCCGGACCCGCGGCCCAGCAGGCTCTGGATGCGCTTGACGCAGGACCCGCAGTCGGTGCCGGCCTTGCAGGCGGAGGCTATCTGCCGGGGAGTGCAGCGACCGTCGTCGGCGTGCTGCTTGACCTGCTGCTCGGTGATGCCGAAGCAGGAGCAGACGTACACGCGGTCACCGCCGATCAGGGGCCCTGGGGAGCTGAGGTAACCCTTACCTTACCTGCGGATTCCGGCCGGGAAAAGCAGCAAGGGGCGCAGGTCGGTGTGATCCGCGCCCCTTCCGTCCCAGCGCTACTGCCCGCGGTACATCTCCGCGACGAGGAAGGCGAGGTCGAGCGACTGGCTGCGGTTGAGCCGCGGGTCGCAGGCCGTCTCGTACCGCTGGTGCAGGTCGTCGACGAAGATCTCGTCGCCGCCGCCGACGCACTCGGTGACGTCGTCGCCGGTCAGCTCGACGTGGATGCCGCCGGGGTGGGTGCCGAGGGCGTGGTGGACCTCGAAGAAGCCCTTGACCTCGTCCAGCACGTCGTCGAAGCGCCGGGTCTTGTGGCCCGAGGCGGCCTCGAAGGTGTTGCCGTGCATCGGGTCGCAGATCCAGGCGACCTGCGCGCCGGACGCGGAGACCTTCTCGACCAGCGTCGGCAGCTTGTCGCGGACCTTGTCCGCGCCCATCCGCACGATGAAGGTGAGCCGGCCGGGGTCGCGGTCCGGGTCGAGCCGGTCGATGTAGGTCAGCGCCTCCTCCGGCGTGGTGCCGGGGCCGAGCTTCACACCGATCGGGTTGCTGATCCGGGAGGCGAACTCGATGTGCGCGCCGTCCAGCTGCCGGGTGCGCTCGCCGATCCAGACCATGTGACCCGAGACGTCGTAGAGCTTGCCGGTGCGGGAGTCGGTACGGGTCAGCGCCGTCTCGTAGTCGAGCAGCAGCGCCTCGTGGGAGGCGTAGAACTCGACGGTGCGGAATTCCGCCGGGTCGGTGCCGCAGGCCGCCATGAAGTTCAGCGCGTTGTCGATCTCGCGGGCCAGCGCCTCGTAGCGCTGCCCGGACGGCGAGGACTTCACGAAGTCCTGGTTCCAGGCGTGCACCTGGCGCAGGTCGGCGTAACCGCCGGTGGTGAAGGCGCGCACCAGGTTCAGCGTGGACGCCGACGCGTGGTACATCCGCTTGAGCCGCTCGGGGTCCGGGGTGCGGGCCTCCGGGGTGAATTCGAAGCCGTTGACGGAGTCGCCGCGGTAGGTCGGCAGGGTCACCCCGTCGCGGGTCTCGGTCGGCTTGGACCGCGGCTTGCTGTACTGCCCGGCGATCCGCCCGACCTTGACCACCGGCACCGAGGCGGCATAGGTGAGGACCGCCCCCATCTGGAGCAGGGTCTTCAGCTTGTTGCGGATCTGGTCGGCGCCGACCGCGTCGAACGCCTCGGCGCAGTCACCGCCCTGGAGGAGGAACGCCTCACCCCTGGCGACCGACGCCAGCCGGCTGCGCAACTGGTCGCACTCCCCGGCGAAGACGAGCGGCGGATACGAGGCGAGGTCGGCGATCACATCGCGCAGAGCCTCGGAGTCGGGCCACTCGGGCTGCTGCGCCGCGGGAAGAGCGTGCCAGGTGTTGCCCCCGGCGTGGATGTCTGCGTTCACGGTCACGGGCCCCACATTACGGGGTCGTGTCACCTGCTTTTCGACCCGCTCAGTGGATGAGACATGCCGTCCGGGGGGCAACACGGAAACCGAACGCCCGGCTGATAGCGTCATCCCGCTTCAGAGCCCACGCCGCCCTGGCGCAGGCTCCCCGGGAGGGCGCGCCCATGGCGCGCGGGAAGGCCGAGGGCAGCACCTTGACAAGCAGACACCGCCGACGGAAGTCCAGGATCGCCTACGGGGCAGGAGCCGTCGTGCTCGCCACCGTGGCGACCTACGGCACGGTCGCGCTGGCGAACCCGTCGGGCGGTACGGCCGACGCGAAGCCGGGCCTGGCGCAGAACGCGCTGCAGGCGGACTTCGCGGCCGCGGCAGCCGAATTCCACGTACCGCAGAGCGTGCTGATGGCGGTCTCCTACCGGCAGACCCTGTGGGAGTCGCACCAGGGCCGGCCGAGCACCACCGGCAACTACAACGTGATGGGCCTCACCCAGGTCACCGCCGCGGACGTCGAGCAGCCCTCGGACGCCGAACGGCTGTCGCACCTGAACATGAGCGGCGACCCGGCCGTCTCCCGGCACTTCGACGCCGCCCGTGCGCTGAGCAGCAACCCGGCGCAGGTCGACACCACCGACCCGCGGCTGCACACCCTGGACGCCGCGGCGAAGCTGATCGGCGCCTCCGCGTCCGAGGTGCGCTCCGACCCGCGGCAGAGCGTACGGGCCGGCGCCGCGCTGCTGGCGCAGTACGAGAAGGCGGCGTTCGGCTCGCTGCCGGCCGACCCGGGCCACTGGTGGGCGGGTATCGCCCGCTACAGCCAGTCCCCCGACCGCGCGGGCGCCAAGCAGTTCGTGCAGCGGGTCTTCGACACGGTGAAGTCCGGCGCGAGCCGGCTCACCGCGGACGGCCAGGCGGTGACGCTGTCCGCCGACCCGTCGGTGGCCCCGTTCGAGCCGGCGAAGGTCCCGCTGGCGGCGTCCACCACGCCCGCCGTCGAGCCCGCGGCGACGGCTGCCGAGTGCCCGTCGTCGCTGAGCTGCGCCTTCGTGGCCGCGGGCTACAAGCAGAACAGCAGCACGCCGGACGACTTCGGCAACTACAACGAGTCCGACCGGCCCGCCAACGGCGAGGACATCCGCTACATCGTCATCCACGACATGGAGGGCACGTACCAGGGCAGCATCGACGAGTTCAAGAACTCCACCGCCTACGCCAGCGCGCACTACCTGATCGCCGACGACGGCCGCGTCACCCAGATGGTGCACCTCAAGGACGAGGCGTGGCACGCGGCGAACAAGACCGTGAACATGCACTCGGTGGGCGTGGAGCACGAGGGCTTCGCGATCAAGACCGGTGACTGGTTCACCGAGCAGGAGTACGACTCCTCGGCCGTCCTGGTGAAATACCTGGCCCAGAAATTCGGCATCCCGCTGGACCGCGAGCACATCATCGGCCACGACGAGGTGCCGGGGCCGCTCGACGCCAACGTCAAGACGCAGCACTGGGACCCGGGTCCTTACTGGGACTGGAACCACTACATGTCGCTGCTGGGCGCCCCCGACGGCGCCGGCGGCGCGGGCGGCCCGGTGAAGACCGGCCAGCTGGTCCGGGTGGTGCCGCCGTACACCACGGCGAACCAGCCGACGCTGACCAACGGCGGCGCCGCGGTCCCCGCGCACCCGGCGAACTTCGTCTACCTCTACGCCTCACCGTCCACCAGCGCCGCGCTGCCCGTCGACCCGTACCTGGGCACCGTGAAGTGGAGCGACGGCGCGAACTGGGCCGACAAGGTCCCCGCGGGCGGCGCCTACGTGGTCGCCGGCGTGCAGATCGACTGGACGGCGATCTGGTACCAGGGCCGCGCGCTGTGGTTCCACAACCCGGGCGGGCAGTACACCTCGGTCGTCGCCCCGACCCCGGTCGTCACGCCGAAGTCCGGCACGATCCCGGTCTACGGCCGCGCGTACCCCGAGGACGCTGCCTACGCGGGCACCAACGTGGAGGTGCAGCCCCAGAACAGCGCCTCGCTGACGAAGTACACGATCCCGGCGGGCCAGTCCTACGCCCAGGCGGGCCCCGAGGCGGTCGGCGACTACTGGCACGCGGGCACCTACACCGGCAACACGACCGGTGACCGCGTCCTGGTCAAGGGCACCGTCATGTTCTACCCGATCCGCTACAACCACCGGATCGCCTGGGTGCGGGCGAGCGACGTCAACCTGGTCCCCAGCGGCGGCCTGACGTCCACCGCGGGCCGGCACAACCTGCTCGGCCGGGACGCCACCGGCGCCCTGTGGCAGTACCAGGGCAGCGGCAGCGCCTCGACGCCGCTCTTCTCCCGCTTCCGGGCGGGCGGCGGCTGGCAGATCTACAACGTGCTCAGCGCGCTCGACACGATGAACGCGAACGGCACCGGCGACGTGGTCGGCCGCGACTCCTCCGGCACGCTCTGGTACTACCGGGGCAGCGGCAAGCCCTCGGCCCCGCTGCTGAACCGGGTGACGGTCGGCGGCGGCTGGAACATCTACAGCAAGCTGCTGGGCTCCGGCGACATAACGGCCGACGGCCACCCCGACCTGATCGGCAAGGACAGCGGCGGCGTCCTCTACGTCTACAAGGGCACCGGCGACGCGACCAAGCCCTTCACCGGCAGGACCGTGATAGGCGGCGGCTGGAACATCTTCACCATGCTGGCCGCAGCGGGCGACATCACCGGCGACGGCAAGGCCGACCTGCTGGCCCGCGACTCCGCCGGCGTCCTGTGGGTCTACAAGGGCACCGGCAATCCCGCCGCCCCTTACGCCGCCCGGACCAGGATCGGCGGCGGCTGGCAGGGCTACACCTCCCTGGTCGGCCCCGGCGACATCACCGGCGACGGCAAGGCCGACCTGCTGGCCCGGGACTCCGCCGGCCAGCTGTGGCTGTACAAGGGCACCGGCAGCGCCACCGCCCCCTACGCCACTCCCCGGATCAGCATCGGCGGCGGCTGGAACACGTACAACGTCCTGCTCTGACGCGCGGCGTCCCGGTGCGCTAGGGTCGTCGGCATGAACGCGCTTCAGAACTCACCGACGACGCACCAGGACTGGTGGTGGACCGCTCATCCGGCGGCCCGCTGAATCGCGCATCAGCAGCACTTCGCGAAGGCCGCCCGCAGGGGCGGCCTTCGGCGTTTCCCGGCCCGGTCGCCGCCCCTTCCCCCGCCGTCAAGGAAGGACACCCGACCGTGCCCAGAAATCCCGACGCCGTACGGCTCGTCGACCGCCTGCTCACCCCAGGGCACCCGCCCTTCGCCCTGCTGCACCGCAGGACGCCGGGGCGGCCCGAGGGGGTCGTGGAGGTGCTCACCGGGCCCGTCACGGCCGTCGAGCGGCTCGCCGACATCGCGCTGCCCACCGGCCCGGCCGGCGGCGGCGCCCGCACCGACGCCCTCGCCCTGATCCCCTTCCGGCAGATCCGCGAACGCGGCTTCGACGTCCGCGACGACGGCACCCCGCTGGTCGTCCTGCACCCCGAGGAGACCGCGGAAGTCCCGCTCGCCGGCCTCCTGGACGCGCTGCCCGACGTCCCCGTACGGGTCGAGGACGGCGCCTTCGACGTCGGCGACGACGCCTACGCGGACATCGTCGGGCGGGTCATCGAGGACGAGATCGGCCAGGGCGAGGGCGCCAACTTCGTGATCCGCCGCACCTTCCGCGGCACCATCCCGGACTACGGGCCCGCCGCCGCGCTGGCCCTCTTCGCGCGGCTGCTGCGCGGCGAGCGCGGCGCGTACTGGACCTACGTGGTGCACACACCCGAGCGCACCCTGGTCGGCGCCAGCCCCGAGGTCCATGTGCGGATGTCGGGCAACACCGTCGTGATGAACCCCATCAGCGGCACCTACCGCTACCCCGCGCAGGGCCCGGACGCCGCCGGGCTGCTGGACTTCCTCGCCGACCCCAAGGAGGCCGAGGAGCTGACCATGGTGGTGGACGAGGAACTGAAGATGATGTGCACCGTCTGCGACCTCGGCGGGGTCGTGGTCGGCCCACGGCTCAAGGAGATGGCGCACCTGGCGCACACCGAGTACGAGCTGCGCGGGCGCTCCACCCGCGACGTGCGCGAGGTGCTGCGCGAGACGATGTTCGCCGCGACGGTGACCGGCTCGCCGGTGCAGAACGCCTGCCGGGTCATCGAGCGCCACGAGCCCGGCGGGCGCGGCTACTACGCCGGGGCGCTGGCCCTCATCGGCCGCGACGCGGGCGGCGCCCAGACGCTGGACTCCCCCATCCTGATCCGCACCGCCGACATCTCCCCCGGCGGCGAGCTGCGCGTCCCGGTCGGCGCGACGCTCGTACGGCACTCCCGGCCGCGGTCCGAGGTCGCCGAGACCCACGCCAAGGCCGCGGGTGTGCTCACCGCGCTCGGCGTGCGGCAGGCCCCGCCGCGTACGTCCGGGGCGCCCAGGCCGCGGCTGGCCGACGACATCCGCGTACGGGCCGCCCTGGACGCCCGCAGGGCGCACCTGGCGCCCTTCTGGCTGCGGATGCAGGTCGAGCACCCCGAGCCGACCGCGCACACCCTGGTGGTCGACGGCGAGGACACCTTCACCGCGATGCTGGCCCACCTGCTGCGCTCCTCGGGCCACGCGGTGACCGTACGCCGCTACGACGACCCCGGGCTGCGGGAGGCGGCCCTGTGCCACCAGGGCCCGGTGGTGCTCGGCCCGGGACCCGGCGACCCGGCCGACACCGCCGACCCGAAGATGCGCTTCCTGCGGGCGCTGGCCGCCGACCTGGTCCGCGACCACCCGCACGGCCTGCTCGGGGTCTGCCTCGGCCATGAGCTGCTGGCCGCGGAGCTGGGCCTGGACCTGGTCCGCAAGGACGAGCCCTTCCAGGGCGCCCAGCGGACCATCGACCTCTTCGGCCGCAAGGAGACGGTCGGCTTCTACAACTCCTTCACCGCCCGCTGCGACGACACCGCCGCGGAGGAGCTGGCGATGCACCGGGTCGAGCTGAGCCGCGACCCGGGCACCGGCGACATCCACGCGATGCGCGGCCCCGGCTTCGCGGGCGTGCAGTTCCACCCCGAGTCGGTGCTGACGCTGAACGGCTCGGACATCGCGGCGGGGCTGCTGGCGGAGGTACTGGCACCGGCACACTAGACGGGCACAGCGCCGCTCCCCGTGCACGCGGGGCTGATCCCTGCCTGGCGAGCGGAAGCGAACGCCATGCCGCGTGCTCCCCGCTCATGCGGGGCCTCCGGTCGGACCGGTTCGCCGAGAACCGGTCCGATCAGCTGTCCCACCGCGGCCAGCAGGTCCGACTCCGCCGCCGTGCCGTCCAGCACCAGGTCCGCCCGGGACCTGGACGGGGCGACGTATTCCGCGTGACTCTCGCGCCCGTGGGCCAGGTAGTTGCGCAGCGACAGGGCCGGGTCCTGGCGCTGGATCTCGATCTTGCGGAGGATCTTCCTGGCCAGCCGGATGTCGTCCGGCGTGTCGACGTACACCCGCCAGGCGGCACGGGCGGCGACCGCGGGCAGGGTCAGGGCGAACAGGCCCTCGACCACCACCAGGCGGTGCCGCCCGGACCCGGCGGCCGCGTCGATCGCGGCGGTCACCGCGGTCTCGTCGATGGACCCCGGATGGTTCCAGTCCAGGGTCTCCGCGCCGGTCGCGCTGAGCGTCCTGACCCCGCGCAGCGGATCGTGCGCGGGGACGTAGAAGTCGTCGAGATGGATCAGTCCGACAGTGTCGGGGTGGTGCAGCGCCAGCGCTTCGGCAAGAGTGGACTTGCCGGACGCGGTGCCGCCTGCGACCGCCAGTACGGGCGCGTAGAGCCCTCCCGCCCGCCACCCGCCCCCGCCCTTGTTCGGAAGCGCTTCGCGCGTCACTTCTTCACCCGCCATACCGGGCGCTCCTCATGTGCTCAAAGGGGATACGAAGCGGCCGGACAAGCCGGGTGCAGGGAGAATAGGTCGCGGGGATCACTTGCGGCAAGCGCTGTCGGGGTGCGTCTTCCCGACAGCACCCGCGGCGCCGGCGGCGCTAGCCGAAGAAGACCCCCGCCTCGGCGTAGAGCGCCGGGTCGACGGTCTTGATCCTGGCGGTCGCGTCGCCGATCGGCACCCGGACGATGTCGGTGGAGCGCAGCGCGACCATCTTGCCGAAGTCGCCGTCCCTGACGGCCTCGACGGCGTGCAGGCCGAAGCGGGTGGCGAGCCAGCGGTCGAAGGCGCTGGGGGTGCCGCCGCGCTGGACGTGGCCGAGGACGGTGGTCCTGGCCTCCTTGCCGGTGCGCTTCTCGATCTGCTTGGCGAGCCATTCGCCGATGCCGGAAAGCCGGACGTGCCCGAAGGAGTCCAGGGTGCCGTCCTTGAGCACCATGTCGCCGTCGCGCGGCATCGCGCCCTCGGCGACGACCACGATCGGCGCGTAGCGGATCTTGAAGCGGCTCTCGACCCAGGCGCACACCTGGTCGAGGTCGAAGCGCTGTTCCGGTATGAGGATCACGTTGGCGCCGCCGGCCAGGCCCGAGTGCAGCGCGATCCAGCCCGCGTGCCGCCCCATCACCTCGACCACGAGGACCCGCATGTGCGACTCGGCGGTGGTGTGCAGCCGGTCGATGGCCTCGGTGGCGATGTTGACGGCGGTGTCGAAACCGAAGGTGTAGTCGGTCGCCGACAGGTCGTTGTCGATGGTCTTGGGGACACCTACCACTTTTACGCCGTGTTCCTGGTGAAGGGCGGCCGCGACGCCGAGGGTGTCCTCGCCGCCGATCGCGATGAGCGCGTCGACGCCCTCCGCCGCCAGGTTCTCCTGGACCCTGCGCACCCCGCCCTCGACCTTGAGCGGGTTGGTGCGCGAGGAGCCGAGTATGGTGCCGCCGCGCGGCAGTATGCCGCGGACCGCCGGGATGTCGAGCCGTACAGTGTCCCCCTCCAGGGGGCCACGCCAACCGTCCCTGAAGCCGGTGAATTCGTACCCGTACTCCTGGACGCCCTTACGTACGATGCCGCGGATGACCGCATTGAGGCCGGGGCAGTCTCCGCCGCCAGTCAGAACTCCGACTCGCATGGACTCTTCCCTTCGTCGCAAGCCAGCTGTGCCGGATGTGACAACCTCCGCCAAGCTAGCGTGACTTGGGTCACATGGCGCCGTCCGTGCCGTCGGTCGGTCCTCCTCCTCACTTCCTCCGCGGACGGCCTCGTTCCTCGGCCGGCCACTGCGGAAGCTCGCTCGTCAGCCCTCGGTGCCGTCGGTCGGTCCTCCTCCTCACTTCCTCCGCGGACGGCCTCGTTCCTCGGCCGGCCACTGCGGAAGCTCGCTCGTCAGCCCTCCGTGCAGGCCCGCGGCTCCTCGTCCAGACCCGCTTCGATCGCGTACCGGACAAGCTCCACGCGATTGTGCAGCTGGAGTTTGCCGAGGGTGTTCTGCACGTGGTTCTGCACGGTCCGGTGCGATATGACCAGGCGCTGGGCGATCTGCTTGTAGCTCAGGCCCTTCGCGACCAGCCGCAGCACCTCGGTCTCCCGCTCGGTCAGCCGGGGCGCGGCCGCGCCGCCCGGGGCGGCCGGCGGCGGCACGGTCGCCAGCCGGCGGTATTCGCCGAGCACCAGCCCTGCCAGGCCGGGAGTGAAGACCGGGTCGCCCACCGCCGTCCTGCGGACCGCGTCGACCAGCTCCTCCCGGCCCGCGGACTTCAGCAGGTAGCCGGTCGCCCCGGACTTGACCGCTTCCAGTACGTCGGTGTGCTCGCCGCTCGCGGACAGCACCAGGACGCGCATCGCGGGATCGCCCGCCACGACCTCCTTGCAGACCCGCACACCGGACGCGCCGGGCAGGTTGAGGTCGAGCACCAGCACCTGGGGGCGGGCCGCCTTGGCGCGGCGGATCGCCTCAGGGCCGTCGCCCGCGGTCGCCACCACCGTGAAGCCGGCCTCGGTCAGGTCGCGGGCGACCGCGTCGCGCCACATCGGGTGGTCGTCCACCACCATCACCGTGACCGCCGGCCGGGTGCCCTGGTCGTCGCCGACCGTCATGCGGTGCCTCCTCCGTTGGCGGCGGCCGGTGCCGCCGTGTCCTTGACGAGCCCGGCCCTGGGCAGCCGCAGCTCCACCTCGGTTCCCTGCCCCGGCAGCGACAGCAGCACCGCGGTCCCGCCGAGGTCGCCCAGCCGTCCGCGGATCGACTGGGCCACCCCCAGCCGCCCCTCGGCCGCCGCGGCGGCCAGCCGGCCCTCGGGGATGCCGGGACCGTCGTCCCGAACGGTCACCAGCACCACGTCCGGCTCGTCCTCGACCAGGATCCAGGCGTGCGCCCGCTCACCGGCGTGCCGCCACACGTTGTCCAGCGCCGCCCCCACCGCGGCGGACAGCTCCCCGGCGGCCGCCGGGTCGAGCAGCACGGGGGTGCCGGGCGCGGACAGCGTCACCCGTGCCGACGCGTACGGCGCGAGCAGCGTGCGCAGGTCGTGCGGCCCCGGCGGGGCGTCGTCCGCGCCGCGCGGCGCCGGGACGGGGGCGCCGCTGATCAGGGTGCGCAGCGCGGCCTCCTGCTCGCCGGCCATCCTGCCGAGCTCCGCGGCCTCGCCGCCGGCCTGGTTGCCGCGCCGCTGGACCATCGCCAGCACCTGGAGCACACCGTCGTGGATGTCCCTGGCCAGCCTTTCCCGCTCCCGGGTGGCGGCCTCGATCTGCAGGGCGCGGGCAAGGGTGCGCTCGCTGATCCTGGCGACCTCGACCACATAGCCGATGCCGATGCTCGCGACCCACACCAGCAGCACGTTGTGCAGGGTGTCGCCGGCCGCGCTGCGCCGCTCGACCAGGTCGGCGACGGCCACCAGCGAGGAGGCGACGGCGGCCCACCGCCAGCCGCCCTTGATAGCGAACGCCAGCACCGATCCCGCCGTCCAGATGGACGGCAGCGTGAAGGACCCCGAGTCGATACGCGCCTGGGTGTCCACGACCGCGGTCAGCAGGATGCCGGTGAGCGCCAGCGCCAGATCGGCGGCGAGGAAGCCTCTGGTGCACCGCCGGGCCGACATCACCCGCCCGAGCGTGGCCAGCGTCCACACCGCCAGCACCCCGACGTAGGCTCCGCCCAGCAGGGGGTGACGCATCTCGTCGTACGCGTAGCAGTACAGCGCCACGGCGTACGCGGCCGTCAGCACGCGATACGCCACGAGCGCCCGCCACAACGGCTGTTCCACCGACATGCGCATGCGGCGCCCCTTTCCCCCGACCGCCGCCAGCCTAGCCCGCACCATGCGCCCTCGGGGCGCCCGACAGGGGCGCGGGGAACGGCGCGCGCAACCCACCACGACCGTCGTGTGGCGAAGACCGCCACCACCCCAGGGGCGCGTGGGGGTACCCCCAGGCGAAGCTCCGGGGAGAGCGGAGCGACCGGCCCCCACCGGGCGCGCGGGTCGTCACCGGCCCGAAGGGGCTGTTCGGTCCTCCCCCAGAGCTTTGCCCGGGAGTACCCCCATCTCGCTTCGCTCGGGACCACCGGCCGGTGGTGGGCTGGTCGACCAGTTCCCCGCGCCCCTGTCAGGCACCCCCTTGCCGAAGGGAAGCCCCACACCCACCGCGCCCAGCGGAAAGGCGCCCCCTGCGCAAGGGACCCCCGACCGCGGTGCACGGAGAGGCACCCCCTTGCCGAAGGGGAGCCGCACACCCACCGCGCCCGGCGGAAGGGCGCCCCCTGCGCAAGGGGGGGGGACGGCCTACCGAGGGGGCGTCGGGGAGTTGGACTCCGCGGCGAGGAGCCGCTTGGCCGCGGTCGCGTAGATGTCGACGTACTCCTGGCCGGAGAGCTTCATGATCTCGTACATGACCTCGTCCGTGATCGACCGCAGGATGAAGCGGTCGCCCTCCATGCCCGCGTAGCGGGAGAAGTCCAGCGGCTTGCCGATCCTGATGCCGGGTCGGATCGAGAGCTTCGGTACGACCTTCCCCACCGGCTGCACCTTCTCCGTGTCGATCATCGCCACCGGGATCACCGGTGCCTTGCTGGCGAGGGCGACGCGGGCCAGGCCGCCCGGCTTGCCCCGGTACAGGCGGCCGTCGGGCGAGCGGGTGCCCTCGGGGTAGATCCCGAACAGCTCGCCGCGCTCCAGCACGGCGACCCCGCTCTTGATCGCGGCCTCGCCGGCGCCGCGGGCGCCCGACCGGTCGACGGGGAGCTGGCCGACGCCCTTGAAGAAGGCGGCGGTGAGCTTGCCCTTCACGCCGGGCGAGGTGAAATATTCCTCCTTCGCGATGAAGGTGACCTTCCGGTCGAGCACCGCGGGCAGGAAGAAGGAGTCCGAGAACGACAGGTGGTTGCTCGCGAGGATCGCGGGACCGTCGTGCGGGATGTGCTCAAGGCCTTCGACCCAGGGTCGGAAGGCCGCCTTGAGGGGCGAGCCGATGGCGATCTTCATCGCGCCGTAGAACAACCTCGGACCTCCTGTAGCCGACGCACCGACCTTAACGCCAGCGGGCGGCTCCGGCTGCTTCCGATGGGGCTTACCGCTTGGTATCGCGGCCGCGTACGCTGAACGTCCGACCTCCGTGTACTTCGTGTACCCGCGTACGCGATTTCACGCCCTCGAACAGGAGACCCACGGTGCCGCTCATGCCCGGAGCCGAACCGTACCGCCATGACGGCGGCGAGATCGGCGTGCTGCTCTGCCACGGATTCACCGGTTCCCCGCAGTCGATGCGCCCTTGGGGCGAGTACCTGGCGGAGCGCGGCCTGACCGTGTCCGTACCGCTGCTGCCGGGGCACGGCACCCGCTGGCAGGACATGCAGGTGACCGGCTGGCAGGACTGGTACGCCGAGGTGGACCGGGCGTTGGCGGAGCTGGCCGGGCGCTGTTCGCAGGTCTTCGTGGGCGGCCTGTCGATGGGCGGCACGCTCGCGCTGCGGCTGGCGGCCAGGCACGGTGCCGAGATCAGCGGCCTGATCCTGGTCAATCCGTCGGTGAAGGCCGACAGTCCGGCACTGAAGGCGGTGGCCGCGCTGAGCAAGGTGGTGCCGTCGGTGAAGGGCATCGCGAGCGACATCGCCATGGAGGGCGGCGCCGAGATCGGCTACGACCGCACGCCGCTGCGCGCGGTCCATTCGCTGACGGGGTTGTGGCGGCTGGTCAGAGCGGCGCTGCCGCAGGTCACGCAGCCGCTGCTGCTGCTGCACAGCCGGGTCGACCATGTGGTGCACCCGTCGAACTCGGCGGTGGTGCTCGGCTCGGTGTCGTCCACGGACGTCACCGAGAAGGTGCTGGAGCGCAGCTTCCACGTGGCGACGCTGGACCATGACGCGGAGCGGATCTTCGCGGAGTCGTATGCCTTCGTCGAGCGGCTGTCGACCGGTGCGGGCACGGCGGGCGACACGGTGAAGGAGGGTACGGCCGGTGGCTGACCGCGAGGACGAGGGCACCGCCCCGAGCGAGGACGAGCCGCCCCGCCCGCCGCTGGACGAGGAGGCGGCCTGGGCCGCGCTGATCGCCGGCTACGACAACGACCCGGAGCCGGCCACGGCCGCGGCATGGCCCGAGGTGGAGAACGTCCCGCTGCCGCCGGCCGATCCCGACCCGACGGATCCGGCGGCGGTCAGTACGGCGCCGCCGCCCGCGGACCGCACGATCGTGATCCACCCGGTGATCAGCGGTCCGCGGGACTACGAACTGGCCGACGACGACGAGGAGGCGCATTTCGTGCCGCCCGAGCCGCCGCCGCTGCCGGATGCGGACGTGACGACGAAATTCGCCTGGATCGCGGTGCTCGGCGGCCCGCTGCTGCTGCTCGCGTTCGTGCTTCTCCAGGTCGAACTGACCTGGTGGGCGGTCACGGTGGGTGTCGGCGGCTTCCTCGGCGGCTTCGCCACGCTGGTGGCGCGGATGCGCACGGGTGACGAGGACGACGACGACGATCCCGGCCGCGGCGCCGTCGTCTGACGGGCGCCGCAGGGGTCGGCCCGGGGGCCCCGGGCGGGCTCAGCGGATGTAGAGCGCCTCGACGTCGGCCGCGTAGTCGGCGAGCACCACGTTGCGCTTGAGCTTCAGCGACGGTGTCAGGTGCCCGGACTCTTCGGTGAACTGCGCCGGGAGGACGCGGAACTTGCGTACCGACTCGGCCTGCGAGACCGCCGTGTTGCCCTCGTCCACCGCGTGCTGGATCGCGGCCAGCAGGTCGGGGTCGGCTGCCAGTTGGGCGGCGGTGCTGCCCGTCTTGCCGTGCTGGGCGGCCCATTGGGGCAGGAATTCCTCGTCCAGGGTGATCAGCGCGGCCACGAAGGGGCGGGCGTCGCCGACGACCATGCACTCGGCGACCAGCGCGTCGGCCCTGATGCGGTCCTCCATCACCGCGGGCGCGACGTTCTTGCCGCCTGCGGTGACGATGATCTCCTTCTTGCGGCCGGTGATGGACAGGTAGCCGTCCTCGTCCAGCGCGCCGATGTCACCGGTGTGGAACCAGCCGTCGGCCATGGCCTCGGCGGTGGCGGGCTCGTTGTTCCAGTAGCCGGTGAAGAGGTGCTCGCCGTAGAGCAGCACCTCGCCGTCGCCGGCGATGCGGATCGTGGAGCCGGGCAGCGGCTGGCCGACGGTGCCGATCTTGGTGCGGTCCCACGGGTTGAAGGCGGTGGCCGCGCACGACTCGGTGAGGCCGTAGCCCTCCAGGACGGTGAAGCCGATGCCGCGGTAGAAGTGGCCGAGGCGCTCGCCGAGCGGGGCGCCGCCGGAGACGGCGTGGGTGGCCCGGCCGCCGAGCACCGCCCGCAGCTTGGCATAGACGAGCCGGTCGAAGACCTTGTGGGTGAGGCGCAGCCGGACCGAGGGGCCGGCGGGGGTGTCCAGGGCGCGGCTGTAGTCGATCGCGGTGGCCGCGGCCTTGTCGAAGACCTTGCCCTTGCCGCCGGCCTGGGCGGTGGCCCGCGCGGTGTTGTAGACCTTCTCGAAGACCCGCGGCACCCCGAGGATCAGGGTGGGCCTGAAGCCCTGGAGGTCGTCGGTGAGGTGCTTGATGTCGGGCACGTGGCCGAGCCTGACCGGCGCCATCACGGCGGCGACCTCGATGAGCCGGCCGAAGACGTGGGCGAGCGGCAGGAAGAGCAGCACCGAGGACTCGCCGGTGCGGAAGAGCGGGGCGAGGCGTTCGAGGACGTTGCCGCACTCGGCGAAGAAGCTGCGGTGGCTGAGCACGCAGCCTTTGGGGCGGCCGGTGGTGCCCGAGGTGTAGACGATGGTCGCGGGCGAGTCGGCGTTCGCGGCGGCGCCGCGCTCGTCGAGCACCGCGTCGGAGATGTCGCCGCCGGCGGCGACCAGCGCGTCGACCGCGCCGGTGTCGATCCGCCAGACGTGCTTGAGCTGCGGCAGCCGCTCGCGTACGGACTCCACCGCCCGCTCGTGCGGGCCGGACTCCACGACCACGGCGACGGCGCCGGAGTCGGCGAGGATCCATTCGAGCTGGGAGGCCGAGGACGTCTCGTAGACCGGCACGGTGACCGCGCCGGCGCTCCAGACGGCGAAGTCGAGCAGCGTCCACTCGTAGCGGGTCCTGGACATCAGGGCGACGCGGTCGCCGGGCTGCACGCCCTCGGCGATCAGCCCGCGGGCGGCGGCCCGCACCTCGGCGAGGAAGCGGGTCGCGGTGATGTCCTGCCAGTGGCCGGCGGAATCCTTGCGGCCGATGACGGGGGTGTCCGGGTGCTGGGCGGCGTTGCGGCGGATCAGGTCCGTCAGATTCCCGTCAGCGGGGACCTCGTACAGGGCCGGAAGGCTGAACTCACGCAAGGCGACTGCTCCTCATCGGTGCCACGGCGCACCCGGAGGGAAGGTGATGGACGGGCTGGACGTTACCCATCGGTAAAGCTCCGGCGATAGGGGGCACGACAAGATGTTTTAAGCATCACACACCGTGAGGGGCGGGGGCACCGATGCCCGGAAGACTAGACCAACGCCCCGCCGATCCACAGGTGACCCGCGAGCGGGGCGGCCTGCGCGGGGCGCTATAAAGTGACCGCATGCGGGTGCATGTGGTGAGTGACGTGCATGGTGCGGCCGAGGCGCTGGCCCGGGCCGGCCAGGGTGCCGACGCGCTGGTCTGCCTCGGCGACCTGATCCTCTTCCTGGACTACGCCGACCATTCCCGGGGCATCTTCCCCGACCTCTTCGGCGTCGAGAACGCCGACCGGATGGTCGAGTTGCGCACCGCCCGCCGCTTCGACGACGCCCGCAGGTTCGACGCCCAGCTCTGGTCGGGCATCGACCGGCACGGGGCCATCGAGGCCGCGGTGCGCAAGCAGTACGCCGAGCTCTTCGCCGCCTTCCCGACCCCGACCTACGCCACCTACGGCAATGTCGACGTCCCCGACCTGTGGTACGAGTACGCCGGCCCCGGCACCACCGTGCTGGACGGCACCACCGCGGAGATCGGCGGCCGGGTCTTCGGCTTCGTCGGCGGCGGCCTGCGCACCCCGATGCGCACGCCCTACGAGGTCGGTGAGGAGGAATACGCGGCCAAGGTCGCCGCCCTCGGCCCGGTCGACGTGCTGTGCTCGCACATCCCGCCGGCTGTTCCCGAGCTGTGCTACGACACCGCCGCCCGCCGGTTCGAGCGCGGCAGCCAGGCACTGCTCGACGCGGTCCGGACGGTGCAGCCGAAATACGCGCTCTTCGGCCACGTCCACCAGCCGCTGGTCGCCCGCACCCGCATCGGCCGCACCGAATGCGTCAACGTCGGCCACTTCAACCACACCCGCACCCCGTGGGTGCTGGAGTGGTGAGGCACGAGGCGAACCGCCCCCGCATGGTGACGGCCCTGCCACCTGGGCGCGATAGCCTCTCAGCACACTCCTCAGCACACTTCACGCAGCATCCTGCACCAGTAGTCCGGAGGGCCACGGCGATGGCGGAACACACACGGTCGAGCATCACGATCGAGGCGGCCCCGACCGCCGTCATGGGCGTCATCGCCGACTTCGACCGCTACCCGGAGTGGACCGGCGAGGTCAAGGAGGCCGAGGTCCTCTCCCGCGACGAGGACGGCCGCGCCCAGCAGGTGCGGCTGCTGCTCGACGCCGGCGCGATCAAGGACGACCACACCCTGGCCTACACCTGGATCAGCCCGGACGAGGTGCGCTGGTCGCTGGTCAGGTCGCAGATGCTGCGCACCCTCGACGGCTCCTACGCGCTCGCCGCGCTGGACGGCGGGCGGCGCACCGAGGTCACCTACCAGCTCACGGTGGACGTCAAGATCCCGATGCTCGGCATGATCAAGCGCAAGGCCGAGAAGGTCATCATCGACCGGGCGCTCGCCGGGTTGAAGAAGCGGGTCGAGGCGGCGCCCGAGAAAGCCGCCGGCGAGGCCGACGCCGAGACCGCCGGCTGATGCCGGCAGCTCCCGCTCGCACCGTCCTGATCACCGGCGCGGGCGGCGCGGGCCGCACCACGGTCGCGGCCGCCACGGCGGCCG